>NZ_FPHO01000002.1:1200000-1520001 GCF_900117455.1 Hyphomicrobium sp. CS1GBMeth3
AAACCGTCGTGGTGGTGGCCATGGGCTTGGTCGCCGCCGCCAGCGCGGTTGCACTGCACCAGCATGCGGGGATGCCAGGGCCGGTGGCCGCAACGGCGGCGCTTTCAGCATACCTCTTGCTGCTGACGGTTCATACGTTCCTCTGGCGCCGCGAACGCAACGCTCTCAAGCCGGCGACGGCACGTGAGGCGCGGGCATCTGGCCCGGCTCTGGCCACGCGCACGCAGGACGTAAGGAAAGCGGCCTCCCCGATGCCTCCGCCGATTCCAGCCAAGGCACCCGCCGCAGGGGCTCCTCCGGCGCCACCGTTCGGGACGCGGCCGAACCCCGGCCTGCCGCCCATGCCACCTCATCCGCCGCAGGCCGGCCCGCGGCAGGGCGAACGCGCTCAGCCGCCGACTGCTTCGCGTCAACCTGAACGTGCGGCTCCGCCGCATCATGAGCGTGCGGCCCCGCCGCCGCTTCCCTCCGGCGCGCCTCCGCGTGCAGCCAAGGCACCTCCGCCGCAGGAGGACCTGCAGGATCTCTGGTCGTTCCGCCCGGCGCCGAACGCCAATCCGCCCGCTGGCGCACCTCCTCCTGCCGTTGGCCAGAAGCTGCCTCCGTTCGTGGCCGGCCGGGCATCCACGCCGACGCCACCCATCGAGCCGGCGCTGCCCGGCCCGGGAGCGCCGCGTGGCGCCGCACCGGCGGCCCGTCCTCCGGCGCCACCCAAGTCTTCGGCTCCGCGCGAGGCCGACGTGGAAGTGATCCAGGATGCCATCAAGCGCCTCCTAGAAGAGGTCAACGCCGCCGAGCAGGGCCGCACGCAGGGCCAGAGCTCGCAGAATACGGGACCGGCGAAGGCTGGCGCCGTGCCGCCGCCGCTTCCCGAGCCCACCGGTGCTCCTGCGCACGAAGCCTCGATTGAGCGTTCAATCGACGCGCTGCGCATGACCGCCGGCAGCATGCGCGCGGCGTTCGGCGGCGCGACGGATGTCGCAGTGCCCACTCCGCAGGCCGCGCCCGAGCCGCCGCCGCTGCCGCCGTTCGTGCGCGGGGCCTCGCCTCAGCAGGCCCGCTCGGCTGCGGATGCGCGCGCGCGTCTCATGGCCGATGCCATCTCCGCCGGTCGCATCGACGTGTCGCTCGAGCCGATCCTCGGCCTTGAGGACCAGCAGACACGCCATTATGAGGTCAGCGTCCGCCTGCGCGACGCCGACGGCAACCCGCTCGAGGTCTCGGCCAACGGCCCGGATCTGCGCGGCACCGGCCTACTTCCGCTGTTCGACGGCGTGCGCGTGACGCGGACAGCAGCGGTTGCGCGGCGCCTCGAGGAGCGCGGCAAGGGCGGCTCGGTGTTCTCGGCCTTCAGCGGCGAGTCTGTGGCCGACGAGCACTTCCTCGGCGAGCTGGCCGAGACGCTGCATCAGCGTGCACAGCTCGCCTCGCAGCTCGTGCTCTCGTTCACGCAGAGCGACGTGCGCGGCTTCTCGACGCCGGAGTGGGACTCGCTCGCCGACATGCGCGCACTCGGTTTCCGTTTCGCCATCACGCACCTCACCGACCTCGACATGGATTTCGAGGCGCTGGCAGAGCAGGGCTTCGTGTTCGCGAAGCTCGACGCGGCCGTGTTCCTCGATGGGCTAAGGGCGCCGAGTGGCTTCCTGCCTTCGAGCGACGTGTGCCGCCACCTAGCCCGTCACGGGCTGACGCTGGTGGTCGAGCGCATCGACAACGACGAGCAACTGGCGCGCGTGTTTGGCTTCGGCGTGCTGCTCGGCCAGGGGCAGCTCTTCGGCGGCGCGCGCCCTGTCCGCGCCGACGTAGTGAACAGCCGAACCTCGCGCGGCACCACGGTCGCGGCTTAAGGTATCGCTTCGGGCAAGCGCCGGCGCCGGCGCTTGCCCTCCCGCCGCCGAGCCAGTACGCATGGCGGCATGACCTCGCCTCAAGCCTCTCCGCAGCCTATCCCCATCCTAAACTCGATTGCCGACCTCGCGCCGGGGCGTGAGGTGTGGCTGACCGACATCTGGGGCGTGATGCACAACGGCGTCGAGCCGTTCACGGAGGCTTGCGAAGCCTGCACGCGCTTTCGCCTGTCAGGCGGCACGGTGCTTCTGCTCTCCAACGCACCGCGTCCGGCGGCCAGCGTTGCCGCTCAGCTCGACCGCATCGGCGTGCCGCGTTTCGCGTGGGACGCGATCCTCACTTCCGGCGATGCGGCACGCGCGCTCATTGGCGCCTATGCAGGACAGCGTGTCTTTCACCTTGGCCCGGAGCGCGACCTCCCCCTTTACGAGGGGCTCGACGTCACGCTTGTCGGGGCGGCGCGCGAGGCCGATGTTGCCTCGTGCACGGGCCTGTTCGACGATGAGATCGAGACGCCGGATGATTACGCGACGCTGCTCGCGGAGCTCGCGGACCGTCAGGTGCCGATGACGTGCGCCAATCCGGACATCACCGTCGAGCGCGGCGACAAAATCGTCTACTGCGCCGGCGCGCTCGCGGCCGAGTACGTGGAGCTCGGTGGCAGCGTTGCCTATGCGGGCAAGCCGTATCTTCCAGTCTACGACATGGCCTTCGAGATGCTGGAGACGCTGAGAGGCACGCCGGTCGCGCGCGAACGTGTGCTCTGCATCGGCGACGGCGTGCGAACCGACATAAAGGGAGCGGCGGCCGCGGGGCTCGACAGCGTATTCATCGCCAGCGGCGTACACGTCTCAGGCGAGCTTACGAGCGCGGCGCTCAAAGAGCTTTTTACCGACATTGCCGCGCCGCCGATCGCGGCCATGCGTCAGCTTTCTTGGTGAGCGGCGCGTCCTAGAACGACTGCGGGGGCTCGCCGGGCGCGCTCGCTTGGCGCTCCTCTACGGCGAGCACGCCATCCTTCGGCTCGACGGGCGAGGCGCCGGAGCCTGCTTCGAGCGCGGCGGCCAGCTCCTCGCGGGCCTTCTCGGCTTGGCGCTGACGGCTCCAGAGGCTGGCGTAGAGCCCGCCCTTGGCGATCAGCTCGGCGTGCGTGCCCTGCTCCACGAGCCGGCCCTTGTCGAGCACGATGATGCTGTCGGCGTGCACGATAGTCGAGAGCCGATGTGCGATGACGAGGGTCGTGCGGTTGGCGGCAACGCCGTCAAGCGCGTCCTGGATCTCCTTCTCGGTGTGGCTGTCGAGAGCGCTCGTCGCCTCGTCGAGCATCAGGATCGGCGGCCCCTTGAGGATCGTGCGTGCAATGGCGACGCGCTGCTTCTCGCCGCCCGAAAGCTTCAAGCCCCGCTCGCCAACCATCGTCCTATAGCCCTCGGGCAGTGCGGCGATGAAGCGGTCGATCTGCGCGAGACGCGCGGCCTCATGCACTTCGGCGTCAGTGGCATCGGGGCGGCCGTAGCGAATGTTGTAGAGGATCGTGTCGTTGAACAGCACGGTGTCCTGCGGCACCACGCCGATGGCCTGGCGCAGCGAATGCTGCGTCACGTCGCGAATGTCCTGGCCGTCGATGGTCACGCGTCCAGCGTCGATGTCGTAGAAGCGGAACAGGATGCGCGAGATCGTGGACTTGCCGGCGCCCGACGGGCCGACGAGGGCCACCATCTTGCCCGCGGGCACCTCGAACGAGATGTCGTGCAGGATCGGGCGTGCAGCGTCATAGGAGAACGACACGTTCTCGAAGCGCACCGTACCTTCGCTGACGATGAGCGGCTTGGCGCCGAGCTTGTCCTCGACCTCCGGCTTCTCGCCCAAAAGCGCGAACATGGTCTCGAGGTCGACAAGGCCCTGCTTGATCTCGCGATAGACCATGCCCATGAAATTCAGGGGCTGGTAGAGCTGGATCATCACAGCGTTGATCAGCACGAAGTCGCCGACTGTGTGCGTACCTTCCATGACGCCGCGCGCGGCAAGCCACATGACAAGCGTCATGCCGACGGTGAAGATCGCGGCCTGGCCGGAGTTCAAGACGCCGAGCGAGTAATAGGTCTTGACGGCGGCGCGCTCGTAGCGGGCCATGGACGCGTCGAAGCGACGTGCTTCCGCCTCGTCGTTGCCGAAATATTTGACCGTTTCGTAGTTCAACAGGCTGTCGACGGCCTTGGTGTTGGCCTCGGTGTCGCTCTCGTTCATCTCGCGGCGGATGGCGATGCGCCGCTCGGAAGCCCAGAAAGTGAACCACATGTAGGCCGCGATGGTCGCAACGAGGATCAGGACGTAGAACCAATTGAAGTAGAAGATCAGCAGGGCGGCAACGAGCACCATCTCGACGATAGTTGGCGCGAGCTGCATGACGCCCATGCGTATGATCAGGTCGATGCCGCGCGTGCCGCGCTCGATGACGCGCGAGAGACCGCCGGTTCGCCGCTCGAGATGAAAGCGCAGCGACAGCTTATGCAGGTGGCGGAACGTGCGGTTGTTGAGTTCGCGGATGGCGTGCTGGCCGACGCGCGTGAACAGAACGTCTCGAATCTGGTTCAGCGCCATCATCAGCACGCGCCCGACGCCATAGGCGACGATCAACATGGCAATGCCGAGCGCCAGACCTTTGGCAGCAGCGATTTCGGGACGAGCAAGATCGGAGGCGAGCCAGTCGGTCGCCCACTTGAAGGCGATCGGGACAGCAACGGTGACGAGCTTGGCGACGATGAGCACGACGAACGCGCCCGCCACCTCGATACGCAGATCGCGGCGGCCCTCGGGCCAGATGAACGGCAGCAGGCTTTTCAGGACCGTCCAATGGCTGACGTCAGACGAAAGGCCGAGCAGATCCGGCCGCTCGCTGCGGCTCGCCGACGATGTCGCGATGTTGGTTTGCCTCATACCCTGTCCGGAAATCCCGTGCGCGTGCTCGACCTTGCGCATTCAATACGCAAGAATTGTCGCGTTGGAGCAGCGGGACCTTTAGCGCGCCTGAGCGGCAACCTCAACGGCGCTTCGGCAAGCGCACGACTTGTCCGGGATAGATGCGGTGCGGGTTGCGGATGGTCTTGCGGTTGATGCGGTAGATCTTCTTGTAATCCGCGCCCTTGCCGAGGTAGCGGCGCGAGATATCCCAGAGCGTATCGCCGCGCTTTACAACGTGCACCCGTGTGCCTCGGGCCCGCAGTTGGCGCTTCGGCCTGTCGCGGAGCTTCGCGGCGGCATAGCTGCGGCGCTTGTTGGCTTTGACCTTCTTCGCGTCCTTACGCTTGGCACCGAGGTGATTCTTGCGTGATGCAGAAGCGCGCGGCTTTGCCTCCGCGAGACGCTTTACGCGCGGCTTGATCTGAACCGCTGCGGCAGCATCTCGCGGCTGCGCGTTGTCCGGACGTGCTTCAGAGGGCTTGTCGGCCGTCTCGGCCTCGGCGGGCTGCGTTTTCTCCGCAGCTCTTGCATCTGTCTCGGGCGTCTCGGCGGCTTTCGGCTCAGGCTTTGATGCCGGCTCTGCTCCGGCCAGCTGCTTGTCCTGCTCGGCTTTCGCTTCGGCCAGACGTTTCTCCTCGACGGCCTTGGTCTCCTCGGCGGCCTTGGCGTCCGCCAGTCGCTTCTCGTCCGACGCCTTCCGCTCCGCTTCGGCCTTGCGTGCGGCTTCCACTTCCGCTGCCTTGCGCGCCTCTTCGGCCTTCGCCTCGGTTCTGCGCTTCTCCTCCGCGGCTTTGCGCTCTGCCTCGGCTTTTCGGGCTGCCTCCGCTTCCGCCGCCTTACGCGCCTCTTCCGCCCTTGCTTCTGCTATCCGCTTTTCTTCGGCGGCGCTTTGTTCGACCTCCCTCGCAGCCTTGCGCTCGGCCGCGAGACGGCGCGCCTGGTCCGCCATTGCTTTCACGGCTTCCTCGGCGCCGCGGGCAACGTCGGCCTGCAGCGCCTTGCGCGTCGTTTCGGTCTTGCGCGTCTTGTCGAGCTTCTCCAACTCCTCGAGCTTCTTCAGGCCCTCCTCAATGCGCCGGTCGAGATCCTCCTTGATTTTGCGTAGCTCCTCCTTGCGGGCCTCGGCCCGCTTGCGCTCGGCCTCCGCCGCGGCGTCCTCAGGAGTGCTTTTGCGTTTCTCGACCTCGCGCGCGGCTTCCGCTGCCGCCTCTTCCGCCCGCGCAGCCGCTTCGCGCCAGTCCGCCTCGGCCTTGCTGCGCGCCTCGACAAACGCTCTCGCTTCCGCAGCGGTCTTATCGGCGAGGACGGTGACGGAGGCCTGTGAATACCCCGGGAGTTGGAAGCCGACCGCCTCGTAGCTGCGCTCGATCCAGTAGACGACGTAGCCGGCCGTGGCGGTGCCGGCGGTGCGCAGCGCCTCGATGACGTGCGTTAGAGGATCGGTTGTTTTGCCCGCGTCGTCGCTGCGCGGCACGGACAGCTTGCTCGCGACGTCCGACTGGTAGGTGGAAGCGGCCTGCTCAAGCCAATCGGTGACCGCGGACGGCAATTGACCTGTCGGCGGCGGTGCAGTCGCGCTGTCGCCCGCCACGCGCTCGGATTTGTCTGGAGCAGACGTTTGTGCGTGGGCCCCCGCGACGCCCAGCATGAGAGGCACGATGAGCAGCGCGGATGCACATACCGCGGCGGCTGGGTTTCGCAGCCCGTTTCGAAACGACGACGCAACGCTCACTGTCTTACGCCCCACCCCACCTGCCGTTTCCGGCGATCCCGATTACAGGTTAGAATATTTTCATGCGACGGAGCAAACGACTTCCCGATCTTTCTTAAGCAGGCCATATGGTTGCGCCGTACCGCTGAGGCCATTTCGAGAGCCGCCATTGGCAGAATGGCTCCCCGGCCCCATCTAATGAAACATGAAACCTGTCATAGTTTCCCCTTCGAAGTCCGCTAAGGACTACTCATTGCAGCGCACACAATCCGATCCGTTACCTTCCGCCAAGTCCATGAGCAAAAAAGGCCGTCCGCAGATTACCGCACCGCAGCATATGAACGGGGCGCCCACTCTCCATGCGCCCGCGCACGGCGTACGCAGCGTCTGTGTCTATTGTGGATCCGGCGCTGGCGAGGGCCCAGCCTACGCCGAAGCCGCCCGAACGCTCGGGCGTTCGCTCGGCGAGAACGGCGTACGTCTCGTCTATGGAGGCGGCGGGCTCGGACTCATGGGCGAGGTTGCGCGTGCGGCGCTGGATGCGGGCGGCGAGGTCACCGGCATCATCCCGTCGTTTCTCGTCGAGCGCGAGCATATGCTGCGTGAGGTCACGGACCTTATGGTCACGACCGACATGCACGAGCGCAAGAAGCTGATGTTCGACCGCTCGGACGCCTTCGTCGCGCTACCTGGCGGCATCGGCACGCTGGAGGAGCTCGTCGAGCAGCTGACGTGGGCGCAGCTCGGCCAGCACACCAAGCCGATCGTCGTTGCCAACATCGCGAACTTTTGGGACCCTTTCCTGGCGCTGCTTGAGCATATGCGCAACGAGGCCTTCATCCGGCGCGGGCTCGAGGTGCGGTTCGGTGTGGTTTCGGAGGCAGCGCAGATCCTGCCGCGCGTCACCGAGCTCTATGCCGAGCTTGGCGGCAAGGTCGCGCCGGGTGTGCTGGCCAAGTTCTAGCTACGCATGGCGGCGTAACAACCAGCTGATTTCGCCAAGGATTTGCGGCGGATTTTCAAGATGTGCGCAACATACCTTCCCATGGCCCCATTCGGGTCTCATCATGAGATAAGTCTCGGGCCATTCAGGAGGTTGTCATGCCTTTTCGTGCGTTAGTTGCCGCGCTGCTGCTGGCAGGCCCGTTCGCCGCAGGCGCGCTTGCCGATGACGGCAAGAATCCCACCGTCGACATGACTTCGTCAGCCAAAGTCGTTCCCATGTCCGATGACGAGCCGCAGGGCTATGGCGACGATGGGCAGAGCGATCAACGCGCCCAGCCCGACGATGATCGCAACTTCAACCTCTACGGTGATGGCGACGACGAGGACGGCGATTCCGCACGTCGGCCGGACGACGACGAGGACGGCTGGGATATCGAGGAATACGGGCGCACCGAGCGCGCATAAGCTTGCCGCATCCGACCGGCGCTGACACGTCGGTGGTGGGGAGCCGTATTCCGGCCCACCCGGCCACCAGGTGGATCAGTCCTTGGCGCGCTCGACGTAGGAGCCGTCAGCCGTCATGACGACGACGCGTGTGCCCGTACCGATGTGCGGCGGCACCATGATACGGGCGCCGTTTTCGAGCTTCGCGGGCTTATAGGACGACGACGCCGTCTGTCCCTTCACGACGGGATCCGCCTCGACGATCTCGAAGATCACGCGCGCGGGCAACTCGATGGAGATCGGGTTACCCTCGAACAGGGACACCGAGCAGGTCATGCCTTCCTGCAACCAGACGGCCTGGTCGCCGACGACGTCCTTCGAGACCGTGATCTGGTCGAAGGTCTCGGGCTGCATGAAGTTGAAGCCCATCTCGTCCTCGTAGAGGTAGTTGTAATCCTTCTCCTCGAGGTAGGCGCGCTCGACCTGATCGGTCGTGCGATAGCGCTCGGTCACCTTCACGCCGTCAGAGATGCGGCGCATCTCGAGATGCGTCACCGGCGTGCCCTTGCCGGGATGGATGTTCTCTGCAGAGATGACGACGGCGAGCTTGCCGTCGAGATCGAGCACATTGCCCTTGCGGATCGAGCTAGCGATCACTTTGACCACGGTCTTCTCCCATAAATTCCAGCCGTGCCCGACAGCAACCGTTGAGGCCGCCTCGCGATACATCCGTCCGTCCGGGCAGGAAATATGGGCGCTCTCTTACTCTGGATCGCCCGCAAGGCCAAGGGCCGATGACGCGGGCGTGGCGAAACGGCCGCAGCGGCGGCCCCGACCCCGTCAAACGAAAAACGAAGGCGTGCAGGCTAACCGAAGATCCGGGCCACGCCTTGCCAAAGCCGCCGGACCCCGTAGCCCAGCAGGATGCCGATGCTCAGGATGACGACCTGCAGGCCGATCTGACGCACCGGGCCGATGGCGTTGAAGTGATCCTGGAGCGCCTGGGCCTGCCCAGCATCCCGCTGCAATAGGATGAAAAAGTCGAGCGCAAACAAGGCCGCGACGACGACGGCGAAGATTAACAGCGTGGTTAGAAGGCCGCCGTGCAGCATGCCTTTCCACATCCAGCCTGCGCTGGCGCCAAGCGCGATCATAACGGGCGCAATCAAGACCGTGCCGAAGACGCTGACACCAATCGTCAGGCACTGGCCGAAGTCGGTGATCTGTCCCTGCTGACCGAAGAGCGCGCACACGCTTCCCATGCCAAAGCCGGTCAGCCAGCTCAAAAGCTCGATCAGGATGAACAGAACAAGGGCCGTGACGAAGGCCGTGCCGAGCAGGTTCGCGCCTCCTGTTTCCGGCGAGCTAGGCGCATCGGCGATCCGCAGCTTCCTGCGCGACAGCACGCGCCGCGAGAGGTCGAAGACCGGGACCGTCAGCACATAGGCGAGATTCTTCAATGCGTCCGCCGCGCCGCCGAGCGTGCCGCCTTCGGGCACCGAGCTCAGCGCGATACCGACGATCACTGCAAATCCCAAAGTGAAGACGGCAGCGGTTAGTGTCGGCGTATCCAGCGTCGCCGTGTCGGCCTCGGCAGCGGTCATGCTCGCCCCCCTTCGTCAGTCCACAAAAGGTTAATCCCGCGGCAGGTGCGTCCGCAAGAGCGGCTTCGCGCCTCTCCGCATGATCCGTCTTGAGCCGCGGCTCGCTACCTCGTTAATGTGCAGCCGCAACGCCGCGATGACGCTCGGTGCCTGTTCCACTTCCGCCTACGAGGATTATTTATCTATGCCTGCTCCCTCCCCCTGGTGGGACAAGGACCGCCATCGGGACCGCCGACCGGCGCTGCTGCTGCGCAACCGCATCAAGGCGGCGATCCGTGCGTGGTTCGAGGCGCAGGGCTTCGTCGAGATCGACGCCGGTGCGCTCGTCGTCTCGCCGGGGAACGAGACGCACCTGCACGCCTTCGCGACGGAGCGCATCGGGACAGCGCTCGATCGGCGTCGCCTCTATCTCCACACCTCGCCCGAGTTCGCGATGAAGAAGCTCATCGCAGCGGGCGAGCAGAAGATCTTCTGTTTCGCACCCGTCTATCGCAACCGGGAGCGCGGGGCACTGCACGCTCCGGAATTCACGATGCTCGAATGGTATCGCGCCGGCGCGGACTACACCGTGCTGTGGGACGACTGCCTGGCGATGCTCGCGCTCGCGGCCGAGATCGGCGGGCGGACGCGCTGGACGTTCCGCGATCGTGCGGTTGCGATCGATGGCGTGGCTGAGCGGCTGACGCTTGAAGAAGCGTTTCGCATTCATGCGGGTTTCTCACTGTTGGACACGTGCCCGGATGGTGTTGCAGATACGGACGCTCTACGTCAGCGTGCGAACGCGGCCGGCATCCGCACGGCGGATGACGACACCTGGTCGGACATCTTTTCGCGTGCGCTCGTGGAGCGGATCGAACCGAAGCTCGGGCACCCAAAGCCGACAATCCTCTACGAATACCCCTCGCCCGAGGCAGCGCTGGCGCGGCGGGTTCCCGGCCGGCCCGAGGTGGCGGAGCGGTTCGAGCTTTATGCAGCGGGTGTGGAGCTCGCCAACGGCTTTGGCGAGCTTACCGATGCAGAGGAGCAGCGCCGCCGGCTCGCGCATGAGATGGATGAGAAAGCGCGCATCTATGGCGAGCGCTATCCGCTGGATGAGGATTTCCTGGCCGCGCTGCGTCAGATGCCGCCTGCCTCTGGCTGCGCGCTCGGCTTCGACCGGCTGGTGATGCTGGCGTCGGGCGCGAGCAACGTCGACCAGGTGATCTGGACACCGCTCGCCGATGAGAGCAAGTAAGGCGCACTCCCTGCCCTCGCAGACATGGCTCGGGAGCTGGAGACGAGCATGAGCGAAGTTCATACGGGCGGATGCCAATGCGGTGCGGTGCGCTTTAGAGTCGAGGGTCCGCTCGGAGACGCGTCCGTCTGCCATTGCCGCATGTGCCAGAAAGCATTCGGCGGCTTCTATGCGCCGCTCGTCTCGGTGCGCGACGCTAAGCTCGTGTGGACGCGCGGCGCGCCGAAGAGATTTCAATCCTCCAACGCGGCACAGCGCGGGTTCTGCGCGGACTGCGGCACGCCGCTCACGTACGAAGCGCCGGATGGCGTTGCGCTCGCGATCGGCGCATTCGACAAGCCGCAAGAGATTGCGCCTAAGATCCAGTGGGGCGTGGAAGGCAAGCTTCCCTACGTCGATCACATCCACGAGCTGCCGCAGGAGCACACGCTCTCCGATCCGGAGGCGGCGCCGTTTCTGGTCGACCTCGTCTCCTACCAGCACCCTGACCACGACACGGAGCAGTGGCCGCCGGCATGACCCATCTGCGCCAGACGCTGAAATCCGCGACCGATCTCGTCGACGCCGGGCTCGTGCCTGCCGCGAAAGAGGCGGATGTGGCGGCTGTTGCCGAGCGCTATGCAGTTGCGGTCACGCCGGCGATGGCGGCGCTCATCGACACGAAGGATGCCAACGATCCGATCGCGCGGCAATTCGTGCCGGATGTGCGCGAGCTCGACCGGATGCCGGAGGAGCGCGGCGATCCGATCGGCGACATCGTAAAGAGCCCGGTCAAAGGCATCGTACACCGCTACCCGGATCGGGTGCTGCTCAAGATCGTCGGCGTGTGTCCGGTGTACTGCCGCTTCTGCTTCCGGCGCGAGATGATCGGGCCTGCGGCTGAGGCCAACCTGACGGCGGACGAGATAGACGCGGCGCTCGACTACATCCGCGCGCATGCCGAAATCTGGGAGGTGATCCTGACCGGCGGCGATCCTTTCATCCTGAGCCCGCGGCGCGTGCGCGAAATCACGGAAGCCCTCGACGCCATCCCGCATGTGAAGATCGTACGTTGGCACACACGCGTGCCGGTGGTGGCGCCCGAGCGTGTGACGAACGAGTTCGCACAAGCGCTCAGCGCAACGGCCAAAACGGTCTATGTGGCGCTGCACGCCAACCATCCGCGCGAGCTGACCGCGGCAGCGCGCATGGCCATTCGCCGGCTCGTCGACGCGGGCATTCCGCTTGTCAGCCAGACGGTGCTGCTGCGGGGCGTCAACGATGACGTCGAGACCTTGGACGCGCTGATGCGCGCTTTCGTCGAGGCGCGCGTCAAGCCGTACTACTTGCATCATGGTGATCTGGCACCCGGCACCGCGCACTTCCGCACGACGCTCGCCCAAGGTGAGGCGCTGATGCGCGCGCTGCGGCAACGCCTCTCCGGCCTCGCCATGCCGACGTACGTGCTCGATATTCCGGGCGGGCATGGCAAGGTGCCCGTTGGGCCCGGCTACCTCGACGGCGAGGTCGTGTCAGATCCGCGCGGCGGCCTGCACCGCACGGATGGCGCCTGCGCGCCGTAGCTGCGCTCAACGGCGAGGAAATAGCGCGGACGACATTGCTTTTTCGCCTCCAAGACGGTCCGGCCGTTTCCTCCGCCGCGAAAACCCTCAACAATATGGTTGATGATTTGCCCTCGCGGTGTCAGAGTGTCGCACAATAACAAGACAGAAGCCGGCGTGCCGCGGAAGAGGTGCGCCACCAAAGGCTCGCAAACGACACCACGCGATGGAGGAGCGCACCTATGAACGAGCAGATCAAACCCGAAACCTTCCACGGCGCCTGCCCTCACGACTGCCCCGACACCTGCGCCATGGACTATCACGTACGCGACGGCAAGCTCGTCGAAGTGCGCGGCAAGAAGAACCATCCCTTCACGCGCGGCGGTCTCTGCGTGAAGCTCAAGGACTTCCACGACCATCACGCCAATCCGGACCGGCTGATGTATCCGCTGCGCCGGGTCGGCGCGAAAGGCACGGGGCCGAACGGCGGTAACACCTTCGAGCGCATTACCTGGGACGAGGCGATCCGCACGATCGGCAACAAGTGGCGCGAAATCATTAGCGAGTACGGCGCGCAGGCGATCATGCCCTACAGCTACCTGGGCAACATGGGCCTCGTGCAGGGGATCAACTCGGGCGACCCGTTCTTCAACAGGCTCGGCTCGACGGTGAACGAGAAGACGTTCTGCACGTCTGGCTCCTCGACGGCGTGGCTGATGACGCATGGGCCGACAGGCGGCGTCGATCCCGAAAGCTTCGTGCATTCGAAGTTTATCGTGATCTGGGCCTGCAATACGATCTCGACCAACTTGCATCACTGGCCCTTCGTTCTCGAGGCGCAAAAGCGCGGCGCGAAGATCGTCGTGGTCGATCCCTATCGGTCTCGCACAGCGAAGGGCGCCGACTGGCACATCATGCCGAAGCCCGGCACGGACGGCGCGCTCGCGCTCGGCATCATCAATTCGATGATCGAGCAGGGCGTGGTCGATCAGGATTATGTCGACAAGCATGTTCACGGCTTTGCGGAATTGAAAGCGCGCGCGGCCGACTTCACGCCCGAGTACGTCGAGCGTGTCACGGGCGTCAAAGCGGACGACATCAAAACATTCGCTTACGAGTTCGCGACGTCGCAGCCGTCTGCGATCCGCATCGGCGTCGCCATCGAGCGCTCCGCGGGCGGCGCGCAAGCCTCCCGGGCGATCTATGCGCTGCCGGCTCTCGCGGGCTCATGGCGCCATGTCGGCGGCGGCATGCTGCAATTGCCGCTGTGGGATTTCCCGGTCGATTGGGCGAAGGCGGCGCGGCCGGACTTCATCAAGCCGGGCACACGCGTGGTGAACAATCTCAGGCTCGGCCAGGCACTGACGGGCGAGATGCAGCTCGATCCGCCGATCAAGAGCCTGTTCGTGTTCTGCACCAATCCCGTCAGCCAGTCGCCGGAGACGAACAAGATCGTCCAGGGGCTGCAGCGGGAGGACCTGTTCACGGTCGTCGCCGAACACTTCATTACTGACACGGCGAAATATGCCGACATCATCCTGCCGTCCGCGATGGCGGGCGAAGCCGAGGACATGATGTGGTCGTGGGGCACATTCTACCTCACGTACAATCAGAAGGCCGTCGATCCGCCTGGCGAGTGCAAGCCGACGAGCGATCTGTGGCGCCTGCTCGCGGCCGAGATGGGCTTCGACGACCCCGTCTTCAAAATGACCGACAGCGAGCTTTGTGCCGCTTACATCAATTGGGACGACCCCAAGATGGGTGGCATCGGCATGGACTACTTCAAGGAGCACGGCTTCTATAAGATCGACGTCGGCTCCGCCGATACGCGCGCACCGCACGCGGAAGGCAACTTCCCGACGCCGTCCGGCAAGGTGGAAATTCTTCTGCCCGAGGACACGAAGAACTTCGTCGCAGGCCCGTTCCGCGCCATGTACGACGGTGAGCAGGATGGGTCGCCCGTCGATCCGCTGCCGGGGTACGTCGCGCCGCGCGAGACGGCGGAAGCGGACCCCGAACTTGCCAAGAAGTATCCTCTCAACATCATCACGCCCAAGAGCCACGGCTTCCTCAACTCGTGCTACGCGAACGAGCCGCACAAAATCAAAGGTCAGGGCGAACAGTTCGTGATGATCTCGCCGACGGATGCCGAGACGCGGAGCATCCGGCACGGAGATCCCGTACGGGTCGCAAATTCACGGGGAAGCTTCGAGGGTGTCGCGCGGGTGACAGACGACGTGCCCACCGGCGTTATTGTTGCCACATTGGGCTACTGGCGCTCGCTCAACAGGTCGGACGGGTCGGTGAACTCGATCTCGTCGGATGCGTGGTCCGGGCTCGGCCGGGCGCCGACCTATTCGGACAACCTGGTCGAGGTTTCACGCGTCAACTGACCGCAGAAGGCACCGCCTTGCTTCCCTCTAAGTAAGGGGGCTGGGCACCTGTCCCATCGGAAGGATCGAGCGGCCGCGGCGCTCAGGCGCTGCGGCCTAGGAAAGTTTGCGCAAACGGACACGTCATCATGACAGCCTTCACGACCGAATCCGTGCTCGCCGTCAGGCACTGGACCGATACCGTCTTCAGCTTCACCGCGACGCGCAGCCCCAGCCTGCGCTTCGATTCCGGCCAGTTCGTCATGATCGGGCTCGAGGTCGAAGGGCGGCCGCTGACACGCGCCTACAGCATCGCCAGCGCCTCTTACGATGATTACCTCGAGTTCCTCAGCATCAAAGTGCAGGACGGACCGCTGACCTCGCGTCTGCAGCACATCCGCGAGGGCGACAAGATCCTCGTCGGGCGCAAGCCGACCGGCACACTGATCGTCGACAATCTCAAGCCCGGGCGCGTGCTGTATCTTCTTGGCACGGGTACGGGGCTGGCGCCGTTCATGAGCCTGATCCGAGACCCGGCGCTCTATGAACGTTTCGAGAAGGTCGTTCTTGTGCACGGTTGCCGGCTCGTCTCGGAGCTCGCCTATGGCGACCGCATCATGCACGAACTTCCGACCGACGAATACATCGGCGAGGCGATCCGCGAGAAGCTAATCTACAGCCCGACGGTCACGCGCGAGCCGTTCAAGGTGACGGGCCGCATCACCGATCTCGTGGTGTCGGAGCCGTTCTACGCCGACCTCGGCCTGCCGCCGCTTGCTGCCGAGCACGACCGCGTCATGATCTGCGGCGGGCCGGATATGCTGCGTGATCTCAAGGCGTTCTATCTCGCGCAAGGGTTCAGCGAAGGCAGCCTCGGCGAGCCGGGCGAGTTCGTCATCGAGAAAGCATTCGTCGAGAAGTAGGGGCGGAGGGCTGGCGGCGGTGTCGTGGCCGGCGCAGCACACCGCTTCTATTTCATTTGCTGCCGATTGCTCCGTATCCGGCACGCTGCTTAATATCGCCACCGCGGTTTGGAGTTCAGCGGGGGTGTTATGCGTGGTGCGCTGCGGTGCGCTTTTGCGCTTGGTTTTAGTTGCGTTGCTTCGCTCGGCGCACAAGCCGATCCCATCGCTGACAATCTCAACGTCTATCGCATGAGCCCGCCGCTCGCCGCTTATACGCCGGGAACCAATGCGCGCGGCCACTTCGACAAGCGCACCTTCCAGCGGACGGGCGAGAAGCTGCTCAAGCTCAACGTGGTGCGGTGCCGCGCGCCGTTCGACAAGGACGGCATCGAGGAAAACCTCGACAACGCGGCGTTCGCTGTGCGTGATCAGAAGACGTTCGGTCTTTCCGCAGGATGGGCGACATTGCTCAACGCGAGCTTCAAGGGCACCTACGTCGAGGATGTCACGCTCACCTTTACGGGCACGATTTACGAGTACACGGAAGACAAGCTCGCGGCGTTGCGCAGGCGGTGCCTTGGCTCGGCCAATCCGAAGGGCGACCAGGGCCGATTTCAGTTCCAGATCGTGCGTCAGGCCGTCGGGCGTTTCGAGTATCAGATCAAGTACACACAGGCAGCGAGCGCCAATCTCAAGGTCGACATCGTCAACAAGCTGGCCGCAGAGCTCGGCGGCTCCGGCGAAATCGACCGCGCGGGGAAGATCACCATTCCCCGCGGCGCCATGGCTTATCCGCTCTGGCGCGAGGACTGGTGACCAGCATAATCTGCTAGAGTTCGAGCAGCGTTTTAAACCCACCGAAGATCATGCGCTTACTGTCGAACGGCATTTGCTCGAAGCTAGGTTTCAGCCGCTCATCGGACATCACTTTTTTCAGCACCGCGTCCCGATGCGCGCGGGATTTGTACGTAATCCAAGAGAACACGACTACCTCGCCTTCTTTGAGCTTCACGGCACGTGGAAAGGACGTCAGCTTGCCGACGGGCACATCATCGGCGACGCACTCGACGTAGGAGAGGGCGCCGTGCTCGCGCCATATCTTTCCCGCCTTGGTTGAGAGCTTCTTGTAGGCCGCCAGATTTTTCTCAGGAACGGCAAGTACGAAACCATCGACGTAGGGCATTAGCGTTTCCTCGATTGCTGTCTCCGCATGTCCGCGTCTGCCATCTTAATGCGTCAGCACGCGGGCACCGCCTTTGCATTCCGTTGGCGCTCGCGGCGTCGCTTGGGACGTGGCGAAAGCAACGGCAGGGCTTACGTCACAAGCTGTGGTTTTGCTGTTTGCCGCGATGCGGCGCGCTCAGGGAAATAATGGCGATAGAGCGCGATAGTTGCCGGCAGGATCACGAGTTGGCCAACGAGAGAAGCGAACAGGCAGATAGCGGCCAGCTCGCCGAATTGACGCAGAGACGGCAGGTGCGACAGCATTGTAACGCCGAGGCCCAGTGCCAGAACGATCGTGGTCAGGATCACGGCCGGGCCGACATGATGGGCCGTGCGCGCCAGCGCCTCGCGGGCCGGATCGTGAAGGGTCTCCGATTCATCGCCAATGGCCGCGCTCAAGCGATATTTTCCACTGTCGGCCTCGTCATCAAAGGCGGCCGCGACCTCGTCCCTGAGGCGTAGCTCCTCAAGCCGGTAGCGGTTCAGGAAGTGGATCGTCGAGTCGATGGCAAGCGAGAACGCTACCGTGATGGCGACGATGGAAGCGAACTGCAAACCCTGCCCCGTGTAGAACAGGATGGCGCCGGTGACGAAGATCGGGAACAGCGACGGCAGAATGCTCGACACGCCGACCAGCAGAGAGCGCAGCGCGATACCTAGGAAAATGAAGACGAGGAAGATGTCGCCCACGAGGCCCCATGTCAGCTCGCTGATCAGCGTGGCCGAGTTGCGTGCGGCGATCGCCGGCAGCCCGGTGACCGAGATTTCGTAGCCTGGATATTTCGTGCGAACGGCATCAAGTGCGTGGTCGATGTTCTGCACCACGGGCAGGATCTCGCTCGCATCGATATCGGGCAGGCGCGCCGTCACAAGGACGGCCGTCTCATCGGCCGTGATGAAGCGGCGGACGAGGTGCCCAGGCAGGATCCCGACATATTTGCGCACGGTGTCGATGGACGTGTCGCCAGTGGCGGCAAGCCATTTGCGCAGGCTATCGAGAGACCAGACGTTGCCGAGCCCGGCCTGCCGCTCCAGGATCTCATGCGCTTCGGCGATCACGGCCAAGGTGCGGACGTCATATAGCCCGATCGGCGGAGGACCAGCGCCATCCGATTTGACGGCAGCCGGCCATTCGATCATCACGTGCACGGGGTTGGCGCCGGTGAGTTTCGTGTCGAGGCTGCCGGTGGCTGCCAGCGCCTGCTCCTTGTCGGGCACCTGATCGGCGAGCCGGTACATGGGCTTCAGGCTGAAGAAGGCGTGCCCCGTCAGAAGCACCGCCAGAATGCCGGCGGCTACGAATGCCAGCGGTCGGTCAGCGACAAAGCCGACGACACGGTCGCTCAGGCGCTGCAGAAAGCCGACGCCGCCTTCCTCGCGCACGTGCGGGTCGACTGCAGATGCCGGCGCACGGCGCACCAGCAGCGCAGCGAGCGTCGGCACGACGACGGCGACGGCAGTGTAGGAAATGAACACGGCCATCAGCGCCGCCACGCCGAAGGTTCGGATCAGCGCCGACTCGGCGAAGGCAAACGAGACCAGCGCGATGGCCTGATTCATGGCGGTCAGCAGGCAGGCGGGCGCCACATCGCGCACGGCATTACGCGCGGCCTCGATGCGGTCGACGCCCGCGAGGATGTCGCGGCGGATGGCCATCACGAGATGCATCGAATCCGAGAAGCCCGAGACGAGGATCAGAGGCGTGATGACGTTGATGAACAGGTTCAGCCGGAAATCGAGACCGCCGAGCACGCCGAGCGTCCACAGGATGGCGATGGTGGGGCCGAGCACCGCAATGACCGTCAGCGACAGGCGGCGGAAGAAGAGATACGCGATGGCAAATCCGACGGCGAAGCCGAGGCCGTTGTAGACGAGCCGGTCGCGCTCCACCGCGTTGCGGATCTCGAGTTGCATGACCGGCGCACCGGTCAGCTTGGCCGTCAGCCCCGATCCCGCAAGCTCGCGGTCCACGACCTCCTTGATGCCGCCGATAACGGCGCGCGCCGTGCGCTCCTCCACCATGACGCGGTCGAGCGCGATGACGATCAGCGCCAAGTCGCCATCCTCGGACAGGAACTTGCCTTTGACGATGTCATTGTGGCCCAGCGCGTGGATCATGTCCGCGTAGGCTGCGGGATCCTCCGGCAACTCGTCGGGCACGACGGGCGACGCGTAGCCGCTAGCATCGGGCGGGTTGCGCGCCGACAGCATCGAAACGAGCCCGCCAACGCCGTCAGTGAGCTGCAGCTCGATGACGGCGTTGCGGAACACCTCGAGACGCTCGCGTGCGAGAAGGGCGCGCCCCTCGACCACGACCAGCACGTCATATTCGCTCGACGGGAAGCGGCGGTCGATCTCTTCGTATTTGCGGAATTCAGCGGTATCGGTGCGGAACAGCTCGGACAGACTGTCATCGACCCGAAGCTTCGAGATGCCGAGCAGCGCCAGTGCCGTCAACAGAGCAATCAGCGCGGCCGTGACGTATGGAGCCCTGAGCGCTACGAGCCCAAGGCGATCCAATCCAAATGAAAACAGAAACGATCGGCGCGTCGTCCCGGTGTTGGTCATGCGTCGTCCCGGCTCGTGGCCGGCATTCTCCGTTCCCTGATCCGGTCCGGAATCGCTTTTGCTCGCAACGGTGGCATCGGCCAGTTTGCCGCGCAAGGGCTCCCCCTGCCCCGGGCCGCGCAATTCGACCAGCCGTTGCCGGACGGTATCGAAGGCCGTAATCTCCGGGCTTCCCGCATACAGGAGAAAGCTACACCATGGCCGCTGGGCTGCCGGTCACATTGCTCGATGTCGTCGACCTCAAGTGTCCGCTGCCGGTGCTCAAGGCGCGGAAAGCCCTTGCCGGATTGGCGCCTGGCGCGGTGTTGGAGGTTCTCGCAAGCGACCCCGGCGCGGTCCAGGACTTCGAGGCGTTCTGCCGGGCGACCGGGCATCGTCTCGTGGGGCAGAGCATGGCCTCGGGCGTGCACCGGTTCCTGATCGAGAAGGCGTCGGCGCGCGACTAAGGGATGCGACGAGAGCGCCGGCCGGAGCCGGTTGTCGCGGCTTGACATGACGGGGGAGCCGCCCCCATAAGGGCTGCCTGCGCGGGCATCCGGTGCCGGCGTCGCACCCATCGACGGTGGCCGGTACGGTCTTCCGAGGGTCTCGGGCGGTTAGCTCAGCGGTAGAGCACACGCTTCACACGCGTGGGGTCACTGGTTCAATCCCAGTACCGCCCACCATGACCTTCGTTCATTTATAAATAGTTGCGCAACTCCATAGGTTAGATGCGATTTTGGGACTAACATTTGGCCTAACATTTTTAATTCGTTTACGGAATATATTGGTTCCCTATCTTTCAAGCCCTTAGCGAGCGAAGCTAAATCATTTTGTTTCGAGACTTGTCTCGCTGGCCTCCGTCGGGACATCAACGAACGGCTCGACGGCGTCAGCGCAAGACCAAGGTCAACAGCAGATGCCAAAGATGAGACCCGGAGCGATGGGTCAGGGAATGATGGACATTGGGGTAGGCCCGGCATGATGACGGGTTACGGCCCTGTGATCGAGGGACGGCTTGTGGCCCAGAGGGCTTGCTGATTCCTCTGATTACATAAGGTGGCCTAACGGGCCGCAGGCAAGTGGATCGATGCCTTAAGCCCGCCAAGAGAAGACTGAGCGAGGTTGATCGTTCCGCCATAAAGCGTAACCAGATCGCGGGCGATGCTAAGCCCAAGCCCCGATCCAGCGCTCTGAGTGTCCCAGCGTTCTCCGACGTTGAACACGACCTCGTGAGCCTCGGGCGGCAGTCCCGGACCGTCGTCTGAGATGGAAATGTCGATCAAACTACCCGCCACTGCACCTGCGGCGACGCGCACGCGCGACTTCGCGTGCTTGCCGGCGTTGTCGATCAGATTTCCTAGAATTTCCTGGAGATCTTGCACCTCGCAAGCAACGTGGAGCGAATCCGACACGTCCACCTCGAACTGCAGTCCCCTATGTGCGTAGATGCGTGACAGGGCCGCCACGACATCGGAGGCGACACGGCCGACATCGGCGGCCGCGCCGGGCGATAGGCGGCTTGCGACCACACGCGCACGCGTCGTCTGGTAGTCGATTTGCGTCTGCATCTTTCGGCACTGATCCAGGATCGTGCAAGCGCTTGTGTCAAGTCCCTGCTGCTGCAAGCGGTAGGCCTCGTCGGTGAGAATGGCGAGCGGGGTCTTTAGGCCGTGCGCAATATTCCCCGCCTGCGTCCGTGCCCTCTGGATGAGTTCGGTCACCGAGGAAAGCATCGCGTTGAGGTTGTCGACAAGAGGCTGCACTTCGGATGGGAAGCTTCCGGGCATGCGCTTTAATTTTCCGGAGCGCACGTCATAGAGAGAGGTATTGAGCTGACCGAGCGGTCTCATCGCGTAAAGGATCAACAAGGCAGCGGCGACCACCATGGACAGTCCGAGGCCCGTCAGCGACCAGGACAGCGCATTATTGAAACTAGCCACTACGTCATCGAGGTGACGCTTGTCTGTCCCGATTATGAACTGGACGGGTGGTTTGCCCGGGTCCTTCCATTCGAGGCTCTCAGCTACGAGCAGTTCCCCAGTCGGACCTGCGATACGATGGGTGTGGATACCGACGTCCGAGCGCTCATCGGGAGGGGTCTTGAGGGGGGCTGCCTTCATGGAGGGGGAACGCGCGAGCACGTTGCCCTGCTGCTGGATCTCCCAGTAGAAACCTGAGTTCTCGACATCGTAGCGCGGATCGCTCAGGTCGGCGCTCAACACGGCACGGCCGTTTTCGACATGCGCCAGCCGCTGCAGCTCGGCGATATGAACAAACAGCTCGTCGTAGAACTGCTGCGTCACATGTACTCGGAAGACATTGGAGAGGATCAGCCACGCGAGAACCATGCCAAACGCGATCCACGCGGTGGCGGCAACGATGAGCCGGTTTCGGAGGCTGGCAGGTTCTTTCATTGCCTAGTCCATCCGATAGCCCAGACCACGGATCGTCTTGATGACGTCGGCGCCGAATTTTCGGCGGAGACGGCTGACGTAGACTTCGATGGTGTTCGACTCTCGGGTACCTTCCAGGCTGTAGAGATGCTCGGTGAGCTCGGCCTGAGAGACGATCCGGCCGATGCGATGCATGAAGTAGTTCAGCATGCGCAGCTCCTTGGCCGTGAGTTCAATCGGCTGGCCGTCGAGCATGGCTTTGCCGGCGGTCGCATCGAGCGTAATCCCTTTGTGAGTAAGCGTAGGGCTTGCGAGGCCGGCGGAGCGCCGTATGAGCGCGTTGAGTCGCGCAACCACCTCGGGGATGTGGAAGGGCTTGGTGATGTAGTCGTCGGCACCTGCATTGAGCCCGTCGACCTTCTCTGCCCAGGAACCGCGCGCCGTCAGGATGAGGACCGGCATTTTGAAGCTCCCGGCGCGCCATTTGCGCAGCGCGTCAAGCCCGCTCATTTGCGGCAATCCGAGATCGAGCACAACGGCGTCGTACTGTTCCTCAGTTCCCATGACGTAGCCATCGGCGCCGTTGTCGGCCCGCTCGACAGTAAAGCCCGCAGCGTCAAGTCCTTCGGATAGGCGATTGGCGATTTCGGGGTCATCTTCGATGAGCAGAACGCGAATTGGCGAGCTCCTTTAGCGATCCTTCCTGCGAGAGTTGATATCACACGCTCCTGAAACGGCGCTTAAAAGATCAACGTTTAAGGAAGATCGCAGCTCCGGTTCAGATCCAATTCAGCTTTGAGTCGCACATCCCCGGTCTGAAGTTGTCGGTCGGATCGGGAGTTTTGAATGCGCAGAGCATGGATCTTGGCAGCGGCAGTCTCGCTCCCTGCCGCGGTGGGCGCCACCTCGCACGTGTGGGCGCGCGATCTTGCGCTCTCGCCAACCCAAATCGAGCGCATGGCAATCAAGATCGAGCCCGCGGTTCCGACGGCAGAGCAGATCATCGCGCTCATGCCTGGAACGGTCGTACCGGCGCTCAACGCCCGGATTGTCGCCGCCGCTCCGTTCGGGGGGACGGTCACCCAGATACACGTCCTTCCTGGACAACGCATAGCCAAGGGGCAGGCCCTCGCGACAATCTCGAGCCGTGAACTGCTGGAGGCGGCGTCAAACCTGGCTCAGGCAGAAGCCGAGCTTCAGGCTGCCGAAGCCGTCGCTCGCCGTCGGCGGGACCTTGCCAAGAAGAACATCCAGAGCCCCACAATGGCCGAAGAGGCCGAGGCGCAGGTTGGCAAGATCCAGGCCGTCATCGAGCAGCATCGACGCACGCTGGTTCTCGGCGGGATCAGCAGCACAGATGTGGGCAACTATACGATCAACGCACCCGAGGCAGGACGCGTCGTCGAGGCGAGCGTTTTGCCCGGCGACAAGATCGAGACCATGGCCCCCGCCGTAACTATCGATACGAACGATGAACTCTGGATCGAGGCGCAACTCCCGGCGCACTTGGTCAGCCGGATTACGCCGGGCGATCGCATCAAGGTGACGGACGGCCCCGAGGGCAAAGTCGTGTCGGTGGGCGGCTCTCTCGACAAGCTAACGCGCTCCGCCAAGCTGATCGTCAGCGTCCCCCTCGATAGCGGGCTTTTGCCGGGCCAGATGGTGACGCTCAGTATCATCCAGAAGGCCGTGACAGGCGCGCGCTCGGTGCCCGCGAGTGCGGTTTCTCGTATCAACGCGGTCGAAGGCGTGTTCGTGCGCAACGAGACCGGCTTCACGCTCGTTCCGGTCGAGGTCGCAGGGCGCTCGCCCGCGGCGGCCACGGTAGTCGGCCACTTTCCCGAGGGCGCTTTGGTCGCAGCGAGCGGACTGCCGCAGCTAGAGCAGATGCTGGGGGCGGAATAGCCCATGCTTGACCGCATCATCAGTTTTTCGCTGACGCAACGCGTCTTCACGCTGCTGCTAGCCGGGGCCGCTGCTGCGGCCGGCGCGTGGGCCTTTCGCTCCATTCCGATCGACGCCTTTCCCAACATCTCACCGGTTCAGGTGAAGATGATCCTGAAGGCGCCCGGCATGACGCCGGAGGAGGTCGAGACACGCGTCATAACCCCCATCGAAATGGAGTTGCTTGGCATACCAAACCAAACAATCCTGCGTTCGGCCGCCAAGTACGCCATCGCCGACATCACACTCGACTTCGAGGATGGCACCGACATCTATTGGGCGCGCCAGCAGGTCGCCGAGCGCCTCAATGGGGTGCGGGACCAGTTGCCAGCCAACATTTCGGGTGGCCTCGCACCGGTGTCGACGCCGCTCTCCGATGTCTTCATGTTCACCATCGACGGGGGCGATCTTTCTCTGGAGGAGCGGCGCAGTCTGCTCGACTGGACCATCCGCCCGGCGTTGCGCACCATCCCTGGCGTTGCTGACGTGAATGCGCTCGGCGGCGTGGTCCGCACGTTCGAGGTCATTCCGGACGCAAAGGCCCTCGCAGGTGCCCGCCTCGGCGTCGAAGACATCTTGAAGGCCATCGACGAGGCCAACCGCAATGACGGCGCGGGGCGGCTGAGCGAGGGAGAAAAGGCGCTCGTCGTGCGTACCGCCGGTGCCATCCAAAAGCCGCAGGATCTGGAACAGATCGTTCTCAAAACAGAGGGCGAGCAGGTCCTGCGTCTCGGCGACGTTGCGAGCGTCCGGATCGGAAGCCTCACCCGCTATGGCGCCGTCACCATGGACGGCCAAGGCGAGGCTGTACAGGGGCTGGTGCTTTCTTTACGGGGTGCCGATGCCAGCGCGATCGTGACCGCCGTGCGCGCACGCCTCGAGGGGCTCAAGTCGAGCTTGCCCGAGGGCGTCAGGATCAACGCCTTCTACGACCGCTCGGACCTGATCGAAAAGGCCGTCGGCACGGTGAGCAAGGCGCTGATCGAGGCGACCGCGCTCGTTGTGGTTCTTCTGCTTCTCTTTCTCGGCAACCTGCGGGCTGCCTCCGTCGTCGCGCTGACGCTGCCGTTCGCTGCGCTCGTTACCTTCGTTATGATGAAGGTTTTCGGCATGTCGGCGAACCTCATGTCGCTCGGGGGACTGGCCATCGCAATCGGGCTTATCGTGGATGCCGCGGTCGTGGTCGTCGAGAACACGGTCGAACGGCTCCAGCACCCGGGAACCAACGACGTCCCCCTCTTACACAACGTCTATCGCGCGGCCAGCGAGGTGGCGGTGCCTGTGGCGTCGGGCATTCTGATCATCTGCCTCGTGTTCCTGCCGCTGCTGTCGCTCCAGGGCCTTGAGGGCAAGTTGTTCGCGCCGGTCGCTCTCACCATAATTTTCGCGCTCGGCGGCTCGCTCGTTCTTTCGCTCACGCTCATTCCCGTGTTGTCCTCATATCTCCTAGGCGGTGGCAGCCACGGGGAGCCGCTGCTGATGCGCCTTCTCACGCGCGGCTACAAGGCCCTCCTCAAGGCCTGCCTCGCCTTTCCGCCGGTGGCGTATCTGGTGGCCGCTGCCGGCCTCGTCGCGGTCGTCTTCGCCTATGGCGCCGTTGGCAAATCGTTCATGCCCACCATGGACGAAGGCTCCGTGATCATGCAGATCACTAAGCTTCCCTCCATTAATCTCAAGGCCAGCATCGAGGGCGATCTTCGCATCCAACAGCTCTTGAAGGAGAAGGTGCCTGAGGTCGAGCGCATCGTCGCCCGGGTGGGATCGGACGAACTGGGCCTCGACCCTATGGGTCTAAACGAGACTGACACATTCCTCGTCTTGAAGCCCAAAGAGCAATGGCGCGTGCGGAGCAAAGAATGGCTGGTCGATGAGTTGCGCCAAGCCATGGCCGACATGCCTGGTGTCGAGTTCGCCTTCACCCAGCCGATAGAAATGCGGACGGCCGAGATGCTGACCGGCGCACGGGGCGATCTCGCCATCAAGATCTTCGGCCCCGATCTTCCGACACTATCCAACCTCGCCGGCAAAATCCAAAGCGCGCTTGAGACGGTGGCCGGCGCGTCCGAAGTCTCGACTGTCGCCAACGACAATGTCGAATACCTCCAGATCGATATCGATCGCCTTGCCGCGGGCCGAACGAGCCTCTCTGTCACGCGTGTCGAGGACGAGCTCCGGGCGATGCTCGAAGGGGCGCCTGCCGGTCTCGTCTCGGAGCCGGGCCGGCGCACGGAGATCGTCGTGCGCGGCGCGCAGGATGTTCGCGACGATCCGCAAGCGTTCACGGCGACCCAGATCGCGGCGGGCGACGGCGGCGTGGTGCGTGCGGGCGACATCGCAAAACTCGAGCGTGTAAGTGGACCGGTCAAGATCGAGCGCGAGAATGCCTCCCGCTTCGCCATCGTGCAGGCGTATGTGACGGGCCGGGACCTCGTGGGCTTCGTCGAGGACGCTCAGCGTGTCGTCGCTGAGAAAGTGGAGCTGCCCCCGGGCTATCGGCTCGTCTGGGGCGGGCAGTTCGAGAATCAGCGCCGGGCCGCGACGCGGCTGTCGATCGTCGTTCCCGTCGCCCTCCTTCTGATCTTCGGCGTTCTGTTCGCGACGCTACGTTCGATCCGGCAATCTCTGCTCATTCTTGCCAACGTGCCTTTCGCGTTAGTGGGCGGCGTCCTCTCGCTCTGGATCTCTGGAGAATATCTGTCGGTTCCGGCCTCTGTCGGCTTCATCGCGTTGCTCGGCATCGCGGTGCTGAACGGACTCGTTCTCGTCACCCACTTCAACCAGTTGGCCGCGAGCGGCATGCCCATCGGGCAAGTCGTGTTTGATGGTGCCGTCCGGCGTCTGCGTCCGGTGATGATGACCGCGAGCATTGCCGCGTTCGGTCTTGTGCCGCTCCTGTTTGCAACAGGACCCGGATCGGAGATCCAGCGCCCGCTTGCGATCGTCGTCATCGGCGGCCTCGTCACTTCGACCGCCCTCACCCTACTGCTCCTGCCCATCCTCTTCCGTCGCTTCGGTCTGAGTGCCGACAGGGACAGCAACGAAATCCGGAACCTCCAATGGACCAATCCCTTTGCAAGCTCACGCTCGTCTATCCAACAAGCGCTGCAGCCGACCTCATCGAGCTGATCATGTCGTCAAATCCGGCGATCGGCGGTTTCACGACCTTCAACGCGGAAGGCCACGGGTTTGATTTCTCGCATGCCAGCATCAGCGAGCGTGTTCGCGGTCGCGTCGAGCGAGGCGTGCTTGTAGCCGTGATGCCGCGAGGGCACGCCTCCCTCCTGCTCGAAACCATCCGCAAGGCTCTGCCGGTGCCTCACATGGCCTACTGGCTCGAGCCTGTCCTAGAGGTTGGCCGCCTAGTCGAGAGCAGCGCCCAGCAGGCAGAACCGGCTGGAGCTGCGACGTGACCATCACAGGCAGCACTTTCCCCCTCACTGCGCTGATCCTGCCGCTGCTCACCTCTGGCGCCGCATGGGCGATCGCCGTTTGGGCGCTGAGGCAGGACGGCCCGCGGATCGAGTTCCTTCAGAGATTGAAGCAACCAACAGGTACGAACGGGCATGGGCCAGCTTCAGCGCCGCCCAACGACACATGCACGATCGACAACGAGAACGACAACGAAGGAGATCGCAGTGCTCGCTGATCGCATCCGCAGCCCGGCCGCCCGTGTTGCGCTTATTTGCCCGTGCTGGCGTGCGTCAGCCTGAATTCACAGAGCTCTGATTTTCACCGTCGCAGTCGTTCGTGCAGATTGGTCCCACAACGCTGATACACGGTAGCTGCTCTAAGCCGAGGTGATTTGATCACACAGAAGGAAGTCCGCGCCCGTGTGGGCACTTTTTGAAAGACGGTCCGTCGCCCTCGGAAGGCAACCACATAGGAGATACTTCATGCGTAGGATCATTGTCAGATCGATTGCTGCAGCAGCGTGTGCGGCAGCCCTGGTGACGACCGCAATTGCACAGGAAGGCTTGGTCGCCACTGCGTGCAAAGACGACATCTCGAAATTCTGCGCTGGCAAGGAGCATGGTCGAGGTGACGTTCGCGGCTGCCTCGAGTCCAACAAGGATAAGCTCTCGGCTGCGTGCAAGACTGCCCTCGATAATACCGGCCCTGGGCGGGGCATGGGCGCCGGCCGAAAGTAAGCTTCGCACCTAGCTCGTGAAGCCGTCGCGGGCCTTCCTGCGGCGAGACAGGAGAAAGCTTTACCCTATGCCCATCAATACTTGGCTGACACGACGTGCACTTCTGGCCAAGGGTCTGGCGGCTGCTTCGGCGGCGGTGCTACCCTCCGGCTCGGCCGTCCCGGACGAGGCATCGTTTTCTTTTCTTGTGGTCGGCGATTGGGGTCACGCCCATTCGGAGGGGCAACGCAAGGTCGCGCGCGCAATGGGGATGGCGGCGCGGCGAGATCAAGCTAGGTTCGTCGTCTCGACTGGAGACAACTTCTACCCCAGGGGTGTTACTGGAGTGACAGACCCCTTGTGGAGGAAAGCCTTCGAAAGTGTCTATGTCGACAACGCCCTTCAAGGCCCGTGGTATCCAGTTCTCGGGAATCATGATCACAAGGGTAATGTTGCCGCGGAGAGGGACTATTCAGCAGCGAGTTCTCGTTGGTCGATGCCCGCAGACTATTATCGGCACACTGAGGTGCTAGGCAGTGGCAACGTTGTCGAACTCTTCTTTCTAGATACGCTTCCCCTCTCGAGGGCAGGCGACGGCTTCATAACGCGACTTTTCGAGCCGAGCGCAGCTACGCAGCTATCGTGGCTGAGTGCTGCGCTCGCTGAAAGCAAAGCCACGTGGAAAATCGTGGTGGGCCATCATCCAGTATTCTCCACAGGACCTCACGGCAATACGCCGGCCCTCATCGCCTCCTTGAAACCCCTCTTCGACCGCTATCATGTCGCCGCGTATGTCAACGGACACGACCACAACTTGCAGCACATCATTGTCGACGGCGTTAGCTATTTAACATGCGGATCGGGAGCCGAAGCGCACCCCGCTGCACATTCGGCCGAGTCCACGTTCTCCGCAGCCGTCCCTGGCTTTATGGTTGTAAAGATGACGCCGTCCGCAATCCTGGTCACCTTCCTGGACTCCCAGGCTCGGGTGCTCTACCGCGCAACCATTCCTCCCCGGACCGCCGGCCACTGAAGACGGCGGGGAGCACAGCCCACCTACTCAACGGCCGGTAGCCCCTTTGCCCGGGACCAGCGATTGGCTCGCGGCGAAGCGAACCATTGACCGGCGTCAAGGCGATGCACTTGGGATTGTGCTGCAGGAAGAAAAGCACGCTGAAGGCTACGATGAGTCCCAAGGAGCGGAGTCTGATGCCGGACTATAAGGAATACGTAGCGTGGGACGTGCCAACACGCTTGTTCCACTGGATCAACGCGATCGTTGTCATCGGCCTTCTCGTGACGGGGCTCGACATCCTCCTCGACAACCTGTTCCACCATTCCGCGTCTGGCAAGGTGACGCTCAAGGACGTCCACGTTTCCTTCGGCTATCTGATGA
Organism: Hyphomicrobium sp. CS1GBMeth3; assembly: GCF_900117455.1. Taxonomy (NCBI): domain Bacteria; kingdom Pseudomonadati; phylum Pseudomonadota; class Alphaproteobacteria; order Hyphomicrobiales; family Hyphomicrobiaceae; genus Hyphomicrobium; species Hyphomicrobium sp. CS1GBMeth3. The sequence goes on from NZ_FPHO01000002.1 coordinate 1,229,203, forward strand.
CCGTGAACCTGCTGTGGCGGTTTGTCTGGGCCTTTTTCGGAAACAAGTATGCGCGATGGCGGGCCATTGCACCCGGCGGCCCCGGCTACCTGACCGCCCTGCGCGCCTACACGGCCTCGTTCCTCGCGGGCGAGCCCCAACAGTACGTGGGCCACAATCCGATGGCGCGCATCGCCGTTTCCCTGCTCTTCCTGTTGCTTCTGATGCAGGGGATCACTGGGCTCGTCCTCGCTGGAACCGACCTCTACTGGCCTCCTTTCGGGCATTGGTTCGCGGCGTGGGTTGCCGCCCCCGGAGTTGATCCCGCCCTTGTCGCCCCAGGCGCCATCGACTTGATCGACAAGACCTCGTACGAGGCGATGCGCGCCTTTCGCAAACCATTTGTCATCGTGCACGAATTCGGGTTTTACGCACTGGCAGTCATGATCGTTCTCCACATCATCGCCGTCGTGGTGACCGAGGTACGTGAAGGCGGCAGCATCACGTCAGCCCTGTTCACCGGGCGCAAGATCCTCTCACATCGTCCGCCCGATGCATCCAATGACAGCTGATGGCTAAGGCCGCGCGGGGATTGACCGGCCTACTCCGGCATGTCGCCGCGCTACGGGGGGCCAAGGTGAAAGAGGCACCGATGCCGGTCAGCCACGCCTCCCCAAAGCAGAATGCGCTACCCATTTGGATGACCAATGGATTTTGGGCCGAATTGCGGAAAGCTCTCCATGGTCGATGAGCGTTTCGTCAGGCGTTCCCTGCTGCTCGCTGTCCTGCTCGGCCTTTTGGCGGGGGCGATGGCATTTGCATTCGGTCATGACAGGCTGGCGGATTGGCTCTGGAGAGGGGCGACGGTCCCGGTCGTCATCGTTCTTGCCATCTCCATTATTCGCAGTCTCCTAGCGCGACGCCTGGGCGTCGATGCGATCGCGCTCTTGGCGATGGCAGGAGCCATCGCTCTCAACCAGTCGCTTGCCGCAATTGTCATCGCCATCATGTACACCGGCGGCACAGTGCTCGAGGACTACGCGGTCGCTCGCGCCGAGCGCAATCTAAAGGCGCTTATAGACCGCGCTCCGACGATCGCGCTCCGCCGCCATGGCGGAGTAACCGAGCAGGTCCCGATCTCATCGATCGCCATCGGCAATACCATCGTGGTCCGCGCAGGGGAGATCGTGCCAGTTGACGGGCTCATTAGGTCGCCGACTGCGGTCATCGATGAATCGGCCCTGACAGGCGAACCGATCCCCGTCACACGGGCCCTCGGCGAGAGCGCGCGCAGCGGTACCCTCAATGCCGGCGATACCTTTGAGATGACGGCCGTTGCCACGGCCGAGGACAGTACATATGCCGGCATCGTACGTCTCGTAACTGCCGCTCAAACCGCCAAGGCTCCCTTTATCCGCTTGGCTGATCGCTATGCCCTGCTGCTTCTGCCCGTCAGCCTTCTCGTTGCTGGGCTGGCCTGGGCCATATCTGGCGAGGCCGTCCGCGCGCTGGCAGTGCTGGTCGTCGCCACCCCTTGTCCGCTGATCCTGGCCGCGCCGGTCGCATTCATCGCCGGTGTATCGCAGGCGGCACATCGTGGGATCATCATCAAGGGTGGGGCTCCGCTGGATGCCTTGGCGCAGACGCACACCGTGCTTTTTGACAAGACCGGAACCCTGACAGTTGGGGGCGCGCGCCTCGTTGCGATCGAGACTGGGCCGGGAGAAAGTGCCGATGAAGTGCTTCGCCTCGCTGCCTCCCTGGAGCAGGCGTCCCAACACGTCGTTGCCGACGCGATTGTCGCTGCTGCTGTGGCCAAAGGGCTTGCCCTGCGGATGCCCTCGCAGGTTCACGAGGTTATGGGGTCAGGTCTGGAGGGTATCGTCGAAGGGAAATGCGTTCGCGCGGGCTCCCACCAGCTCATCTTCGGGACGCATCGGCCCGATGATTGGGCTCAACGTGCGTTGCGCCGGGCATCTTGGCGGTCCGCGCTCAGCGTCTTTGTTTCCATCGACGGCCGCATCGCCGGCGCGTTGCTCCTGGGCGACGAGCTACGCAAGGAGACCCCGCGCGCAGTCCAATCGCTTCGCGCCGCTGGCATCACACGCATCGTGATGGTGTCAGGTGACCGGGCGGATGCGGCCGAGACCATCGCCGCAGCGCTCGACATCGATGCGGTCCTCTCGGATCGGGATCCATCCGACAAGGTGGATGCTGTGGCGATGGAAAGTCGTCTCCATCCCACCCTCATGGTCGGTGACGGTATCAACGACGCTCCGGCGCTCGCCGCCGCCGACGTCGGAGTGGCATTGGGTGCCCGGGGTGCCGGTGCCTCGTCCGAGGCGGCCGACGTGGTCATTATCGTGGACCGCCTTGACCGCGTCTCGGAAGCGGTGTCGATCGCGCGGCGCTCCCGTCGAATTGCGGTTCAAAGCATTGTCGTCGGTATGGGGCTGTCCGGCATTGCCATGGCTGCTGCAGCCGTCGGATGGCTCGAGCCCGTCGCGGGCGCGCTTACGCAGGAAGCCATCGATGTCGCCGTCATTGTCAACGCGCTGCGCGCCCTTCGCCCCCAATGGCGGGCTGCAAAAGGTGCGGTTCTTGGGAAAATGGCAAGGGAGCTCGGCGAGCAACACCGCCTCCTGGAGGAGGATCTGGATAAGCTGCTTCAGATCTCCGATGATCTCGACGATGCGGAGGGTCAAAAGGCCGTTGATCTGATCCTCAGGGCCCACCGCCTTGTCGAGGACAGCGTCGTCACCCACGAGCGGGATGACGAGACGATCATCTACCCACGTCTCACCAAGTACCTGGCCGACGGCCACGGACTGTCGGCGATGAGCCGCGCTCACCGGGAGATCTTGCATCAGGCAAGGCTTCTGGCCCGGATTGCCAGTGAATTGCGGGCAGAGGACGCCGATAAATACCTGGTGCGCGACGCGCAGCGCGTGATCGGATCCATTGAAGCGCTCGTCCGCATCCACAATGCTCAGGAGGACGACATTTATGAACACGTTGTCCAGGCATAGGGACCAAGACAAAGGATCGCGAGCGCATTCTGCGCGGCATTTGGGCCTGCCTGGCGCCGTCGTCGCGGTGCTCTTCGTTGTGGCAGCGCTTTTGCCACTTATCGCCGCGCTCGGCTCCGGTATAGAGCCCGCGAACACTTCCACCGAGCTGGCGACCGCGCTTGGGCTGACTGCTGCAGCTCTCCTATTCCTACAGTTCTGGAGCTCAGGCCGTTACGAGAGCATCTCCGGCCGCGTCGGCATCGACCGAACGATGGGATTTCACCGCCTTGCAGCGTGTGCGTTGCTCGCGTTTGCGCTGCTTCACCCCGTGACCTACCTTGCGAATAGCCTGTTCGCCGATCCTGTCGCGACCTGGAGCCGGCTCACGGCGATGATGGCAAGTCCGCGTCTGCGCAGCGGCTCGCTTGCGCTCGCGGGATTGATTATCATTGTTTCCGTGGCCGCGGTGCGCACGCGCCCCTTCGTCCGCTACGAAGTCTGGCGTATTGGCCATGGACCGCTAGCGGTCTTCGTGGCGGGTCTCGTCCTCCATCATGCCACGACCACCGGGACCTACAGTGCCGAGACGCCGTTGCGCCATATCTTGATCATATTCGCTGGCGGCGCCCTTGCGGCAATCCTCTCGGTGTATGTGGTGAGACCCTGGCGTATGTGGCGCGAGGACTGGCACGTCGGGCAGGTGCGGCGGATTGGTACCCGCGCCATCGAGATGATTTTGCACGGCCCCGCGACGACGCGGCTCCGCTTTCGCGCGGGCCAGTTCATTTGGATGACGCTCGCGCCCCATCGTCCGCCCTTCCACGATCATCCATTTTCGATCGCTTCGGCTCCGGCTGAACTTCCCCGCCTACGTCTTGTGATCAACGAAGTTGGCGATTGCACCCGAACTTTTGAACGCATCGCCCCGGGCACCCGCGTCGCCATTGACGGCCCGCATGGAAGCTTCATGGTGCCGCCGGACAAAGCGCCGGTTATCTTGATCTCCGGCGGCGCGGGCATCGCTCCGCTTCTCGGTATGATTGAAGAAGCCGCAGCAATTGGAGATCGAAGGCCCTACCGCCTTCTCTTTGCGGCACGGGAGCAAGGCGGTTTGATTTACCTCGACCGACTGCGCGAGCTGCAGTTGAAGGTTGATCTCTCTATTCATTGCCTAGTCGATGCAGGTCAACGCGAAGACCAGATTGGGAAGGGGCCGCTACAGCCGAACCATGTCCGTGATTTTGTCGACGGCGTCGATCCGCAGGGAGCGGTTGCACTCGTTTGTGGCCCGCCGCGGATGATGGAGGTGGCAACCGACGCCCTCTTGGGAGCTGGCGTTCCAGAGAACTCGGTCCTCTACGAGAGGTTTGACTTCGGCGCTGGCAAGGGGCGGCTTGACAAGGCGCGCCGAAACCAGGAGTTGCTCGTATTTCTCGTTATCGTCGTGGCGATGACAGCCTTTAGTCTGCGCCAACTCTAGGAAACCGTCTGCTCGACCAAGTACTTGACGATTGTCGTGCGAGCAACGGGATCGTCGACATTATGGTCTTCCAGAAACTTCGAGAGAGCGGCTGCGCGCTCGTTGCTTGTATCTCCCTTGAGATTTCGTGCGAGCCTGCCCACGCATCCGTGGCACTTCGCGCAGTACATTTTGAAGGTCGCCTCGGTCGCGAATCCGACCGAAATGTCAACCGACGTGAGCGTCAGCGCGGCGAGGACAATCGGAAAGATATGCTCACATCGGATTTTCATGCTTTTGCCGCATCTTGGTCGCGCAGCTGGCTCGCTGTCCGACCATCTGCGAACGGTTCACCGGCCACCGCCCATCGTTTCGAGGGCTGACTTGCGCGCCGCTGTCATCTTCTCCTCGTTCCGCAAGCCGGCCGAACCCCTCGACCGGCTCGACCCAATAGACAAGGTTCGACATCGATGTATTGATGCGGATCACTTCCAGCAGCGGTACCAGACGCGCGCGGGAGACAATCACCGAAAACACGCCGCGCATGACGCGGCCACGCGCGCGTTCGCCGTTTGCATGTCGACCGCGGGCTGAAAATCGAGAACAGCGTCCCGCCGGACATTATGGTCGCGTGCCAACCTCGAGATCTCAACGAGATTCTGGCGTACCTTGTGGGCAACGCCTGCAAACACGCAAAATCGAAGGTGCTGCGGGTCGAGCAGGAGACAAGCCGCAACTTTATTACTATCGTTGTTGAGGACGACGGGCCAAGTTTGCCCTCAGAAGCTGGGAGTCGTGCTCAACATCGGTGAGCAACGTGGAACGCAAGCGCGCGGCTCCAGTCTTGGCCTGGCGATCGTACGCGATCTTATGCAACTCTATGGCGGATCGATCCGGATTGACCGATCCGATCTCGGCGGACTCAAAGTGATCCTCGAAGTTCCGGTCTTCTCATGACTGGTCGCCAGCGCAGCTTAGGCCGGGTCTCATCATAAGCGCGAGGGGGCTGACCCCGGTCAGACCTCGATAGCGCTAGCGGTCCTGCCTCGTTCAATTGGCTGTCTTGCCGCAATCTTGCCCGCATTCAGGTTGTTGTCAGCTCCGGCAGATAGCGGCAGTCCTATGCATTTCCGGGCCGACACAGACATGAGGATCCTTCTGATCGAGGACGAACCGCTACTCGGGGAGGCAGTGGCCACTCACCTGAAAAAAATTCACGCTGTCGATTGGCTGCAGTCTTTGGACGAGGCGTCGGGGGCCGTGCAAACCGTGGCATATGATCTGCTTCTCTTGGACGTCAATCTTCCCGATGGTCACGGACTGGACCTGCTGCGCTCGATGCGCGGATCCGGACAATACGTTCCGGTGATCGTCATTACCGCGCGCGACCAGATCCGCGACCGCATCGAAGGTCTTAACGCCGGGGCCGATGACTATGTCCTGAAGCCGTTCGACCTCGATGAGCTGACTGCGCGCATCAACTCCGTGCAGCGCCGCGTGGCAGCCATACCAAGCCCACGGATGACCATCGGCGCCAGCGAGATCGATCAAACGGCGCGGAAGGTCTGGCGCGATGGTGAGGAAATTCATCTCACCGCGCGCGAATGGGCCCTGCTCGAATGCTTCGCCCGACGGCTGGGCACTATCGTGTCGAAGGCAAAGCTCGAGGAGGTCCTCTACAATTTCGGCTCCGAGATCGAGAGCAATGCGGTCGAGGTCTACATCAGCCGGCTGCGCAAGAAGCTGGGCAGCGAGACGATCCGCACCCTACGCGGTCTCGGCTACCGCATGGACCGTTAGCGATGGCGACCTGGACGATCAAGCAACGCCTCATCAGGTCATTGATTACGCTGATCGGCTTATTCTGGATCTTCGGCGTCGCAGCTGCGGGTCTTGTGGTTAGACACGAGATCACCGAAGTTTTCGACAGCGCTCTGCGAGAAACGGCTGGAGAGATTCTTCCCGTCGCTCTTCAAGAGCTCCACCGCAAGATTGCGCATCAAAGCGGCTCTCCTCTCCTGACGACCCTAGCGAGTTCTTTGACGGCAAGTCGTGGCCACGTGCATTTCCTATTGAGGGACCGCAGCGGCGCTGTCCTGCTCGCGTCAAATGGCGGGCCCAAGGACCCGCAAGCGATCCCGCTCAGGAAGGGCTTCTACAGCCACGGCGAGTTCCGATATTACGCGCGCTTCCTACGCGACGAAAGCATATGGATCGCGGTCGCCCAGGATCTGCAAGAGCGGCAAGAGGCTGCCATCGGCGTGTGGCTTGGGCTTGCTTCTCCGCTGCTTGCGCTGTTGCCAATTGCCGCCTTGGCCGTGTGGCGGACGGTCGGCCGCGCGACCGAATCCATCTCGCGCGTGGCGAACGAGCTTGAAGCACGCGGCCGCAATGATCTCGAGCCGATCGATGCCGCAGGCCTTCCGGCCGAGATTTCTCCCGTGATCAAAGCCGTCAATACGCTCATGATGCGCCTCAAGGCCGCGCTCGATTCCGAGCGTGCGTTCGCGGCCAACGCCGCGCACGAGCTGCGTAATCCGATTGCGGCTCTGCGAGTGCAGATCCAGCTGCTCGCTGGCAACCTCCGAGCCACGGGGGAGAGCTCGCGGGTCGAGAGCATCGAAGCGCAGCTCGGTCGCCTGAGCCGTCGCGTGGAGAAGTTGCTTCAGATGTCGCGCGCTGAAGCCGGTCTTGGCCACTCACGGGAGCGCACGGATCTTCTCGCTATCGCCGCGCTGATTGTCGATGACTATCGCCAGCAGTCCGGTGTGGGTAGGCGGCTGAGGTTCCAGATAGAAGATGACGAGAGTTTCTGGGTCGGAATGGATCAGGACGCCCTCGCCATCGTGCTGCGCAATGTGATCGAGAACGCGATCCATCACGGAATCGATACAGAGCCGATCGAAGTCCGCGTCGGACGCGACCACACCCTCCGCGTCGTCAACGCCTGCGAAGCCGTCCCGCCACATATTTTGAGAGAGCTGACAAACCGATTCCGCCGCGCCGGCGCGCGACAGGGGGTTGGCAGCGGCCTTGGCCTTACGATCGTGGATATGATCATGCGCCAAGCTGGCGGATTGGTAGCGCTCGCTTCACCGGCCGAGGGACGGCCGGATGGCTTCCAGATTGTGCTTAAGTTTCCTAGTATGATTTGAGCCTTACGCGGCGCACGATCCCTTTCAGGCTGCTTTCAGGTTGAGGTTGGACATTCCCCGCCGAACGCACGTTCGATGCGATGGAGGGGGAGTCGTGTACGCGACCATCGTTCTTCCGGCCCATAATGAGGAGGACTGTATTGGTCCCCTCCTGCGGGAAATCATCTGTGCCAGCCGTGCCCTTCCGGTGCGGGAGATCATCGTGGTTGATGACGGCAGTATGGACCGGACGGCCGAACGCGCCATCGCCGCCTGTAGCGACAACGCGATGCTGCGCATCATTCGCCATGGTAGTCGCCACGGCCAAAGTCGTGCCCTGCTGACTGGCATCCGGGCCGCATCACACGACCTGATCGTCACACTCGATGCCGATGGGCAGAACGACCCTGCCGATCTCGGCAAGCTCTTTGCTGCCTATGCGAGCCGGCAGGCGCAGACTACCCATCTGATCGTTGCCGGGCAGCGGCTCCGCAGGCGAGATTCTTTCGTACGGCGTGCCTCCTCTCGGATCGCAAACGGCATTCGCGCAGTCTTGCTGAACGACAACGTACGCGACACCGGATGCAGTTTGAAGCTGTTCCGGCGGCAGGATTTTCTTGAGCTTCCGTTCTTCGATCACGTCCATCGGTTCATTCCCGCGATGATGAAGGGCGCCGGAGTGGCGGTCGTTCTCGTAGACGTCAATCATCGGCCGCGTAAGGCCGGCCGATCCAAGTATGGAGTTTGGGACCGTCTATGGGTGGGCATTCACGATTTGATCGGCGTGCGCTGGCTTTTGAAGCGCCAGATCGGAAATGTCAAACTGGAGGACGTGCTGTGACCCATTCTGCAGCGGCTTCCGCCTCGGACATTCTATGGCTTGGTGTCGGATTCGTCGGACAGACGCTGTTCTTCATGCGATTCTTTGTGCAATGGATGGCGTCCGAGAGGGCACGGCGATCCGTCATTCCGCAAGCATTCTGGTATTTCAGCTTGGCGGGCGGTCTCGTCTTACTCGCCTACGCCATACGGCGCGCGGATCCAGTGTTTATTATTGGACAGGCGACCGGCCTCCTCATCTACGGTCGCAATCTCTATTTCATCGCCGGGCGGTCTCAATCCGATGGAAAGACCGCGGGGTGAGGGCTTGAACTCAGATCGCCGGAATTTGGATCGATTGGGCCTCGCCGGGCTTGCGGTTCTGGGTACGCTCGTTGTGATCGCCATCATGTTCCTGCCCGCGTTTCCCATCGACGAGACGCGCTATCTTACCGTTGCGTGGGAGATGAGACAGGCAGGTAACTGGAGCCTGCCCACCCTCAATTTCGAGCCCTATTCGCACAAGCCACCTCTCCTGTTCTGGCTGATCAATGCTAGCTGGTCGGTATTCGGCTTGGCGGTCTGGCCGGCGCGCCTTGTCGGCGCCGCGGCGACCGGACTTGTGATTTTTTTCACACATCGCCTTGATCGGCTGCTGGCACCTGCACCAGCGCCTGGCCCTGCAGCAAGTGCCCTCATGCTCTTGGGACTTCCGCTATTCCTTGCGCTCGGTCTCTCGATCATGTTCGACATGCTGCTTACCGCGACGGTCTCTGGCGCGATGCTCGCGCTTTGGTTCGCGGGACGATCGGGGGGATGGAAAGCATTCGTGGCATATGGCGTTGCTGTTGGTCTCGGGCTGCTCGCGAAGGGGCCGGTAGTGTTGCTGTTCACCGTACCAGCGGCGGTACTTGCGCGATTGTGGGTCGATCCGCAGCAGCGAGCCGGTTGGCCTTTACGCATTGCTGCATCACTTGGGATCGGTGTGCTGCTCGGCTTGGTATGGGCACTCCGCGCCGCTTCCATCGGTGGACCGGAATTTGCCGAGATGCTATTTTGGCAACAGTCGGCAGGGCGCATCGCATCGTCTTTTGCCCATGCCCGCCCGTTCTGGTTCTATGTGCCGGTCGTCCTGTTGTTCTTCCTTCCACTGCTTGTTTGGCGACCGGCGTGGTTAGGCCTTCGCATGAGCTTTAAGATAGGCGGGAGCGCCCGCAATTTCCTGCTGAGTTGGATTGTCCCGGCGCTTCTGGGACTAAGCTTGATCAGCGGCAAACAGATTCACTACCTGCTGCCTCTATTGCCCGCCATAGCCTTACTGGTGTCGCTTGGTCTGAGGCGCGTTGCGCCAACCAACGCGGACCGTTTCACATGGCTGGCTCTCGGGACTGCGCTTCTCATGCTCCTCGCTGCGCTCGCGATGGATTGCGGAAGGTTCTTGCCAGCGGATAGTGGCTTCGCAAGCATCGCTGCACAACTCGATTTGCCTTTGGTGTTCCTCACCGGTGTTCTGGCAATCGGGGCGATTGCGATCTCCCGTGGCTCGACACACCGCATGCTTCTCGGGCTGGCAGCCGCAAATGTCATCGTGCTGGCGAGTTTGACGATCCAATCCCGCGTCATCGTTGCCAAGTCGTTCGATTTGCAGCCGCTGGCGGACGTCGTGCTCACGCTGCGCGATCGGCCAATTGCTGTCGCTCAGAGAACGCGCGGCGAACTCGGCTTCCTTGCCCGTCTCGAGCGCTCTCTTGTGTATGTTCCTGAAGAGGACCTGCCCTCGTGGCTGTCACAGCATCCCGATGGCGTCGCCATCGTCCGGGAGCGAGCCGATCGAGCAAACGCGATGTTGACCAAAGGCACACTACTCTACCGCCAAGACTATCGCCTATCAGAAGTGATCCAGGTCATATCGGCTAGGTAGACGGACCACTTAGATCCTTTGGACGGTATCCGTCTCACACGAGACCGCAATTTGATTGGCACGCCTGTCGGTCGACGTCCGCTCTCTAAGGCAGAAACGCCATGCCGTTGGTGTCAAACTCCGCCTTGCGATAGCGGTCCCGCTACTGCCGCCACGAGTTCGCGCCGTGCGCGGTAGTGTCCCCGGACGTGATGTAACTTTCTGAGAGCTGCGGATAGACGGCCTATTGGGCGCACACCAAGACCGACGAGCTTGACCCGCTCGTTCAAGGTCCGGCTTCGGTCTTCGAGACGATAGCTAACTTGTAAGTGAAACAACCCCGCTCACGGCCATCGCCGATTGTCGCCCTACCTGTACTTGTTTGGGCCGTAGATTTCCCCTCAGACGCCCACGTCCCGCCCACTCATTGGGCAGCGGTCCATACACACTAGCGGCGGTTTGACTAGCGGTCCGAGGACTAACATTTGGACTAACATTGAGCCGTCATTGAACTTCGTTTCTGCTATAAACACTTGAAATGTAGCGTATATATTTCCTCCGCCGGGTGGGAGTACCGCCCACCATGATTTTCCCGACTGCAATTCTCGCGCCCCAGCGCGCCTCAGTACGTGACGGTCACGACGACGGTGTCGGTGTAGGTGCCGGGGCTCGGCGTCTGCTGAGCGGGCACGCGCCCGTAGACGGTAAAGCTCTGAGCGAGCCCCGTTCCGACACCCGCGGCGGTATTCGATCCGATCGTTTCTCCCCATGGCAACGTCCGTACGGTGTTGCGATAGAGTCCGTATGTTACGGTCTCGCCACCCTTCGACATTTTGCGCTGTGTCGGATCAACGGCGCCCGTGAGCCCTCCGTTCAGTGAAATCGAATAGGGTGTGGTTGCGGAGCAAGTCACGAAAAGTGTGTTGGTTGCGTCAACCGCCGTTTGCAGGACGCCGGTGGCGCCGAAATCAAGCATCGTAGCGGTCACGCCACAATGGGGATCGATCGTGACACTGACCGTGAACGGCATGGTGAGGCTCGGGCTGGCGAGCGTGGCACAGCTTGGCGCAAGAAGCGGCAGCGACAGTAGATAGCCGGCGTAGGTGATCGCCGTCTCGGATCCCGCGAAGCTAGAGGTGTAGGTGCCCGGCGGCAGCGTCTGCTGACCGGCTGGGATTTGCGCGTAGATGGTGCGCGACGCACTGCCTTGGCCGAGGATGACCAGCGTGATGTCGGTGGCCGGCGCGGTGAGCGCCCACAGTCGAGAGCCCCAGACCGTGGTGTGGCTTGGGTCTGTGAACAGGTTGTACTGGAGCTGGTTGGCTCCGTTTGTCATGTAGCGCGGATCTCCGGTTGCGCTTCCTCCGCCCGTGCCGGCATTGATGTTCGGACAGGTTCTGACGGCGGAGGCGATTGCCGTGCATGTAATGGAATAGGTCCCTGTTGCCGGGAACGACGTGTTCGCCGTCACATCGATATTCCCGAAATCGATGTTGGTGATGCCCCCGTTGCAGGTCTGAGCCCAAGCCCCACCGGAGGTGAGGGCAAGAAACGCGATCGTGACGGCCGGAAGCGTCCTCAATCCACGGCGGCTCATTGGCAGATCACCGGGTCGATGCGGACTTGCTTGCCCGTTTCCTCGACGTAGGCAAAGGTGGCCCGGCACGTGCCGCTCCCGCTCTCTATGACGACGGTGTTCGTATCCGAGAGATTGCTGACGAAGGCCTGTCCGTCATAGCCGACCACGAACTCGTCGCCTTTCCCCTCCAAGCGGCCAGCAGACCCTGCTGACAGGAATTTTCCGTCGGGCGTTCTCAGCACCACAAGCGCGGCCCTTGCAGAGCCCTCGACATTGAAATCGACGGCAATTCCGTTGCGGTCGGCCGGCGTGACCTTGATCTCGGCTTCCGGTAGCTGCGCATCGACCGGCAGATTCAACGGATCGATCGAGATCTTGGTTGTCTCATACGACCTCAGGCCCGTCACCAAGGCACGTCCCGACGAGTCCGTTGTCGCGACGCGACGGTTTTCGTGAAATACATCGACGTTCGGTGCGCCAACATCGACCACGGCAAAGGCGTCATCGATGCGGTGCGTCATGAAGATGCCGCCGCCCGACGCCACGATCGCACCATCAACCTCGGCCGTACCGGTTACGCTCTCACCGTAGTGCAGCACCCGCCCCTGCACGTCGGCATAGGTGCCGCGATAGGCCCCCGCCGCCAAGTGCTGGGGCGAGGCGCCTTCTATGACACGGGCTTGCCATCCGAAGCTGCCCGGCTCCAGGCCGCGCGGCTTCGAATATTCGACGCCGTATCCCATGCCGCCGCGATCGTGGGATACGCTCGACGTCAAGGATCCATTCTGGCCGAGTGGCATCGATATACCGATGTAGGCGCCGGCGTGGTCGGAGCTGGCGAGATCCTTGAACGCGGTTGCGAGCAGCGTCGTGTTGTTGATGAGGGCGCAGGAAAATGCCGCGGCCACGATGTATTGCGGTTCGTCCCCGGCGCGCTCCAGGTGGGTGGCGTTCAGGCTGATCTGCGAGCGCGAGAAACCAAGCGGGAAGCCGAGCGACACCTGATCGAGCACCTCGGGTGGACGGATACTCGTCAAGTCCAAGATGACATCGTCGGGACGGAACTCCTCGCTTTCGGCTGCGGCGGTCACCCAGCCGAGATCGGTATAGGTACCGAATGTCCGCTGGGTGCTAACACGGCCCGTGAAGGCCACACTCTCGAACTCGAGCGCGGCGAAGATCTGCGATCCGAGCTCGCTCTCGTAGGTGCTGAAGCTCGCGGCGCCGGATGCGCGAAGCCATGGGGTCAGCTGCACGACATGGCCCAGCCCGACGTTGAGAAGGCTCGGCGTTACCTCCGCGTGCGCTTCGAGCGTGAGGGTATCCGTCCACCCGTAGCGGACCGTGGCAGCGCCCATCGGAATGTCGGAATAGGCGTTCGACTCGATCCCGAACTGATGCCGCGCGGTTCCGACCTCGGCGGAAAACTCATAAAGCCCTGGCTTGAGAAGAAGTGACGACGCGTAGATCGGTGCCGTTGTCATGCTCTCGCGCCCTGCTGCGTCGCGCACGACGACCTGCGCCTGCCCGCCCGCGGACACGACCGGGATGTTGGCGATCTCGAAGGGGCCGGCCGGAACGTCACTGCTGTAGACCTGGGCGTTGTTCACATAAACGTCGACAGTGGACGGAACGACGGCGCTGCCGGAAACAGACGGGAGTGGCATGGTGATGATGTCAGGGCGCAAGCTGAAGTCGCGCTGGATCTGCAGCCCGGCCATACGGACGGGGCGCGTCCAAGGCAAAGCGCCGGATATCGTGTCCCCCAGGCGGTAGGCGAGCAGTCTCTCCGAGTCGTCGTAGTCCCACGCCGTCTCCAGGCGCACGAAGCCGTTGCCGAGCTCTTGCATATCGCGCGCGATGGCGGAGCTCCAAACAGTGCCGTAATCGCCAAAGACGCGCCCTTCGAACGCACCTGATACGCCGTTGTACGCGATGACCTGGCTGTCCAGGTTGCTCGACGCAGAGGTGAACAGGCTGTAGTTCAACGCCGCTCCGCGGCCCGTCTGCGCCGGCGCGTAACCGCGGCCATTGCTCGCGTCGATGCGGTTGAGCAGCAGCCCTTCCGGCACGATGGAAAAGTCGATCGTCTGTGTATCGGACGCGAAGGCGTAGGTCAGCGTATTCATTTCGTCCAAGACGACCAGGTCGTCCGGTCCGACCTCTGCTGCGGCCGAGATCCCGAGCTCTCGAAGCTCGCTTGCGCGCACGGCGATGCGCCCGTCGTCAAGCCTGACGAAGGCGCCGATCAGGTTCTTGGGCTCGCCGTTCACAAAGACCTCGAGCTGCAGCGGCATGCCGTGGATAGCCGCAGCAGCCGGTCGCGGGACGAGACTTGCGACGCACAGACCTGACGCAGAGACACACAGGACCGCGAACTCAATCGCGCGCCACAACCGTGCCTGTTGCCCTGATGGGTCCATTCTCTGTCAGCGCGGAAATTTCTATGCTGTCACCAAGGCGCCGCTTTCCGTAGCCGGAGATCGGCAGACTCACGCTCGATTGACCGAGGACGTAACCGACCAGGCCGTCCTGCTGCGCTATCAGGTGTCCGCCGAGATCCTTAAGCTGTAAGGCCGCCAGCCGAACCCGTTGCTCGCCTCTGTTGTGCACGACGCAGATCAGGGAATTGCCGATCTGCTCAATGCTCCATTCGAGGCTGTCGGATCTGGGCGTGCCCGGGCTAAAGAACACCGGGATGGAATGGCGGACGGCGAGCGTGACTGCATTGCTGCGCGCTCCCTTCCCGTCGGGAATCTCATCGACGAGAATGCGATAGCTTTCCTCGCCTTGAACGGGATCCTTCGATACGCGGACGATGCGAACGATCTGCGATTTTCCCGATGGCAGTGCGGCTATGGGCGGACTGGCCACCACGCTGTCTGTTTCCGTCAGGTGATCGCCGCCGCCACTTTGCGTCCAGCGGTAGACGCGCACCTGGACGGAGACGCCTTTGGCGCCCGGATTGTGCAGACGCAACGTCGAGGCTGCTCCCGGCGCGGGAATTTCGATGACGGTCGGCGAAACACGCATGGATGCCGCATTCGCCGCTTGCGTTGCAGCAAATGCATGACCCAACAGTACAATTGCAAATAGCGCTTTCATCATAGCGTCTCCTAT
This sequence comes from Hyphomicrobium sp. CS1GBMeth3, assembly GCF_900117455.1. NCBI lineage: Bacteria > Pseudomonadati > Pseudomonadota > Alphaproteobacteria > Hyphomicrobiales > Hyphomicrobiaceae > Hyphomicrobium > Hyphomicrobium sp. CS1GBMeth3. The sequence goes on from NZ_FPHO01000002.1 coordinate 1,244,204, forward strand.
GGTCTCTCCGGTGCCACAGGACGCTTCACTGGCCACACAGGCGCTTCGCCAGCGAAGCGGGCTGAAGAAACAACGCAGACACAATCAGGACGCACTCGCCAATATGGGCGAGCCGAAAAATCCCACGCGAACGCTTAGTATGTGACTTCTATCGTGACAGTATCGATGTACGTATCGGGCTCGGGTGTCGCCTGCGATATGACGCGGCCATAAATCGTAAGGGCCTGCGGAGACCCATTGCCGACGCCAGCGACCGTATCGACGCCGACGTTATCTCCCCAATTCACGGTCCGGGATGGATCCGAAAACATTTGATAGTCGACCGTATCGCTACCACCCGTCATTCTGCGCAACAGCGTTGAGGCACCCACGCCTGTGCCGGCGTCCAAACCGACGCTGTAGGGCGTCGAGTTGGTGCACTGGACTTCGAATGTGGTTGTTTGATCAATGTCGGCGCTCAGAACGCCGGTCGTTCCGAAATCGAGCGTGTTCGTCGCTGCAACAATGCACTCGCCCTGGATGATGATCTGGGCGTTGAAGTTGCCCGTCGCAGTTGCCGCCAGAGCCGCTCCGGCGCCCGCCATCGCAACAAGCGCAGATCCACCGAGACACTGAAATACAGTGCTTCTTTTCATTGGCGCCGAGACTCCAAAAAAAGGAAATCCCACAGGCACGCGATGGCCCAACGGCCACCAACAATTACAACTGAATCTGATGAATTATTATTAATGATTTATTACCGAACGATATTGGACTTTCAACCAATCCACCAGCTTCGCCCACAGCAAAAACGAAGTTCATCAAATTGAAAAACGCGGTTCACTCGCTTTGTTATTAGTTGCACAGAAAATCGCCAGCCCCTTATCCGTGAGCATAAAGATAGTGCGTATTCACCATTATGGACACGACATTGCGCGCGCAGCACTTTCTCATCGGCCGGCCTGGCCCCCGGAGGGTCGCTCTCTTAAGAAACCGAGGATCAACGCAAGCTTTCACGGCTTGAGCGCGCTCGATTGCTCAGGCCGCTCGCTCGGCAAGCCGCTTCAGAAGGCCGCCATCAGCCTTCTCACCTGACAGCTGGATATTCAGGGGCTGTTCGGCGCGCGCGCTTTCGTTCGGGCGCGGCAGCATGGTCTCGGCAATCAGCTTGCGCATCTCGTTGAGCTCGTACTCGACGGCCGCGATCGTCTCTTCGCTTTCCGCCTGCCCGGCGCGCGCCTTTCCGATCTCGGCGTTGAACGTCTCGAGCGCGCTCTGAATGACGTCGAAGGCCGCGTCCCGATCCAATGTCTGCACCCGGGCCATGGAGTTATCCCCCTAATCCACAGCCCTGTGGGTACGCGATTCCCTTCAATTCGCGCGGACAGCACACTGAGTTTTGCTCAGTTTTTCAGGTTGCAGAGTCCGCGTTTGAGCGAACTCAGCCCAGAAGGGCTTCCGGCGCGTCGGTCTCGCCGTAGAGAGTCATCATCGGCTCGTCGTCGAGGATGGCTTCCTCGTACTTGCCGTAGCCGTTGAAATCACCGGCGATGGCGCGCCCGTAAGCGCCGACGTTGCCGATCTCGAGGTAATCGCCCTCGCGGATGCAGCCCGGCAGCGGGAACGGCCCCTTCATGTGATCGATCGAGTCGCAAGTCGGCCCCCACAGCTCGTAAGGGATCAGCGTTTCGATCGCCGGTTCGCGGCCGATCAGGCGCGCAGGGTAGGTCCAGCCCAGGTGCGCGGCGTCGAAGAGTACGCCGTATCCGCCGTCGTTGATGAAGAGGTCGTTGCCGCGGCGCGCCTCGACGCGCACGATCAGGGTCTCGGCCTCGGCCACCAGAGCGCGGCCCGGCTCGCACATCAGGCGCACGTCTTCGCGTACGGGCAGGCGGTTCACGCCTTCCTCGATAGCCGCGAGAAAGCGCTGCAGCGGCGCCGGCTGCATGTTCGGGTAGATCGACGGAAAGCCGCCGCCCACGTCGATGCGGTCGACGACGACGCCGGCCTTGCCGATCAGGCCCTGCACCTCGGCCAGCGCGTTAACGTAGGCATCCGGCGTCATGGTCTGGGAGCCGACGTGAAACGTGATGCCGAGCTCGGCGGCGACGCGGCGGGTCTCGACCAGCAGATGCGCCGCCTTCTGGCCCGCCGTGCCGAACTTGCGCTCCAGCGGAATGCGGCTGTTGATGGCCGGTACGGCAACGCGCACGAAGAGCACGAGATCGCGCGCCGGCCCAGACGGACCAGCGGTCTCCTCGACAATCTTCCTGAGCTCATCCTCGGTATCGAGCGCGAAGCTGCGCACACCGTGCTCATGATAGGCGCGGCGGATGCTTTCCCGCGACTTCACGGGGTGCATGAAATGCAGTTCGGCGCCGGGAATTGTGGCCGCGTCCTCGATCTCGGGGATCGAGGCGACGTCGAAATGGCGGATGCCGGCGCCGTAAAGCGCGCCGATCAGGAAGACCGAGCTATTGGCCTTGTAGGCGTAGGCGACATCGCCGTTGAAATGCTCGATGAACCAGCGGGCGGCGCGGGCGGCGGCGTGCGGTCGGGTGCACACCACGGGCCGCTCCGGCTTGCGGGCGGCGACAAGCTCTGCCGCTGAGGCGTAACGCTCCATGTCTACGGACCTCCACCAACTCGGGTTGGACCAGAAGCGCCGTGCGAAGCGAGATCGCCGCCGTGCGTGGGCAGCATTTAGGGCCTATGGCCCTTCATGTAAAGACCTTTGGCGCCAGTGGAATTTGATGACGGTTCAGTGACACGATAATGACCGCCGCGCGGCGGAAAATCGCGCATCACTGATGATCGCCTTCGCTCCCGTCCATCCCTTGGAACGGCAGACGGCGTTATTTGCGTTCCTGGGCGCGGCGAAGCGCCGCCGCGAGCGCGCTTTCACCGGCGGTTTCCGCCGATTTCCGCGGTGGCGGCGCATAGCTGTTGCGGCTCTGCTGCGGCGCGCCACCCTGCGGGCGCTGGCCCGCGGGTGCGCTGCGGTCAATCGTCCCTGAGCGCATGGTGAGGCCGATGCGCTTCCGCTCAACGTCGACCTCCTTGACGCGGACGCGCACCACATCGCCGACCTTCACCACCTCGCGCGGGTCCTTCACGAAGCGGTCGGCGAGCTCCGAGATGTGCACAAGCCCGTCCTGGTGCACGCCGATATCGACGAAGGCGCCGAAGGCCGCGACGTTGGTCACCGTGCCTTCGAGTTGCATGCCCGGCTTCAGGTCCGTGATCTTCTCCACGCCGTCCGCGAAGGTTGCGGTCTTGAACTCGGGACGCGGGTCGCGTCCGGGCTTTTCCAACTCGGCCAGTATGTCGGTCACAGTCGGGATGCCGAAGGTCTCGTCGGCGTACTCGGCGGGCCGCAGCGCTTTCAGGAAAGCGCGGTCACCAATCATCTCCTTCAGCGGCCGCTTGGTCTTCTCGGAAATGCGCTCGACGACCGGATAGGCCTCCGGGTGCACGGCGGAGCCGTCGAGCGGATTGGCGCCGTTCATGATGCGCAGGAAGCCCGCCGCCTGCTCGAAGGCCTTGGGGCCGAGGCGCGGCACTTTCTTCAGCGCGGTGCGGGTCTTGAAGGCGCCGTTTTCGTTGCGGAAGGCGACGATGTTGGCGGCCAGCGTCTGGTTCAAGCCCGAAACACGCGACAAGAGCGGCGCAGAGGCCGTGTTCACGTCGACGCCGACGGAGTTCACGCAGTCCTCGACCACGGCATCGAGCGAGCGCGCGAGTCCGGTCTGGTCGACGTCGTGCTGATACTGGCCGACGCCGATGGCCTTGGGCTCGATCTTGACCAGCTCGGCCAGCGGGTCCTGCAGGCGGCGCGCGATGGAGACGGCACCGCGCAGCGAGACGTCGAGATCGGGGAACTCCTTCGCCGCCAGCTCGGATGCCGAATAGACCGAGGCGCCAGCTTCCGAAACCATCACCTTGGTCAGCTTGAGCTGCGGCATCTTCTGGATCAGCTCGGCGACGAGCTTGTCGGTCTCGCGGCTGCCGGTGCCGTTGCCGACGCTCGCGAGATCGACCTTATGCTTGGCGCAGAGTGCGGCCAGCGTCGCCAGCGAGCCCGCCCAGTCCCGCTTCGGCTCGTGCGGATAGATCGTCGTCGTCTCGACGAGCTTGCCGGTGGAATCGACGACGGCGACCTTGACGCCCGTGCGCAGGCCCGGATCGAGCCCCATGGTGACGCGCGGTCCGGCGGGCGCGGCCAACAGCAGATCCTTGAGGTTCGACGAGAAGACGGTGATGGCCTCCGCGTCGGCGCGCTCCTTGAGGCGCGTCAGGAGGTCGGAGGTGATGCTGGTCGCGAGGCGGGCTTTCCAAGCCAGACGCACGGTTTCGCCGAGCCATGCGTCGGCCGGGCGGCCCTTGTCGGCGATGTTGAACGCGGCGCGGATCTTGGCTTCCGCCGGATGCGGCTTGTCGGCGGCGTGCGCAACGTCGAGGTCGATATCGAGTACACCCTCGTTGACGCCGCGCAAGAGCGCCAGTGCGCGGTGGCTCGGCATATCCTTGATCTGCTGGCCGAAGTCGAAATAGTCGGAGAACTTGGCGCCCTCCGTCTCCTTGCCCTTCTTGACCTTCGAGGTGAGCGCACCCTCGCTCCATTCCCACTCGCGCAGGTTCTGGACGACGTCGGCGCGCTCAGAGATGCGCTCGATCAGGATGTGGCGCGCGCCGTCGAGTGCGGCTTTCTGATCTACGACGCCCTTGTCGGCGGCAATGAACTTCTCAGCTTCCGCCGCGGGATCGAGTGCCGGGTTGGAGAGTAGCGCGTCGGCCAGCGGCTCGAGGCCTGCTTCGCGCGCGATCTGCGCCTTCGTGCGCCGCTTGGGCTTGTAGGGAGCGTAAAGGTCTTCCAGCTCGACCTTGGTGCCGGCTGCGTTGAAGGCGCGCTCTAGTTCGGGCGTCAGCTTGTCCTGCTCCCGCACGCTCTTCAGGATCGACGCTCGGCGGTCCTCCAGCTCGCGCAGGTAGACTAGGCGCTCCGACAGCGTGCGCAGCTGCGTGTCGTCGAGGCCGCCCGTCTTCTCCTTGCGGTAGCGGGCGATGAACGGAACCGTCGCGCCCTCGTCGAGAAGGGCCACCGCAGACGCCACCTGAGAGGCGCCCACGCGCAATTCGTCTGCGATACGCTGATTGATCTTATCCATGAGAGTGCCTTTAGGACTAGGACGCGCGGACGGTCAACTGGGCCGCGGGCGCGGAAGATGCGCCGGATTCGTCTTCGAGGTCGAGTGCCGTCAGGCGCTCTCCACGACCGCTGATACGCGCGGCCGACGCCGAGACCTTCTCCAATGCCTTGTTGGACAGGCCAAAATGCCGCTCGAGGTCGGAGACACGCTCGACAAGCCGTGCGACATCGGCGAGCAGAAGCCCCACCTCGCGCTGAATGAGACCGGCTTGATCGCGCATTTTTGCATCTTTTATGACAGCTTGAACGGTCTGCACGGCGAGCATCAGGATGTTCGGAGCGACGATCACCACGCGGGCACGGTGCGCACGTTGCACGAGGTCGGCAAAATGCTCGTGCAGGTCGCCGTAGACCGACTCCGAGGGGACGAACATCAGCGCCGTATCCTGCGTCTCGCCGGGAAGCAGATATTTCTCCGCGATCTCGTCGATATGACGGCCGACAGCGGTGCGGATGGCATCGCGGGCAGCTTTCACCTCGTCTGGCGCACGGGCGATGCGTAACGCCTCGAAGCCTTCCAGCGGAAACTTGGAGTCGATGACCAGAGCCGCCGGCGTGTTCGGCAGGCGGATGATGCAGTCCGGGCGTTTGCCGTTGGAGAGCGTGGCCTGGAACTCATACGTCCCCGAAGGCAGCGCGTCGCGGATGATGGCTTCCATGCGCACTTGGCCGAACGCGCCGCGGGCCTGCTTGTTGGCGAGGACGCCCGAGAGCGATGTCACCTCCGACGACAGGTCGGCGAGGCTCTGCTTGGCTTCAGCGATGACGGCGAGGCGCTCGTTCAAGTTGGAGAGGCTCTCGGAGGTGCGCCGGCCGGCCTCGGCGAGATTGTCGCCCATGTGGCGTGCCAGCGTATCGACGCGCTCGGTCAAGCGCTGCACGGTGTCGCTGTTCTGGCGCTGTGTGTCAGCGAGACTGTCGCTCAAGCGGCGGCTGACGCCGTCGAGCGCTAGGCCGAGACGCGAGGCGACCTGCTCCACCCGCTCGTCGAGAGCGCGCGATTCTTCCACCTGGCGGCGCGCCGTCATCTCGCTCATGGCGGTCAGGCGGCCTTTGATCTGGGCGAACTCGGCCGCCGCGAGCGCGCTCTGCTGGCTGCGGCGAAGGGCCATCCACACCACGAGTGCCAGCGCGACCGCGCCGCCGATCGTAATAAGCGGGTCCACGGTATTGGCCATCTCGCGCAGCGCAGCGAGCCACTCGGCCAGGCGATCCGGAGTCGTTTCGATCATGCGTCATGCGTATCCGATTCGGCTGCCGAAATTTCGGCGCAGCAGATAGCGCGCTAGCCGCCGCCCGGCTCGATGACGACGGTGATCGCAGCGCGGCCCTCCAGCGAAACCGGATCCGCGGCGCCGACGGGCGGAGGACCGCTCTCGGGTGTCGAGCGTCCACGCCGCTGGCGGCGCGCGGTCTGTCTCTCCTGCCGCTCGAGAATTTTCTTCTCGCGCTCTGGGATTGTGCGCAGGAACGTGCGCCAGTCGCCGAGAATGGCGAAGCGTTCGCGTTCGTAGTCGTAGGCGATGCCGGCGGGGCGGCGGGATTTGCGCTGACAGACGGCGACGATCTGCTCCTCGCCGCTACGGTCGAAGCGAAATTGATAACCAGCCTCGCGTCCGGGCACGCTGACGGTTACCGACGGCGCGACGAGGTTGTCGGGCTCGAGCTCGTTCGGAAAGAGCACCACGGCCTTGCCCTCGCGGTCGACGTCGATCAGCGTCAGGTGGCACGCCTTGCTGACGGAAGCGTGGATCGTCACGAGGTCGCGCGGGCGATAGGCCGGTTTGTCCGTCCAGAGCACGACGTCGATCTCGGCATCCGAAACATCCCCACCTCGCTCGGACGAGCCGGGCGGGGCTTCTCCGTCCAGTGCGGGTGCCAAGCGGTCCCATGCAGAGCGGATAATCGCCCCATGCATCAGCCGCCGCGCCGGTAGCAGGAATTCGCCACCGACCGCAGCCAGTGTTGTGCGCAGCGCTTCTTGCGTAACGCCGCGCTCCGCCGCCGCTCGTCGCAGGGTCACGTCACGGGTCCAGTTGCGTGCGAGCCTTTCGACGGCGCGCTGGCTTGCCGCATCGAACTTGACGTCGAAGGCTGGGTCCACACTGCCTGCCGTGTCCTTCGGGCGCGCGAGAACATGGGCCGCAAGCCAGTCGGCGGGGATAGCTGCGGGGCCTCCTGCCAAGCGAGGTGCATTCGCCGTCAATCGCTCCCACTCTGCCGGCAGGAGCGCCACATCGCTCAGGCGCACCACGAGGACGGCGCTTTGCGGTCGCAGCGCGTCGACCGGGGCCGGCTCGCGGCGGCGCGCTAGAGCCGCCAGCAAGATCGAGACTGCCTCGCGCGCTTGGGCGAGGCGCTCCGGCATCTGGCAGGCATTCCAGAGGGGGGCGAGCGACAGCACGCGTGCATCGGCGGATTCGCTTGCCGGCCTCGTCGCTGCCCACGCTTTTGCGAGAGCGTCTGGTTCCGCAGAAGCGATGACGGTGCGACCGCGGCAGCCAAGGTCCGGATCGGGCAGGCTCTCGATCCAATCGCGGACGGTTCCGACTTCGGCCGGTGTCGGCGCCTTTGCCTCGCCGGCCGCGATGGCCTGATCGCGCACGAGGTGCTGATACGCGCGCGACGCGTCTGGCCGGCGAGGCACAATGAGGCGGGTATCCTCGGCCAGCGCTTCGAGGTCGATACGGTCGCCGCTCGCGTGTGCGTTGCGGCACTCGGCGCAATGGGCTTCGAGCACGTCCCGCGCGCGCTCGGGCAGGGGCGCAGGCTCTGCGTGCGCGGGCGCCGTCAGCGCGCTCCCCAGCGCGGCCAGCAGTGCCAGCCTCTTCACACCCCGCACGCTTTTCGCTGCTCCCATACGGCCCGCCGTCTGTTGCGGTCGAGCTTAACGCCTGGTCGGCGCGTCGCTAGCTGCGGATCGGCAACAGCAGCGGTCTGATAATGCGCACGAGTTGCCGTTCCCACTGGGCTTCCTTTGCCTTAACCACGTGTTTCGGCATCCCGTGTGCTTTAGGCGGTCGCCAGCTGGTGGGACGTAGCCTCGGCGGTCGGCGTGCCCTATTTGTGAAGCATGGCCGCGCGCGGCCCCCTGCAACGGATTTCTCTCGCTTCCCATGTCACACGGCGGCAAGCTCCTGATCGACCAACTCGCGGCGCACGGCGTCAGTCATGTGTTCGAGGTTCCGGGCGAGAGCTTCCTCGCGGCGCTCGACGGTCTCTACGATGAGCCGCAGATCCGCACCGTCGTTTGCCGTCACGAGGGTGGGGCCGCGATGATGGCGGAAGCGACCGGCAAGCTCACCGGGCGGCCGGGCATCGCCTTCGTGACGCGCGGCCCCGGCGTCGTCAACGCGATTGCCGGCATCTACGTGGCGCAGCAGGACGCGACGCCGATGATCCTGTTCGTCGGCCTGCCGACGACGCCACTCGAGGAGCGGGCGCCGTTTCAGGAAATCGACATCGATGCTCTCTTCTCGGGCATGGCCAAGTGGACGGCCATCATCCGTCAGGTGGACCGCATCCCCGAATATGTCGGGCGCGCGTTCCGCGTTGCCGTCTCAGGACGCCCCGGCCCGGTCGTCATCGGGCTGCCGGAGAACGTGCTTGCGGCGCGCACCTCCGCGCCGGTGCTATCGCCGGCCGTACTGACGGGAGCTGCCCCCTCCCCGCGCGACATGAGCGATCTTGCGCAGCGCCTCAGCGCGTCGGAGCGGCCGCTGCTGATCGTCGGTGGCCCGGGATGGAGCCCGTTGGTGCAGCGGGCCGTGGAGGATTTCGCGGGCGCATTCGACGTGCCGATGGCCGCCTCTTTCCGCTGCCAGGACTACGTCGACAATCGTCATCCGAGCTACGTCGGACATCTCGGCTTCGTCACCGACCGCAAGCTCAAGGCGGGCTTGAAAGCCGCCGATCTCGTCATCGCGCTCGGCGCAGAGGTGACGGATATCGCCACCGACTCCTATGCTCTGCTCGGCGGTCCGGAGCAGACCTTCGTGCAGGCTCATCCCGATCCCAGCGCGATCCTTGGCTATCGCGACGCGACGCTCTCGATCGCCGCTTCGTCCGGGGCCTTCGCGGAGGCGCTTGCCGATTTCGCACCCAACCTCAGGGGAGCAGCGGAGCGGCCCTGGCGGCGCTATCGGAGGGACCTGCGCGCCGCCTACGAAGCGAGCCTCATACCTCGCGAAACGCCCGGAGCGGTGCGGCTCGCCGATGTGGTGCGCACGGTGTCGGAGCTGCTGCCGGAGAACGGCGTCGTGACCAATGGCGCCGGCAACTACTCGCAATGGGTGCACCGCTACTTCGAGTTCAAGGGTTACCATACCGGGCTGGCCCCAACGTCCGGCTCGATGGGCTATGGGCTGCCGGCTGCGATCGCGGCCAAGCTCGCGCGTCCGGACGCGCCGGTCGTTTGCTTCGCCGGCGACGGCTGCTTTGCCATGACGTCCAACGAGCTTGGGACGGCCGTGCAGTATGGTTTGCCGATCGTGATCCTGGTCGCGAGCAATGGCATGTATGGCACCATCCGGATGCATCAGGAGCGCCATTTTCCCGGACGGCCGAACGGGACGAGCCTCGTCAATCCGGATTTTGCGGCGCTCGCTAAAGCGCATGGTGCAAAAGGCGTCACCGTCACGCGCGGCGCAGATTTCGAACGCGTGTTCCGTGAGGCGCTGGCCGCGGACGGACCGTTCCTTATCGACCTCGCGCTCGATCCAGAAGCCATCACGCCGCTGGAAACGCTCTCGGGTATCCGGAACAAGGCCGGCACCAAGTAGGAAGGCGAGAAGACAGCAGGCAACCGACGCGGTGAGCTGGAGGAGACAGGGACTGAGCAGGCTCTGACGCTCATCAAAAGATGGGCCGCTTTCATCGCTTCCCGTTGATGGCAATCAAACGGTGCATCGGTCGAAGTCGTATCGTTCGAGCCATCCGACGCAGCCGCTTTCACAGGAGCGAACATGTTCAAGATCGCCGCGCTCGTATGGATTATGCTTGCAACGACCCTCGCCGGCATCGCGTTGCTTGTCGTCGTCACCGTTCCGTCGCTTGCCAATGAGGCCCGGTTTCTCATCCCCGTGGCATGCGGCGGAGCCGTTGTCGCCGCCATGCCGCTGTCCTACATCATCGCGCGCCAGATTTCGGACGCGAGATCAGTTTAGAGTTGGGATCTGATCACCGACCGCGACAGGCTCACTTCCAGAACCGGTCGTAGAGGCCGAGTACGACCTCAACCAGGATCAGGATGATGATGTACCATTCGAGGCGATGGCTCGTACGCGTCGCGACGAGGCCGGTCAGCGTCTCCGACGTTTCGCGGATCACGTCCAGCTTGCGAGCAATGGCGCGGCTGCGGACGGTCAGGTCATACTCGTCGACAAGACGGGTCCAGAGCCGCTCAAGCTCCGGGTGATCCCAGAGCACGTCCGGTTTCTCCTCGAGGTCGACCCGGCTCGCGAGGCGTCCCTGGATAGCGAGAGCGTCGCCGATCTGGTTCAGCAGTTCCCGCTGTGTCTGGGCCGGGAGGCGGCCTTCCTTCAAGCGCGCGGTCAGCGGCTCTATACGATCAAAGGCGCGCGCGATGCGCCGCTCGTCATAGGCCATAGCGACACTCGTGGCCATGGCCTCGGACACGAGCAGCAAGCGGTTCTGATCGATGCCGCGCAGGAACAGCGTGCCCGCGGGGCCCGACAGGTCGTCGGCATCGGCCTTGACCACGAGGCGGGCGGTCTCGCTCTCGCTTTCGCGCTCGTGCTCGACCAGAGGGTCGACGATACGACCGCCAAGGCTGTCGATCAGCGCATCCTCGGCAACGGGAGTAAGACCCACGAAGACCGCCGTGCCGCTCTTGAACAGGACGACCATTCCGCCGTCCGAAGTGCGAAACGCGAGCGGGATGGTCGAGACCGTGTCCTCCCGCTCAAGCCCCTTGAGATCGATGCGCTCGCCGAGTTGTATGGCGCGCGCGGTTAAAGGCTTCTCCATCTCGATCTCGGTCCTGCAGGCGGGCTAAGGCTGGCGGCCAGCATCGGGTTTCGTTCTCGCCAAGCGCAGGCCCGCGTACGCCGCCAGCACGGTGCCTAGGAAAAGCCCGGCCAGCGGACCGATAATAAGGCCATAGGCCATGGCACCTCCGCCGTCGTGGTCATGGACGCCGAGCCAGCCTGTCTGAATGGTGTAAAGGCCCATGGCAAGGATCCAGCCGGTCGTTGCGCCGAGCACGAACGCGAGAAGCATCACTGCGAGGATGCGCATGTTTGGCCCCCGAAACCTCTTCCATCGGCGAGCTTATGCCGCGCTCGTCCCTCGGGAAAGGCTTGCCAATTCAGCCCAACCACATTAGAAGCCGCCCCATCTCACACGCAGCCCCAATGCGCCTCGCGGATTGAAAGCCCCGCAGGGACGCTCCGGTGGATTTGCTAAGTGCTTATAGCACCTAGCTTTTCTTCTCAAGGGCTGCGGAGGACCAACCGGAAAAGGATACCAACGCACATGTCCGTGCCGCAATTCAACATGCGCCAGCTCCTGGAAGCCGGCGTGCACTTCGGTCACCAGTCGCATCGCTGGAACCCCAAGATGGCGCCCTTCATCTACGGCGCCCGCAACAACATCCACATCCTCGACCTGACGCAGACGGTGCCGATGCTGCACCAGGCGCTGAACAAGGTCTCCGACACGGTTGCCGGCGGCGGCCGCGTGCTGTTCGTCGCCACCAAGCGGCAGGCCTCCGACTCGATTGCCGAGGCGGCCAAGAAGTCGGCACAGTACTTCATCAATCACCGTTGGCTCGGCGGCACGCTGACCAACTGGAAGACGATCTCCACGTCGATCCGCCGTCTGCGCCAGCTTGACGACATCCTCGCCGATCCGCAGGGCCGCACCAAGAAAGAGGTGCTCAACATCCAGCGCGAGCGCGACAAGCTCAACCAGGCGCTCGGCGGCATCAAGGACATGGGCGGCGTGCCCGACCTCCTGTTCGTGATCGACACCAACAAGGAAGGCATCGCGATCAAGGAAGCGCGCAAGCTTGGCATTCCGATCGTCGCCATCGTCGACACCAACTGCGATCCCGACGGCATCGACTTCCCGGTTCCGGGCAACGATGACGCCGGTCGCGCCATCACGCTCTATTGCGATCTCGTCGCTCGCGCGGCCCTCGATGGTCTCGAGCGCGGCCAGGGTACGTTAGGCATTGATGCCGGTGCTGCGGTGGATCCGACCGCAGAGCCGCTGCCCGAGGGCTCGGTCACGGTGTTCAAGGGTATCGATGCGCCGCGCGGCGAAGCCGACGATCTCAAGCGCATCACCGGCATCACGCCGAAAATCGAGCAGAAGCTCAACGACGCCGGCGTGTTCCATTTCTGGCAGATCGCCGACCTCGACGCCGACAATCTTGGGGCTCTCGACCGCAAGCTCAAGCTCAAGGGCCAGATCGAGCAGGAGGGCTGGGTCGCTCAGGCCAAGAAGCTGGCTGAGGCCTCTGCGGCATAAGGCGTTACGCCGCCGGCGCGCGACGAAACCTTCGTCCGCGCACATTCCGCCAAACGGACGGGCTGCACGGCGGCCCGTCCCTAGCCTATTTACGAGCCGACACTTCGCCCGAGTGCGAAAGGAGCAAGCATGAGCACGATTACAGCCGCGGCCGTCAAAGAGCTGCGCGACAAGACCGGCGCCGGCATGATGGACTGCAAGCAGGCGTTGACCGAGACCAACGGCGACATGGAAGCGGCCGTCGACCTCCTTCGCAAGAAAGGCCTCTCGAAAGCTGCAAAGAAGGCCGACCGCGTCGCGGCCCAGGGCCTCGTCGGCGTGGTGTCCAAGGTGAAATCGGGCGCCGCCGTCGAGGTCAACTCGGAGACCGACTTCGTCGCTCGCAATCCGCAGTTCCAGGAGCTGGTGCAGACCATTACGGCCCTCGCGCCCGCCGCCGACGGCGACGTCGCGAAGCTGCTCGCAGCCACGTATCCGGGTGGCAAGGGCACGGTCGATGACCAGATCAAGGACGCAATCGCGACCATCGGCGAGAACATGGGCCTGCGTCGCACGGCTGCGCTTTCGGTCAAGGAAGGCGTTGTTGCGGATTATGTGCACAACAAGGCGGCTGACGGCCTCGGCAAGATCGGCGTGCTGGTCGCGCTCGAGAGCGCCGGCGACACGGACAGCCTGATGGCGCTCGGGCGTCAGCTCGCGATGCACATTGCGGCCGCAAGCCCGCAGGTCGTCAACGTTGAGGATCTCTCGAAGGAGGCGATCGAGCGCGAGCGCGCGATCTACGTCGAACAGGCCAAGGCCGAGCCCAGGAACGCCGGCAAGTCCGACGAGATCCTCGCCAAGGCGAGCGAAGGCCGCCTGCAGAAGGAATTCGTCAATCAGGCCGTGCTTCTGAAGCAGGTATTCGTCATCGACGGCAAGGCCACCGTTGCCGAGATCCTGAAGCAGGCCGAGAAGGACGTCGGGGCTCCGGTCAAGGTCGCTGGCTTCGTGCGTTATGCACTCGGCGAGGGCATCGAGAAGCAGGTCGAGGACTTCGCCGCGGAGGTGGCGAAAACCGTCGGCGCAGCCGCCAAAGGCTGATATGTGAAAAAGCCGGCGCACACGCCGGCTTTTTTTTGCTAACGGGAGCCCGAGGCGACAAACTCAAGGCGCTCGTCCGCTCGTGATCCAAGTTCTGTTTAAGAGTCTGTTTCACGTTCTTCATTAGTGCCCTGACCGACCACAACCGCGGAGACCAGCATGACGGCGCATGCTTCGATCAAATACCCGCGCTTGCTCGTGAAGCTCTCGGGCGAGGCGCTGATGGGACGTAACGGGTTCGGGCTCGACACCGCAGTGGTCGACCGGCTCGCTGCCGATCTCGCAGAAGCGCGTAACGCGGGCTGCGCGCTCTCGGTCGTGGTTGGCGGTGGCAACATCTTCCGTGGGCTGCAAGGCGCCGCGCGCGGCATGGACCGCGCGACGGCTGACTACATGGGCATGCTGGCGACGGTCATGAACGCACTGGCGCTCCAGAGCGCACTCGAGGCGCAAAAGGCGCCGGCCCGCGTGCTCTCGGCCATCCCGATGCCGACGGTCTGCGAGCCCTATGTTCGCCACCGTGCGCTCTATCATCTCGAGCGCGAGCGGATCGTGATCTTCGCGGCCGGCACCGGCAACCCATTCTTCACCACCGATACGGCTGCGACCTTGCGCGCCATCGAGATGGGATGCAATGCAGTGGCAAAGGCCACCCAGGTCGACGGCGTCTATTCTGCCGACCCCAAAAAGGACCCCAATGCCAAGCGTTTTGACCGCCTCAGCTACACTGAGGTATTGGGCCAGGATCTCAAGGTCATGGACGGGGCGGCAATCGCCCTTGCCCGGGACAACAATCTTCCGGTAATTGTCTTTTCCATCGACGAGCCGGGGAATGTGATCAAGCTGCTCAATGGGTCCGCCCGGGCCACGATCATCCACGGGTAGATCAGCGCCGCGGCGCTCGCGGCTCCCCCGCAATGCGCGGGCGACGGCCACGGTCCGTCGCGCGAGAAAAAAGGAGAACAGCTCGGTGTCCCTTACGACGTTCGATCTCACAGAAATCGAAACGCGGATGCGAGCTTCACTCGAGGCGCTGAAGCGTGAGCTCGGCGGCCTGCGCACGGGTCGCGCGAGCGCCCACTTCCTGGATCCCGTGCAGGTCACCGTCTACGGCTCGAGGATGCCGCTCGTTCAGGTCGGAACCGTCTCCGTGCCGGAGCCGCGCATGATCACGGTGCAGGTCTGGGACCGGAGCAACGTGCAAGCCGTCGAGAAGGCGATCCGCGAGGCCAACCTCGGCGTCAATCCCATCGTCGACGGGACGATGATCCGTCTGCCGATCCCGGCCCCCACGGCCGAGCGGCGCCAGGAGCTTGCCAAGCAGGCGCACAAGTATGCCGAAGCCCACCGCGTCGCCGTCCGCAACGTGCGCCGCGATGGGATGGACCTGCTCAAGAAGCTCGAAAAGGACGGAAAAATCGGCGAGGACGAGCATCATAAGAACTCCGCCAAGGTGCAGGAGCTCACCGACAAGCTGATCAAGGAGATCGACCAGACGCTTGCGACCAAAGAGGCCGAGATCCACAAAGTGTGATTTGTTGGCGGATTTTTCTGCCGCGCTGCGGTAAGGATTGTTGTGCCGTCCCCGTCCGGGGCCTTTCCACAGGACCGAAGACGATGCCCCAGTCGCGCAAGGCCGACCGCTTTCTTCGACCCCGCGTGCGTCCGTCAGGATGCGCCGCCCGTCCCGTCGTTTCGGCCTCATAGCAGCAAGCGCGCACGCCGTGGCAGACACACCGACATCCTCCGAGGCAACCCTTAGCGAGTCCATGCCGCGCCACGTCGCCATCATCATGGATGGCAACGGCCGGTGGGCGGCAGAGCGCGGGCTGCCGCGGGCACTCGGTCATCGGTCGGGCGTCGAGGCGGTGCGGCGCACGGTGAAGGCCGCGACCGACCTCAAGATCCCCTATCTCACGCTCTACAGCTTCTCCTCGGAGAACTGGTCGCGCCCCAAGGACGAGATCGACGATCTCATGGGGCTCATGAAGCGCTTCATCCGCCGCGATCTCGCGGATCTGCACCAGAACAACGTCCGTGTGAAGGTCATCGGCGAGCGGGAGACCATCGAGCCCGAGATGCGCGCGCTCATCGAGGAAACCTGCGAGCTGACGCGGGAGAACACGGGTCTCACGCTCATCATCGCCTTCAACTACGGGGCGCGGGGCGAGATCACGCGGGCCGCCAGGTGGCTCGCTGAGGAGGTGGCGGCTGGCCGGCTCGCGCCCGGCGACATTACGCCGGAGCGGCTTTCGGGCGCGCTCGACACCGGAGGGCTGCCGGATCCGGACGTACTGATCCGCACCAGCGGCGAATGCCGCATCTCGAACTTCCTGCTTTGGCAGTGCGCCTACACCGAGTTCGTCTTCCTCGATGCCTATTGGCCGGACTTCGGCCATGAGATGCTGGTCGAGGCGATCTCCCAGTACAAGGCGCGCGAGCGCCGCTTCGGCGGTCTGCCCTGCCTGTCCACGGCTTGAGGGCAGGCAAGATGGAAGACGATGGGACACTTGCCCCTAGCCAAGACGGGAGTGCGCGCCCCAACCCATCCCAGGTCGGGCTCAGGATCGTCTCGGCGGTGGCGCTCGCCCTGATCGCGTTCGCCGCACTATGGGGCGGCGTGCTGCCGTTCGCCGGCCTCGTGCTGGTGATCGCTCTCGTTATGAGCTGGGAGTGGTCAGGGCTCATGCGCGGCGAAGGCATCGACATCACGCTCATCGTCCATGGCCTTGCGGTTGCGGCCGCGGTCGGGTTCTCGGCCTTTGGCATGGCGGCGCTCGGCGTCGCAGCGCTGATCATCGGCACGATCATCGTGCTGGCGCTCGAGTTCGGCCATCGGCCCATCCTGTCGGCGGCCGGTGTGCTCTATGCGGGCCTTCCGGCCGTGGCCCTCATCTGGCTGCGTGGCAGCGAGCCGTTCGGCTTCGAAGCCGTGTTCTTCATCGTGCTCGTGGTCATCGCGACCGATACGGCGGCCTTCGCCGCCGGACGCCTGATCGGAGGACCGCGGCTCGCCCCCGCTGTCTCGCCCAACAAGACCTGGAGCGGGCTCGGCGGCGGCCTCAGCGCGGCTGCAGCCACGGCCGCGCTTTTCGGCTACTGGGTCGGCGGACCGGTTGCGGCACTCGCGATCTGCGGCGTGATCATGGGCGTTGTCGCGCAGATGGGGGACCTTGCGGAATCGGCCATGAAACGGGCCTTTGACGCGAAAGACGCCAGCCAGCTCCTGCCCGGGCACGGGGGGTTCATGGACCGTATGGACGGGCTCGCGCCGGTCGCGGTGGTGTTGGCTTTTGCCGCCCTTTTCCTCGATCCGCGGGCCCCAGCCCAGGCTATTCTTGCGGGACTCTTCCTCGCCCCCCACTGAGACCAAAGACAGGCTATGCTGGCGGGAGCCCGTCAGGCTCCCGAGCGACGGACAAGGAGACGACCTCAGAATGGCGCGTGTGATGAGCATATCGGGCGGCGCGGCGCTCCGGAGCGAGGCGGTCGAAGAGGCTGCCTCGCGGGTGCGCGCCGGGGGCGGGGCTCCGCTCCGACTGTCCGTGCTCGGCGCAACGGGTTCGATCGGCACCAGCACGCTCGACCTCGTGTCGCGCCATCCGAGCCGCTTCGAGGTGGTCGCGCTCACCGCCCAGTGCAACGCCGCGCGGCTCGCGGACCTCGCCATCGCGCATCGCGCGAAGGTCGCCGTGATCGGCGACGAGGCGCACTACGCAGAACTCCGAGACCTGCTTGCGGGGACCGGCATCCGAGCGGCGGCCGGGGCGACGGCGATCGAGGACGCGGCACGCGAGCCCGCTGACTGCGTCATGGCCGCCATCGTGGGCGCCGCGGGGCTCAAGCCGACGTTTGCGGCCGCTCAGCAAGGGGCCAGAGTCGCGCTCGCCAACAAGGAGTGCCTGGTCTCGGCCGGCGAGATCTTCCTGCGCCACGTACGTCAGAACTGCGCCGAGCTGATCCCGGTCGACAGCGAGCACTCGGCGGCCTTCCAGGCCATCGGACGCACGGCGCCCGGCTCCATCGAAAAGATCATCCTCACGGCTTCCGGCGGGCCGTTCCGCACATTCGAAAAAAAGCGGCTCGAGCGCGTTACACCCGAGGAGGCGCTACAGCATCCGAACTGGTCGATGGGCGCCAAGGTGACCATCGATTCCGCGACGCTGATGAACAAGGGTCTCGAGCTGATCGAGGCGTTTCACCTGTTCCCGGTCGAGGCGCATCAGCTCGAGGCGGTGGTGCATCCGCAATCGGTCGTGCACTGCCTGGTCATGCTCGAGGACGGCTCGGTGATGGCTCAGCTCTCGCACCCGGACATGCGCACGCCGATCGCGCTGGCGCTGGCCTGGCCTGAGCGCCTTGCCACACCCGTTTCGCGGCTCGATCTGGTGGCGCTCCAGAACTTGTCGTTCGAGGCGCCGGACCACGACCGTTTCCCGGCGCTCAAGATCGCCACCGACGCCCTGGCGCGGGGCGGGGCGGCGCCCGCGGTGCTGAATGCCGCCAACGAGATCGCCGTGCGCGCCTTCCTCGATCGGAGGATCGGATTCCTCGATATTTCCAGGATAGTTGGCGAATGTCTTGAAAAGGCCGAAGGGTCGGAGCTCATTAATGCTCCAAACACCCTCGACGACGTTCTTGCCATCGACGGAGATGCGCGCCGCATGGCGGGAGCGCTGCTTCCGGGATAAGTCAAAGTCCGGCCTGGAGAGAAGCCTGGCCGAGGATAGATTTTTCAGCCCAGACGACGGGATTTGCAAAGCATGATCGAAGGGTTAGTCAGCCAGGTTTCTTCGTGGGGGGTCAGCATCCTCGCGTTCCTTTTCGTGCTCGGCGTGGTGGTGTTCTTCCACGAACTCGGGCACTTCCTGGTGGCCCGCTGGTGCGGGGTGACGGTCACCACTTTCTCGATCGGATTCGGGCGGGAGCTCGCCGCCTTCGTTGACAGGCACGGCACGCGGTGGCGGGTCGCCGCGATTCCGCTCGGCGGCTACGTCAAGTTCCTGGATGACGCCAACGCCGCGAGCCAGCCCTCCGCGGCGACGCCCGACGCCCTTGCGCCGGGCTCGTTTCACGCCAAGCCGGTATGGCAGCGGGCGCTTGTGGTTGCGGCCGGACCAGCCGCTAATTTCTTAATCGCTGCAATTATTTACACAGCTCTCAACGCCGCTTATGGCGTGTCGATCGTCTCGCCCCGTGTCGACCAAGTGGTCGCCGGCATGCCCGCCGAGAAGGCGGGCATCAAGGCCGGCGACGTGATCACGGAGATCGACGGCTGGTCTATCGAAAGCTTCGACGACGTGGTGCGTATCGTCACCGCATCGAGCGGGCGCACGCTCGCCATCAGTGTCGACCGCAATGGGCAGCCGCTGAACTTCTCGGTGCTGCCGGACCTCAAAGAGGTGCCGAGCGATCTCGGCGTGACCCTCAAGCTCGGCGACATCGGCATCACGCGCGTGCTTCCGGCAAGGGTCGGCACGGTGGTCGCCGACTCGCCTGCCGAGAAGGCCGGCATTCGCCATGGCGACATCATCACCGCGATCGACGGCGCGCCGGTCAACTCATTCGAAGATCTCGTGAATGCCGTCACGCCCGCTGCCGGGCGGGCGCTCTCGGTGACGGTCGACCGAGAGGGCACGAAGCTGGCGCTCACGATCACTCCCGCCAGCGTCGAAGCCACGAAGCCGGACGGCACCACAGTGCAGCAGGGCCGGATCGGCGTCTCGCCCGATCGCCCGGCCCCGGTCAGCGTTTCCTTGTTGGAATCTGCGCGACTTGGCGTGCGCGAAACTTACGCGAACATCGTTCAGACGATTACCGGCATTGTGGACATCGTCACCGGACGTCAGCCCGCAGACCAAGTTGGCGGGCCGATCCTGATGGCGGAGGTCACCTCTCGGGTCGTCGAGCTCGGCTGGGAGCCGCTGCTGCGCTGGACGGCGCTGATTTCGGCCAATATCGGGCTCCTCAACCTGCTGCCGATTCCCATGCTCGACGGCGGCCATCTGGTGTTTTACGCCGCGGAAGCCATCCGGCGGCGACCACTCAGCCAACGCGTGCAGGAGATCGGATTCCAGATCGGAATCGCCGTCGTCCTGATGTTGGTGGTTTTCGTGAACCTCAACGACCTCATGCGGCTTGGGAAAAGGTGGCTATTTGGTGGCGGCTGAACACCGCTCTGAATCTGCCTTGGGTGACGTAAACTTGCCACTTCCCAGGGTCTTACCCAGTTGTTAAGAATGGCAAAGTGAACGGCAATCGGCGGCACGATTCGGGGCGGGGGCCTTGAACCGGTTTTTGTTTTTGTGTGCGCCGCCACGCCTTCACTTGGGGGTCCAAACCTCAAAAAATCGAGACAGCTCTGGGCCATCTGCCGACGGGTCCATGAGTTGAGGGGGATCGGCACAAAATAAGGCGAGCAGATCCGCACATGGTGCAGTTTCGGATCATGTCGTTTGGGGGGATGCGTCTGCTGTTGTGGCTGGCGGCTGTCGTACCCGCAGTCGTCATCGCGCAGAGCGTGACACTTGCAATTCCCGCTCAGGCGCAGGGTGTCGTGAATAACATCCGCGTGGAAGGTAACCGGCGTGTCGAGCCGGAGACCGTTCGCTCCTATCTCCAATTCTCGGTCGGACAGCCTTATGACGCCGGCAAGGTCGATGCCTCGCTGCAGGCGCTGTTCGCGACCGGCCTCTTCGCCGACGTCTCCATCCACCAGGAAGGCAGCACCGCCGTCGTCTACGTGGTGGAGAACCCCGTCATCAACCAAGTGGCCTTCGAGGGCAACAGCGAGGTCGATACCGACACGCTGCGCGCCGAGGTCCAGCTGAAGCCGCGCTCCGTCTATACCCGCGCCAGGGTGCAAGCCGACGTGCAGCGCATCCTCGACGTCTACCGCCGGCAGGGCCGCTACGCTGCGACCGTCGAACCCAAGATCATCGAGCTCGAGCAGAGCCGCGTGAACCTCGTGTACGAGATCAACGAGGGCGGCGCGACGAAGGTGCAGGGCATCAACTTCGTCGGCAACCACGCCTTCACCGATGCGCAGCTGCGCGACATCATCTCGACCACGCAGAGCGGCTGGTTCGACTTCCTCAAGGGTACGAGCTACTACGACCCGGACCGCATGAACCTCGACCGCGAGCTTCTGCGCCAATTCTACCTCAAGAACGGCTACGCGGACGTGCGTGTCGTCGCTGCTCAGGCCGAGCTCGATCGCGAAGGTTCCGGCTTCTATATCAATTTCGCCATCGACGAGGGTGAGCTCTACCAGTTCGGCTCGGTGACGATCGAGAACTCGCTACCGGGTCTCGACCCGAACGCTCTCACCGGCGATATTACGACCTATCAGGGCGCGACCTACAACGGCTCGGACATCGAGAAGAGCGTCGAGCGGTTGACCCTGGCGACGGCGGAGCAGGGTTTCCCCTTTGCTCGCGTTCGCCCGCGCGCCATGCCGGATCCTGCGGCGCGCACGATCTCGCTCAGCTACATCGTCGACGAGGGGCCGCGCATCTACATCGAGCGCATCAACGTCAACGGCAATCTGCGCACCAAGGATCACGTGATTCGCCGCGAGTTCCGTATCGCGGAAGGCGACGCCTACAATCCGCTGCTCATCGACCGCGCCAAGAAGCGTCTCAACGCGCTCGGCTTCTTCAAGTCGGTCGACATCAAGCGCCGGCCGGGCTCGGCTCCGGACCGCGTCGTTCTCGACGTCGATCTCGTCGAGCAGTCGACCGGCGAGCTGTCGTTCGGCGCCGGCTACTCGACCGCGGAAGGCGTGATCGGCGACGTCTCGATCAGCGAGCGCAACCTGCTCGGCAACGGCCAGTTCCTCAGGCTGCGCCTCGCAGGCTCGCTTGAGCGCATGCAGATCGACCTCTCGTTCACCGAACCGCGTTTCCTCGACCAGAACCTTTCGGCGGGCTTCGACCTCTTTCACAAGGAGATCGATCAGACGCGCGAAGCTGGCTACGAGTCGACCCGTACGGGCGGCACGGTTCGCCTCGGCTTCCCGCTCTCCGAAGACCTCTGGATGCAGACGGGCTACACGCTCGAATACACCAAGATGGATATTGGAAATGAAGATCGCATTTCTGACGTTGTCGTCCGAGAGAATGAACTGAATCCGGATTCTCTCGCATCGTCGATCGGTACATCTCTGACCTACGATCGGCGTAACCATCCGAAGAACCCAACAAGCGGTTACTACCTGCAACTCGCGACCGACTTTGCTGGTCTCGGTGGTGACGTACAATATGCCCGCGTCAACGCCGAGGGCCGCTTCTATTACCCGATCAGCGAGAAGATCACCTTCGTGGGCCGCGCCATCGGTGGCCATATCGAGGGTTGGGGCGGCGACGATGTTCGCCTGACCGACCTCTACTACCGTGGCGGCGAGACCATCCGCGGCTTCGACCGTGCCGGCTTCGGTCCGCGCGATATGAGCAGCCCGCGCAAGGACGCACTCGGCGGCACGACCTATTGGGCCACCACGGCGGAGGTTCGCTTCCCGCTTCCCTTCGTGCCGGAGGATCTTGGGCTATCCGGTGCTGTGTTCGCCGACGCCGGCTCGCTGTGGAACGCCAACGATCTGGCCAAAGAGCTGGCACAAGGCCCGGACGGGATCGATCTTCAGGACGACTCCTCGATCCGCGCGTCGGTCGGTGCCAGCATCATGTGGCAGTCGCCCGTCGGTCCGATCCGTATGGACTTCGCAAAGGCGATCGCCAAAGAGAAGTACGACGAAGAACAGTTCTTCCGCTTCGGTGCTTCGACCAAGTTCTGAAGTACGTCGCTCATCGAGAAAAGTCCGGCATCCATATATGCCGGACTTTTTCTTTTTTGGATCGCGTGTTAGCGGGCCGTGGAATCTTATCCGTTCGGCTGGACCGTGGCGGCTTCTGGCCTTATGAGAGATGCGCGCGAGCGGATCATTGCCGCTTCTCCGTGACCCAGTCACCCGCGCGCCTGACCGCTTTCGCGCACGCACCGTCCATACAGGTACTTGAAGGCCCACGCCCCATGAACCATCCCGGTTTCTTCAAGCTCGCCGGGCCTTTCACGCTGGCCGAAGTCGCCGCTGCCACCCAATCCGAGGTGAAGGGCGACGAAGCAGCCGCCGCCCGCACCGTGGACAGCGTGCAGCCCCTTTCAGACGCCGCGCCGCAGCATCTGTCCTTCTTCGAGAACCGCAAGTACCTCGACCAACTCACAGCGACCAAGGCGGGTGCCTGCCTCGTCGCCGCGCCCTTCGCCGATCGCGTGCCGGCCGGAACGGTTCCGCTGATCACGAAGTCGCCGTACCGGTCCTTTGCTCAGGCGCTCGCCCTCTTCTATCCCGAGGCCCTGCGCAGCAAGGCCGCGGCAGCCGGCGCAGACGAGCGGATCTCGCCCTCGGCCGTTATCGAGGACGGGGCCGAGATCGAACCCGGTGCCATCATCGGGCCCGAGGCCCGGATCGGCCGGGGTACGCGCATCGCGGCCGGCGCCGTGATCGGCTACCGCGTCACGATCGGCCGGGATTGCTATGTCGGCCCCCTCGTCTCGGTCATGCATGCGCTTGTCGGCGACCGGGTGATCCTCCACGCGGGCGTCCGGATCGGCCAGGACGGTTTCGGCTTTGCCATGGGCAAGCAGGGACACCTCAAAGTGCCGCAGGTCGGGCGGGTCATCGTCCAGGACGACGTGGAAATCGGGGCAAACTCGACCGTCGATCGGGGAGCTCTTAAGGATACGATCATCGGCGAGGGCACCAAAATTGATAATCTCGTCCAGATCGGGCACAACGTCGTCATCGGACGTCATTGCGTCATCGTCGGACAGGTCGGTATTTCGGGTTCGACCGAGCTTGGCGACTTCGTGGTCATGGGTGGCCAGTCCGGCGCCGTCGGCCATATCAAGATAGGCTCCGGCGCCCAGATCGCCGGTGGCTCCCACCCGAAGGACGACGTTCCGCCGGGCGCTGTGCTGGCGGGCACTCCAGCCAAGCCGTTCAAGCAGTGGGCGCGCGAGGTGGCGGCCATAACCCGGCTGGCGCGCCGTGGCGGAGACCGCTCGGACGACTGATCGGACAGCGTCTGAGCAGTGGATTGATGACTTACCCGAGCGGGCGCCGGTCCGCCGGGCAGAATGGAGTTTGATGGGGATGGACGACGCATCGAAAAAGGCGCAGCGGACGACCGCGGATATCACGACGATTCTCAAACTGCTGCCGCACCGCTACCCCTTCCTGCTTCTCGATCGCCTTTATGACATCAACGGCGACGAGACCTGCGTCGGCGTCAAGAACGTGACCATCAACGAGCCGTTCTTCCAGGGCCATTTTCCGCAGTATCCGGTGATGCCGGGCGTGCTGATCATCGAGGGTCTGGCGCAGACTGCCGGCGCCCTCTGCGTGCACAGCCTCGGCGAAGACTACAAGACCGAGCTCGTCTACTTCATGGGCATCGACAAGGCAAAGTTCCGCAAGCCCGTCGTGCCGGGCGACCAGTTGCACTACCACGTGCGGAAGATCCGCAATCGCGGCCGCGTGTGGCGCTTCCACGGCGAGGCAAGGGTCGATGGCCAGGTGGTGGCCGAGGCCGAGATCAGCGCCATGCTGGCCGACACCGCGGAGGCCCGGGCATTCGCGGCGAGCAAGAATGGCTAGCCCAAAGATCCACCCCACGGCCATCGTCGAAGACGGCACCAACCTCGCGGATGGCGTGATCGTCGGTCCGTTCTCCATCGTCGGCGCGGACGTGACGCTCGGCGAAGGCGTCGAGCTCAAGAGCCATGTCGTGGTGACGGGGCGGACGACTGTCGGCGCGCGCACGCGCATCTTCCCGTTCGCCTCGATCGGACATCAGCCGCAGGACCTCAAGTACAAGGGCGAGCCGTCGACGCTCACGATCGGTTCCGACTGCCTGATCCGTGAAGGCGTAACGCTGAACCCCGGCACCGAGGGCGGCGGCATACAGACCACGATCGGCAACAACTGCGCGTTCCTCGCCAACTCGCACGTCGGCCACGACTGTCGCGTCGGCAACAACGTCATCTTCTCGAACAACGTCATGCTGGCGGGGCATTGCGAAATCGGGGATTTCGTGATCATCGGCGGCGGGGCGGCCGTGATCCAGTTCGCGCGCGTTGGTGCGCATGCCTTCATCGGCGGCATGAGCGGGCTCGAGCAGGATCTCATCCCCTACGGCATGGCGCTCGGCAACCGGGCGTATCTCTCCGGACTCAACATCGTCGGGCTGCAGCGCCGTGGATTCTCACGCAACGAGATCCACGATCTGAGGCGCGCCTACCGGCTCCTGTTCGCGCAGGAGGGCACGCTGCTCGAGCGCGTCGAGGACGTCGCCGAGGAGTTCAAGGATCACCCCACGGTGATGGAGATCATTGCCTTCATCCGCGCCGGCGGCAAGCGTTCCATGTGCACGCCGAAAAACGGCGCCGACTCCTAGAGACGCGACCCTTGGGACGCGGATCGGCGCCGGTTACTGCTGACCGTCGCCGCTGTCGGTCGCGCCTTCGGAGAACTTGGTCTTCTTCGTGGCGTGCTGCGAGATCATGTCGAAATAGGAGCTGTCGTCGCCGATGGTCAGCGTGGGCGAGCAGTTCGGCGTGCAGCTGTAGGATTCGCGCTTACCGCCCTTCGACAGATTCACCGTTCGCACCTCGTCGCGCTTCACGATGATGCGCTGGTCCTGGATGATGTTGCGCTGCTCGTCGAGCGCGATGATGTTCGTCACACCGAATGTCTTGCCGGTGACGACGAGCAGGTTGCCACCCTGGATGGCGACGTCGGCGATCGACGGGTTGCCGATGATCACGCTCGAGACTGGGCGCGGCAGGCGCAAAAGCTGCGACTGGTCATAGGCGACGACAAGGTCGGCGGCGCTCGCCCTGCCGGGGCCGACAAGAAGCGCGGCCAGCAGGATCACCGTGCCTGCGACGGCGATCGCAGGACGGCACAAGGTTTCTCGGCACGCCGATACATGTGCGATGCGCACGGTCAGCCACTCCTGTCGATTGGGCTCGCTCCATTTGGGGCCAATTTCGTAAACGAAGTCATAATGCATGCGCCAATTCGGGCGGGGTGATCCGGAACCGCTTTCCTTCCCGAGCGTTTTTCCAGTCGGAATAAGGCACAGCTTCCCGGGAGGTTCTCGCCATGCGCAACTCCACCCTGCTTATCGTCCTCGGCCTCTTTGCCGTGCTCGGAGCCGCGATCGTGATCGCGACGCAGAACCAGCCGACCGGCACGGCCGTCTCGGATAACGAGGGGACCCACATCGAGGCACCGGGTACGCGCGTCGACACGGACCGCGACGGCACGCGTATTCAGGCACCGGGTGTCGACATCACCGTCCCTCGCGACAAAGCCGAAGACTGAAACTGAGGTGTCGGCATTATCCCTTTGGTAGCCCCTTCGGATTTTTGGGATTTCTCTGACTACAGACTCGCCGTATCGTGATCTTCCGTTTGCGCTCCTTCGATTCGGCAAGGTGACACAGTGACAGCTCTCGAGCTTCTGTTTCCCGCAGGCGCGCTTGCTCATCTCGAGTTGATGTTGCGCCTTGTGCTTGCCATCGCGCTCGCGGGATTGCTCGGCTGGGACCGAGAAAAGAAGGACCGCCCGGCGGGATTGCGCACCTACATGCTCATTGCGCTCGCGGCGTCGGTTTTCACGGTGCTGACGTTCGAGATCTTCGAAACGGTCAAGGCACGCGGCGGGGAGAGCAACGCCGATCCGATCCGCATCATCGAGGCCGTGACGGCAGGTGTGGCGTTCCTAGCCGCCGGAACGATCATTCAGGGGCGCGACACGGTGCGCGGCCTGACGACGGGCGCCGGCATGTGGATGGCGGGAGCGCTCGGCGTCGCAGCGGGTACCGGTCAATATCTGCTCGCGGTCGTGGCGGCCGTGCTGGCGTTCGCGATCATGAGGTTCCTCGCGCTCCTGCAGGTCGAGGAAGACAAGCCGTCGAGACTAACGCTTATCGACGAGAGCGAAGAAGATCGAGCAAAGCGCTAGCCGCCTCGAAGTCGACGCGCCTCCGCGCGGCCTCAGCCTCTGCTTCCGCGTCGGTTCCCCATTGCTCGCGCTGCCATGTCTCGTCGATGGTCGCTGCGGCCCACGCGTCCTCGACGGACAGCCGACCGCGCCAACGGCCAAGGGCGAGCAGCGCGGAGCCGCCGATCGTCGTCATTACGTGCAGCGCGGCGAGCGACAGCGCATCGATGCCGGCCAGGGCACTGCGGACGGCCTCCAGCGCCTCCGGCGGCTGCGCGATGGGCATCAGCCCGGCTCGCAGTTTGAAGTCGGCAGCAAGCTCCTCTTTGGCCCAGGCGAGGATCGGGTTCCATGCGTCCGCCTGACGGCGCACGAGCGCGTCCGGGGACTCCGCACGGTAGCAGAGAAGATCGCTTGCTGCGAAGGCGACGATGTCGTCCGCAACGTCGACCTTTCGCTCCTCTACGGCGTCGATGGCGACGTTCGCGAGGCGGGTGAGCGGCATGGAAGCGGGATCGATATGTTCGCCCTGTGCCTGCCACTCGGCCGCGATGGCGACGGCCAGTGCCTCAGATGGGAGAACGAGCTCGCGCTTTGCGGGCGTGCGAATGCCGCGGCCGTCCAGGAGAACCGTGAAGCCCTCGCCGCGCGGCTCGACGCTAGCCGCGTTGTAGAAGCGCTTGGGCAACGGCGGGCGCAGCGTGTCCTTGCCCGGGATTTTCGGTGCGCCGTTGCCGTTCGAGGTTTCGCCGTTGCGCGTCATGCCGTGAGCTTCTGGAAAATAACCTGGTCGAGCGCGCGCTCGAGGGCCGCGCAGTCGGCCGTGACGTGGTGCGCACCCGCCTGGCGCAGCGCTTCCTCCGGATGATAGCCCCAAGCCACGCCGATGGCTGACGCGCCGGCCCCCAGCGCCATCTCGATGTCATAGGTCGTATCGCCGATCATGGCGGTGGCTTCCGGTGCGGCGAGCGTATCGCTCATGGCGGCGAAGACCATCGATGGGTGCGGCTTTGAGGGATGCGTGTCGGCCGTCTGGATGGTGCTGAACAGTCCGGCGAGCCCCTCGCGTTCGAGCAGCGCATTGACGCCGCGGCGCGACTTGCCCGTGGCAATGCCGAGGACCACGTCGTCGCGAGCAGCGAGCCGCTCGAGCGTATCGCGTACGCCGTCGTAGAGTGGCTCGGCGTGATCCGGGCGACGGCGGCGCTCCGCAAATGACGCCTTGTAGGCTGCCGCCAAGCGGTCGACCTGAGCGAGATCGACGTCGTCACTCAGAAGACGGGCGATGGCGAGCTCGAGAGACAGGCCGACGACGCCGACAACCCTGTCGCGTGCAGGCGATACAAGGCCTTCCGACACGAAGGCGTCGGCCATGGCCGCGACGATCACGTGCTGGCTGTCGACCAGCGTGCCGTCGCAATCGAAGATCACGAGCTTTGGCGAGGACACGCTCATCCGTCGTCCTTGTCGAAGCGGCGCGCATCGAATCCCAGGAGGTCCCAGGTGGTGCGCATGTGTGGCGGCAGAGGCGCCGTGACGTCGATCTTCTTTCCCTGCCCCGCCGGATGCGGAATGATCAGGCGCCGCGCGTGAAGGTGCAGCTTCGGCTCGATGTTTTCCGCAGGAAGGTCGAGCCCACCCTCGTATTTGTTGTCGCCCACGATCGGGTGGCCGATCAGCTCCATGTGCGCGCGGAGCTGGTGCTGGCGGCCGGTCACGGGCTTCAACGACACCCACGCCGCCTTGTGCGCGGCGCGATCGATGACGGAATAGTGCGTGGTGGCGTGCATCGCCTCCTTCTGCTCGCCGGGACGTGCCTTGCGTACGCGGTCGCCCTCGGGGCCGGCGGCCTTGACGAGGGCCGCCTCGATCTTGCCCTGCGGCGGCTTCGGCACGCCCTTGACGAGAGCCCAGTAGGTTTTGGCGGCCGAGCGCGTCTGAAAGATGCGGCCGAGCTTGGCCGCCGCATCACGGTGCTTGGCGACGAGCAGCACGCCTGTCGTGTCGCGGTCGAGGCGGTGCACGAGGCGCGGGCGATCACCGAAGCGGTCGATCATGCCGGCCAGCATGCCGTCGATGTGACGGCGCGTACCCGTGCCGCCCTGGACGGCAATGCCGAACGGCTTGTCGAGCACCAGTACATCGTCGTCCTCGTAGAGGATGATGCTCTCGATCAGCTTGCGATCGGCCTCGGACGCGCGAAGTGCCTGCGCCTTCGCGGCAGGGCTCTCCTCGCGAGGCGTGCGCGCCGCCTTCGGCACGCGCACCTGCGCACCCGCCTCCAGCCGCTCCTTCGCCTCAACGCGGCGTGCGTCGACACGCACCTGCCCCGAGCGCAACAGCTTCTGCAGATAGCCGTGCGTCACTTCCGGAAAGTGCAGCCGAAACCAGCGATCGAGGCGCATGCCCGCCTCGCGCTCAGCTACCTCGATTGTCTCGACGCGCTCGCTCACGCGATCATTCATTTTGCTTCACAGATTTTAAGGCTCGCGCCCTCACCTACTTCGAGCGGGGCATGTCGCGCAACGGCGTGCCAATCGCCCAGCCGATAGTCCAGCCGACGATCAGCCCAGCCAGATTGACGGCCATGAACGCGAGCTGGTTGATGTTCTCGGCCTCGTCGGAGCTTTCGAACTTGAACTGCAGCGCAACCCAGTTCGACACCGGTCCGCTCAGGAAATGCATGGCGAGAGCCGCGCCCACAATGGCGAACAGGATGGCAACAAGATAGCGCATTCTTTTCCTCCGGGGCGGACGCCGGGCTTATTTCACTTCCCAGAACCAAATCTCGCCTGCGTCGGCATAGTTCGAGTAGTAGCCGAGCCACGAGAACCACTCCATCAACCATTTCGCCGACGAGCGGTAGCCGTTCCAGACGTCGATATGGTCGCCCGTGGGGCGGCCGCTGTCGGTGGAGCGGCGCCAGTAGTCCTGGATGTAAATGATGCCGGTGCGGCCGAAGATCTTCCGATAAAACTGTGCAGCCTCGGCCGCCGTATATTTTTCCGTGGGTCCGACGCCGGCTATGCCAGCGCGCGCGATGCCGTTAGCGAGCTGGCTGGCGTTGATGAAGTGCATGTCGCTGCGCGGATGGACGGAGCAGTGCGTTATGCCGGAGAGCTGCGACGGCTGGACGCCGGCGCGGCGCAGCGAGACGCCCATGCGGATGGCGCACTGGTTGGAGAACACCGGGAAGCCAAGGAGGATCTGCTTGCCTTCCATGTTGGTCAGGTTATGGGGGGCAATGCAGGGCGACTGGACGCTCTCATTGATCGGATGGCCGCGCCATAGATCATTGAATTCAATCATGAAACGCTTCCCTACTTGGATCCGCCCCGCGACGGCGCGCGCGCCTCTGCGCAGCCAGCCGGACTATAAGACGGCCCGTTCGCGTTGGCCAGACGATCCCCATTTCGGGCACGAAAGCGCGTTGCCCATGGTACCGAAGCGCCGCAGGCGCGGAGGCTCTCCAAATTCTTCGAGGCCTGGGCCCGTATGAAAGCGAAAATCGTCACGGTCAACGACCGTATGCAGCGCAACTATCGTTACCAGCTGACCCAGCCGCCCGGGCGCGGGTTCGACCCCGTGTTTTTCCCCGAGCTGACGCCCGCCGAAATGTTGCGGCTCGGCGTGTTCGGCGGCAAGTACATGACCGACTGCCGCGATGAATTTCCGGCGAGCTGGTTCACGCGCGCGAAGCTGTCACCGGACGGAAAGGATCCTGCGCTCAACTTCTTCGGCGTCGACGCGAGCCAGCCGCTCTCGGTATGGCGCCGCAAGGGCTGGATCCATCCCGACGATCCGCGCGGCTGGTTTCAGTGGTACTGCCGCTACTATATGGGCCGGCGGATGCACGACGAAGATGCGCGCCAGATCGGGCGTTGGAAAGCGATCCGCCGGCATGTGCGCCAGATCGAGCGCAATTGCGAGCGGGGCGACATCTCCTGCCGCCGCCGGCAGCGCCAAGCGCTGCTGCACTGGGCTTACGACAGCCGCAGGATCTAGTCGTCGCCGCTGCGCTTCTTGCGCAGGCTGTCCCAGTAGGCGAGCCGTTTGGCGAGTTCCCGCTCGAAGCCGCGCTCTGGCGGGTCGTAGAACTTCGGGCGGCGCTTGAATTCATCGGGGAAGTAGTTCTGGCCGGAGAAGGCGTCCGGCTGGTCGTGGTCATAGAGGTAGCCGTCGCCGTAACCCTCATCCTCCATCAGCTTGGTCGGCGCGTTGAGGATGATTTTCGGCGGCGAGAGGCTCCCGTGCTCCTTCGCAGCCCGCATGGCCGCCTTGTAGGCCACGTAGTTGGCGTTCGATTTCGGCGCGGTGGCGACGTAGATCACGGCTTCGGCGAGCGCCAACTCACCTTCGGGGCTACCGAGAAAGTCGAAGGCGTCTTTGGCGGCGTTGGCCACGACGAGCGCCTGCGGATCGGCAAGGCCGATATCCTCCACGGCCATGCGCACGATGCGCCGCGCGAGGAAGAGGCGATCCTCGCCGCCGTCGAGCATGCGGCAGAAATAGTAGAGTGCCGCGTCGGGGTCCGAGCCGCGCACGGCCTTATGCAGCGCGGAGATCAGATTGTAATGGCCTTCGCGGCTCTTGTCGTAGAGCGGTGCGCGCCGCTGCACGAGCTTCACGAGTGCGACGCGGTCGAGGGATTTGGCCCCGAGCTTGACGGTCGCGAAGACTTCCTCGGCGAGGTTCAGAATTGCGCGCCCATCGCCGTCAGCCATGGACTTCAGCGCTTCGCGCGCATCGTCGTCGAGCGGCAGTGGCCGCTTCTCCTCCGCCTCGGCGCGCTTGGCCAAGTCCTCGAGCGCGTCATCGTCGAGACGGTTCAGCGTCAGCACGGACGCGCGCGACAACACGGCAGCGTTGATCTCGAACGATGGGTTCTCCGTCGTCGCGCCGACGAGTGTGATGGTGCCGTCCTCCATGTAGGGGAGGAAGCTATCCTGCTGCGAGCGGTTGAAGCGATGGATCTCGTCGATGAACAGCAGCGTGCCGCGTCCCTGCTCACGGCGCGCTTTCGCGCGGTCGAAGGCTTTCCTCAACTCGGCCACACCCGAGAAGATCGCCGAGAGCTGCTCGAACTCGAGTTTCGTCTCGTGCGCGAGCAGGCGCGCAATGGTGGTCTTGCCGCAGCCAGGTGGTCCCCACAGGATGAGGCTCGGCATGCGGCCGGCAGCAAGGAAACGCGTCAGCGTGCCGTCGGAGCCGACGAGATGCGGCTGGCCTGCAACTTCCGAAAGCGTCTTCGGGCGCAGCCGGTCCGCAAGCGGACGCGGGGCCCCTTTCTCCAGTCCAGCGGCTTCAAACAGATTGCTCATCAGGAAACGTTAGACCGGCGCGGCGGTCTCTCCTAGCCCGGGACCTGGAGGTTGAAGACCTTGTCACCACGGCGCACAGCGACGAGCCACATGCGCTGACGGTTGGTCAGCAAGCCCTCGAGATCGGTGACGCTGGCGACGGATGTGCCTCCGACCTCGGCAATCACGTCACCAGGCAGGAAGCCGAGTCGCGCCGCCGTCGATCCTCGGCGCACCGAGACGACTACGACGCCCTCGCCCTCATCGATGCCAAGCTCGTCGGCGATGCCGGGTAGGATGTTCGAGACGCGCGCTCCGTCGAGAGGATGCTGTCCAGCGAGATTGCGAACGTCGTCGCGGCTAGGTTGTGGTGCAGCTTCGAGCGAGAGCTCGATCTCGTGTGGCGCACCCTTGCGGATAATCCCGAGTTTCGCGGTTCTGCCGACACCGCGCGTGGTCAGGCGGTAGTGTACGGCGCGTGCGTCCGTAACCTCGAAGCCATCGACATGGACTATGACGTCGCCTGCGCGAAGTCCCGCGCTCGCGGCGGGGCCTGTATCGGAGACACGCGCCACGACGGCACCCGCGACGCGGTCAAGGCCGAGCCCCCCCGCCATGTCGCGCGTCACCGTCTCAAGGCGTGCCCCAAGCCAAGGCCGCTCCACCTTTCGTCCTTCGGCAGCGCCCTGCACGTAGAGCCGCACAAGGTTCGAGGGGATTGCAAAACCGATACCTTGCGAGCCGCCCGATTGCGAAAAGATCATCGTGTTGATGCCGACCAGCTTGCCCGACATGTCGACCAGGGCGCCGCCCGAGTTGCCGGGATTGATCGCGGCGTCCGTCTGAATGAAAACCTGGGTGTCCGAGTTGCCGATCTCGCTGCGGGCTAGCGCCGACACGATGCCGCTCGTCACCGTCTGACCAACGCCGAACGGGTTGCCGATGGCGAGCACCATGTCTCCGACCTCGAGGGTGTCGGAATCCTCGAACTCCAGCGTCGGGAAACGCTGATTGTCGCTTTCGATTTTCAGGATGGCGATGTCGGTCTTGTCGTCCTGCGTCACCACCTTGGCGTCGAACTCGCGCTTGTCGGAGAGCGCAATGCGGATCTCCGCCTCGCCGCGGCCGCGGATGACGTGCGTGTTGGTGACGACGATGCCGTCGGGGCTCACTATGACGCCGGAGCCGAGCGAACTCTGGATGCGTTCGGACGGCTGGCCGAAGGCATCGCCGAAGAACTGGCGGAAGAATGGATCGTTGGCGAACGGCGACGAGAAGGCCTGGACCCTGCGTTGGACGTAGACGTTGACGACGGCCGGCGCCGCCTTGCGGACGATGGGCGCGTACGAATACTGCGCGATCTCGCGCGAGGGCGGGACTTCGCGGCGCGCCGGCGGCGCCTCTTTCGGAAAGAGGTTGTCGAGGAACTGCGCGCTTGCCTCGTGCCGGCCAATTCCGGACACGGCCAACACGGCGAGCAGTCCGGCGGCAGCAAGCGCGGAGAGTTTCTTAATCTGACGCGACATTCTTCGGTCCTGTCCCAATGCCCCATTCCTCGCCGGGAGGATATAGGACAGGGGCAAGGCCGGCGAAAGGCGTCACGAATGCCCATCCGCAGGGGGTTCGGCAGCCTGTCGGGATTGTAATGTTCAGCGCGCCGCGATAGCGGCCCGATACTGCTCGGGAGACCACAATTCGCCGCTTCCGGGCTGCCGTCCCGTGTCGGCATAGCTCTGCCGGTAAGCCTGCTGCTGGGGTTGACCGTAGGCTTGGCCGTAGCCCTCGATGTGCGACCGGTCGGCAACCGTCATGCGCGGTCGGACGGGCGGCATTTGGCTCTGAGCTCGTGCCGTGTTGCGATGGGCTGCCCACTCGCGTGCCGATTCAGCCCGCTCACGGGCAGCAATGTGCATCCCGCCGCTGCCCTGGCGGGAAGCTAGATACTGGCGCTCGCGGGCGTCGTTGCCGTCGAGCGGCGCCGGGCCGGCATAGCGCACGCGCACGCGCCCGGTGCCGCCGGACATAAGGCCCAACTCGCGCGCCGATGCCCTCGACAGATCGATCATGCGCTCGCCCACATAGGGGCCGCGGTCGTTGATACGCACCAGGATGGTGCGGTTGGTCGACAGGCTCGTCACATAAGCATAGCTCGGCATCGGGAGCGTCGGGTGCGCGGCCGTCAGGGCGTGCATGTCGAAAATCTCGCCGTTGGCAGTTTTGCGGCCGTGAAAGTCGCTGCCGTACCACGAGGCGATGCCGACGCGATCGTAGTCAGGTTGCTCGCGCGGGTTGTACCAGCGCCCGCCGACCTTATACGGGACGCCGACCTTGTAAGTGCCGCCTCCCTTGGGGATGCGTTCCTGGTGGCTGGCGACGCGGCGACTGGCCGAGACGCCCCACTTCGATTCCGGGAACATCGGTGCCTCTGCGCCCGAGAGACTGCCGGATCCGCTGCCCGCACATCCGCCAAGCGATGCGGTCGCGACCGCCGCAGCCAGAGCAGCGCACGCGCGGCGGCGCGTACCGCGCCATGCCAGTTCCTGCGGGAAAATGCTCAGAAAGAGCCGCGGCGCGGCGTCCGCACCCTCCGTGATTTTACGCAACATCAACGCCATCCCGTAGGCTCTTTTGGGGAGCCTTATCCTGCCTAGCCGCTCTCCGGCGCCGCTTGTCACCGCGGTCTTTCCGACGAACTGCGACAGGATGGCAGACAGCGATTGCGATCGCGTTAAGTTGCTTCAGCTGCGTGGTTTTCTGGGCGCTGTTCAGCGAGCTTGAGAGGGCGGCACGGACTGTGTAGGTTCCAGCCTCCGCGGGCGGGGTCCACGCGCGTGGAGAGATGGTCGAGTGGTTTAAGGCACCGGTCTTGAAAACCGGCGTGGGTGCAAGCCCACCGTGGGTTCGAATCCCACTCTCTCCGCCATAAATTATTGTTTTTGTTTGAATTTTTGTTTGTTTTTCTGCTTTTCCTGCCGCACGAAGCGGCTTGTCTTCTGGCGCCGAGGGGGGCGGCGAATTGGTCGGGGTGGGTAACTCCGGGCGGTAAAGGGCCGGCTTTGCTGGCTTGGATCTGCGCGGGGTCGCCTTACGGATGGGATCGGATGCCAACAGTCGTTTACCTCATCAATGTCGATTGGTTCTTCGTCTCCCATTTCCAGCATCTTGCGCGCCGGGCCATGGCGCGTGGCGTGCCGGTCGTTCTGGCGACGCAAGTCAGCCGTTCGAGCGAGCGGCTCGAAGACAGCGGGATCAGCATCGTCGACCTGCCATTGCAGAGGAACGGCGCCCGCCCGCTCGGACTGGCTCAGGCGGTGCGGGACGTCGAAGCGTTGCTCATGCGCACGAACGAGCCCGTGCTTCACGCTTTCGGAATCTTCGGGGTGTTGGTCGGCGCGCTCGCGACGCGGCGCCTGGAAGGCGTGCGCTGCGTCTACACCATCACAGGGCGTGGTTATGCATCGGTCGCACGCGATCCGTGGATGCGCCTCATCCGAGGCATCGCCCCACTCTTCAACCGCTTCGTCGCGGACGACGCAAACACGCGCTGGATGGTGGAGAACAAGGCGGACGTCGCACAGTCCGGGCTTAAGACGGCGCATCGCGACGGCCGCGTCGATATCGTCGGCGGAGCCGGCGTCGCGACGGAGGTCTTCACCGCTGCTCCGTTGCCGCCCCGTCCTCCCCTGCGCGTCGGTTTCGTCGCGCGTCTGATCTGGACGAAGGGGCTCGATATCGCCGTACGTGCCGTCACGCTTGCGCGCGAGCGGGGGTGCGATGTCACGCTGACGATCGCGGGCGAGGTGGACGAGAACAATCCACGCGCCTTCACAAAAAAGGATCTCGAAACGTACGCGGCAATGCCGGGCATCCGTCTCGCCGGAAAGGTCGACAACGTGCCAGAGTTCTGGCGTCATCATCACCTCGCCTTCCTGCCCTCCCGTGGCGGTGAGGGCATGCCGAGATGCCTGCTCGAGGCCGCATCCTGCGGTCGCCCCATTCTGACCACGCGCGTGCCTGGCTGCGAGGATCTCGCGCAGGCAACCGGTGGATGGGCGGGGCCTTCCGAAGACGTGGAAGCAGCGGCGAACGCTCTGATCGAAATTGCAGCGTGTGCGGATCTCGAAGAGCGCGGTTTGCGGGCGCGATCGACGATCGAAGCGGGCTTCAGTGAAGTAAAGCTATGGGACGTAGCAGAGCGGTGCTACTTCGCGTGACACGTTATGTGCTAGGCTGCCGCGCATGATGCGGCCTGCGTGCGCCGACAGACGTGTCGTTGACATTTGAGGCACAGTCCATACGCTGCATCTAAGCGATGATCGCAGCAGATCGATCGCCGCCATCACCGGCTCGGCGCTCGCCAAGGCAGCCGCGTGATTGGGAGGAGGACGACGGCCCCTGTGCTGTCTCCTTCAGCAACCGTTCCCGCGACGGATACAGTCCTCGTGCACCGGGCGCTTTCGCGACCCTGTCGATTACGCTCGATGCACCTCGGGGTCGTTGCGGAGGGAGAAAGTTATCGCAAGCAGCTTCTGCGTGACACCTTCATCGGGACAACGGTCGAGCGTGTGATCCGTCTCGATCGCTCGCCCGTTCGCGTCGTGAACACAGAAGTGACGCATCCTTATGCGCATGTGCTGGTCGCGGTCGACCTCTCGAACGCTTCCACAACAGCACTTCAGGCTGACACGCGCTTGGGATTCTCGGCGCGGTCAGGGTTTCCGTCGTGCATGCGTTCGAAGCTGTGGCGCGACCCAAGATGCTGCTCGCCGATGCGTCGGAGGACGAGATCAAAATTTATGTCGAAGAAGAGCGAGAACTGGCCCTTGGCGCACTCACAACGTTTATGGCGCGCCTTCCTTTTGACCCCGGCCCCTGGTCCCCGCTCGTCGTCGAAGGCGAGCCCGTGCTTGCGATATCCAAGACGGTGGAGCGACTTCGGCCGGATCTAATCGTTGTCGGCACCCAAAGTCGCACGGGACTTGCAAAAAATTTTTCTGGGCAGTGTCACTGAAGAGGTTCTTCGCAGGCTAGAAATCGATATTCTCGCTATTAACACAGGCACAGCGGGCAGCTGATCATCAGGCAACGGAACAGGATAATACGAGTAGATGCTATCGAACGAGACGCTCCTTCTAGCCGCGATCGTCATTCCGTTCCTTGGCAGTCTCGTTGCCTCCCTCCTCCCAACAAACGCCCGCAATGCTGAGGCGTGGCTGGCGGGAGCCATTGCCCTCACCCTGCTGCTTCTGTTCAGCATGTTCTATCCGTCGGTCACGGATGGCAACGTCGTCCGTTCCGAGATCGAATGGGTGCCCGCCGTCGGGCTTTCGTTCGTGCTTCGGCTCGATGGCTTGGCCTGGATGTTCGCGCTGCTGATCACGGGCGTCGGTTTTCTCGTCTTCCTCTATGCGCGCTATTACATGTCGCCCGAGGATCCGGTCCCGCGCTTTTTCTCGTTTCTGCTCGCGTTCATGGGTTCCATGCTCGGCGTGGTGCTGTCGGGCAATCTCATTCAGCTCGTGTTCTTCTGGGAGCTGACGAGCTTTCTCTCATTCCTGCTGATCGGGTACTGGCAGCACGATGCGGGTGCGCGTGCCGGCGCGCGCATGGCGCTCGCGGTCACCGCGTCGGGCGGCCTGTGCCTGTTCGGCGGCGTGATCGTGCTCGGCTACATCGTGGGCAGCTACGACGTGGACCGCGTGCTTGCCTCGGCCGATGCGATCCGCTCGCACTCGCTTTATCTGCCGGCGCTCATCCTGATCGTTATCGGTGCGCTGACCAAGAGCGCGCAGATCCCGTTTCATTTCTGGCTGCCGCGCGCCATGGTGGCGCCGACACCGGTCTCCGCCTATCTACACTCGGCGACGATGGTGAAGCTCGGGGTCTTCCTGCTCGCGCGGCTGTGGCCGGCGATGTCGGGGACAGATGCGTGGCTGTACATCGTCGGATCGACAGGCCTCGTCACGTTCGTGGTGGCGGCGTTCCTGGCCATGTTCCAGAACGACCTCAAGGGCGTGCTCGCCTATTCGACCATCAGCCACCTGGGCCTGATCACGCTATTGCTCGGGCTCGATTCGCCGCTCGCCACCGTGGCCGCCATCTTCCACCTGATGAACCACGCGACCTTCAAGGCGTCGCTGTTCATGGCAGCCGGGATCATCGACCACGAGACCGGAACGCGCGACATCCGACGGCTGAGCGGGCTTTATCAATACATGCCGGTGACGGCGACACTCGCCATGGTGGCCGCGGCGGCGATGGCAGGCGTGCCGCTGCTCAACGGCTTCCTCTCCAAGGAGATGTTCTTCGCCGAGACGATCGAGACCCACGACGGCTCCTTCATCGATGCCGCGCTCCCCTACATCGCCACGCTGGCCGCGATGTTCAGCGTTGCCTACTCGCTGCGCTTCATCCGCGACGTGTTCTTCGGCCCACCGCCGACCGATCTGCCGCGCACACCGAAGGAGCCGCCGCATTGGATGCGCTTTCCGATCGAGCTTCTCGTCGTGGTCTGTCTGGTTGTCGGAATTGTGCCGAACATCACCATCCGGCCGTTTCTCGACGTGGCGGTTGCCTCGGTCCTTGGCGCGGCGGCACCCAAGTTCGATCTCGCCATCTGGCACGGATTCAACTGGCCCTTCTTCATGAGTGTGACTGCGCTTGCCGGCGGCGTGCTGGTCTACGCGCTGTTGCGCACCTACAGCCTCGACAACGCGAGCCTCTTCCGGCGCAAGAAAAGTGAGGCGCCGGCTGGCGATCTGGTTGGCGCGTCTGCGCGTTCGCTCCTGACCGTGGTCGGCACGCGGAGGCTGCAGCCGCAGATGCGCGCGGTGGTGTGCGTCGCATTCGTTGCTGGTCTGCTACCGCTCGCGGGACAGGCGCTGCTGCCTCAATCTCTCAATCTGACACCGATCGACTACGCGTTCGCCCTCGTTTGGATCATCGGCATCGTGTGCGCGCTTGCGACCGCGCAGCAGGCCAAATTCCATCGTCTGGCTGCGCTCATCTTCATGAGCGGAGCGGGGCTCGCAACGTGCATCACGTTCATCTACCTCTCAGCGCCCGATCTCGCGCTGACACAGCTTCTGGTCGAGGTGGTGACGACGGTGCTGATCCTGCTCGGGTTGCGCTGGCTGCCCAAGCGCCAGGACGAGGGGCTGCTCAAGACCGATTCCTCGATGCTGATGCGTCGCTACGTCGATCTCTCGATCGCGCTGGTGGTCGGTGCCGGCCTAGCGCTGATCGCTTTCGCCGTCATGACGCGGGCGCCGCAGGTGGACGGCATCGCGCAGTACTTCCTTGAGAAGTCTTACTTGGAGGGCGGAGGGCGCAACGTCGTCAACGTTATCCTGGTCGACTTCCGCGGTCTCGATACGCTGGGCGAGATTACGGTGCTGTGTATCGTAGCGCTTTCGGTGTTCGCGCTTATGCGCCGCTTCCGGCCTGCTCCGGAAAGCATACCGGTGCCAGAACAGAAGCTCGCTCAGGAGGCCTTCGATCGCGCCCATCCCAATCGGCGGCCCGGTGACACGATCGCCGAGTATCTGCTGGTGCCCTCCGTCATCATGCGCCTGCTGTTCCCGGTCATAGGAACGTTCGGCATCTATCTCTTCCTGCGTGGGCACAACTACCCGGGCGGCGGGTTCGTCGCCGGCTTGGCACTCGCCATCGCGATCATCCTGCAATACATGGCGGCCGGCGCCCTATGGGTGGAGGACCGCATCCGAGTCTTTCCGCTGCGTTGGATGGGTGTCGGGTTCCTATGCGCGCTAGCGGCTGGCGTCGGCACCTGGATCGGGGGTTTCCCGTTCCTGACATCGCGGATGATCGATGTACGTCTGCCGCTGATCGGTGACGTGCACCTCTCGACGGTGATCCTGTTCGATCTTGGCGTGCTCGCCATCGTGCTCGGTGCGACGGTTCTGGTCCTGATCGCGCTGGCTCACCAGTCGATCCGCTCGCATCGCAAGCCCAAGTCTGCCGCAGAAGCAACAGAAGGAGCCGTGTGATGGAAATCGTGCTCGCCCTCAGCATCGGCGCGCTGGCAAGCTCCGGCGTCTGGTTGATCCTGCGCTCGCGCACCTATCAGGTGCTGATCGGGCTGTCGCTCCTGTCGTACGCCGTCAATCTCTTCATCTTCTCCATGGGACGGGTGCGGACCGGGGCTCCACCGATTCTCAAGCCCGGCGTGCCGGAAGAGCTCGCGCACTATACGGATCCAGTGCCGCAGGCGCTGGTACTGACAGCCATCGTCATCACCTTTGCGATGACCGCGATGTTGCTGGTGGTGATCCTGGCTGCCCGTGGCTTGACACGCAATGACCATGTCGACGGACGGGGGGGCAGCCCGTGAGTTTTTCTGTCCAACACCTGATTATAGCGCCGATCCTATTGCCGCTCGCCACTGCGGCCCTGATGGTGCCACTCGACGAGCGCCGCAGACCGCTCAAGACCGCAATTTCTCTTGTCTCGACGCTGGCGTCGCTGTGGATCGCGCTATCGCTGCTCGGCATCGCGGACGCGCAGCCTGTCGACGGCACGGGTGTTAGCGTCTACCTGCTCGGCAACTGGCCGGCGCCGTTCGGCATCGTGCTCGTGCTCGACCGGCTCGCCGCCCTCATGCTGACGCTGACAAGCATCGTCGTGCTTTGCGGTCTCGTCTTCTCCCTGACTCGCTGGCATAGCGCAGGGTCGCATTTTCACTCGCTTCTGCAGTTTCTGCTGGCAGGGCTCAACGGCGTCTTCCTGACGGGCGATCTCTTCAATCTGTTCGTGTTCTTCGAGGTGCTGCTGGCCGCCTCCTACGGCCTCGTGCTGCACGGCTCCGGCGCGCTGCGCGTCAAGGCGGGCCTGCACTACATCGCCATCAATCTCGCGGCCTCGTCCCTGTTCCTGATCGGCGTCAGCCTGATCTACGGCGCGACAGGCACGCTCAACATGGCCGATCTCGCCAACCGCGTGCCGACAGTGCCCGAAAGCGAGCGCGTTCTGCTCGAGGCCGGCGCCGCCATCCTCGGCATCGCCTTTTTGATCAAGGCGGGCATGTGGCCCCTGTGCTTCTGGTTGCCCAGCACCTACTCGGTCGTGGCGCCGCCGGTCGCAGCCATGTTCTCAATCATGACCAAGGTCGGCATCTACGTCATCCTGCGCCTGTGGCCCTTGGTGTTCGGCGCGGAAGCCGGCGCGTCTGCCTACTTCGGCGACAACTGGCTCCTAATCGGCGGCATCGCGACGGTGGCGTTCGGCTCGATCGGCCTCTTAGCGTCGCAGGATCTCGCGCGTCTGGCCTCATTCAGCGTGCTGGTATCCTCGGGCACCCTGCTCGCCGCCATCGCCGTCGGCAGCACGGCGGTGACCGGCGGGGCCCTCTTCTATCTCGTCAGCTCGACGCTCGCGATCAGCGCCTTCTTCCTTCTGATCGAGCTGATCGAGCGCGGGCGAATTGCCGGCGCAGACATACTCGCCGTTACCGCCGAGGCACTCGGTGACGACGAGGAGGAGGGCGAGGTTGAGCCGGTCGGCATCGCTATCCCGGCAACGATGGCCATCCTCGGCGTTGGCTTCGCCACGTGCGCGCTGCTGCTGGCGGGGCTGCCCCCGCTGGCAGGCTTCATCGCGAAGCTCCTCATGCTGCACGCCATGTTTCTTTCGGGCGGGCCTGAGGCCAGCGGCGTGACGGCCGCGACCTGGACGCTCCTCGCCGTGCTCCTGCTCTCGGGCCTGGCGGCCACGATCGCCATGATGCGGGCGGGTATCCGCGTGTTCTGGGTGCCGATCGAAAGCACGGTGCCGACGGTGCGCTTCCTCGAGATGCTGCCGATCGTCGTCCTGCTGTTCCTGTGCGTGACGCTGACGGTGCAGGCCGGCCCCATCTCGCGCTTTATGCAGACGACGGCGGAAAGCCTACATGAGCCGCAGAGCTATGTGCGCGGCGTGCTTGGAACTCCGCGCGTCGAGCCGGTGCAGACGGGAGGTGGTTCATGACGCGCCTGATGCCGTATCCAATCCTCACCGTGTTCTTGCTCGGCATGTGGTTGTTGCTCAATCAATCGGTGTCGCCGGGGCACATCGTGCTCGGCTCCATTGTCGGTATTGCCGGTGGACTTGCAATCTCGACGCTGCAAATCCCGACAGGGCGTGCTCGCCGGCCGCTGGCGATCGTGCGGCTGGCGTTCATAATTCTGGTCGACATCATCCGCTCGAACATCGCGGTGGCGCGCATCGTTCTAACGCCGGGCCGCAAGGCGCAGTCCGGCTTCATGACGATCAAGCTCGACATCCGCAACGAGTATGCGATCGCGATCCTGGCATGCACGCTGACATCCACGCCCGGCACGGTGTGGGTAAATTTCAATAACGCCAACGGCGTTCTCCTCCTCCACCTTCTTGACTTCGTCGACGAGAATGCGTGGATCGACCTCATCAAGAACCGATACGAACGGCTGCTGATGGAGATCTTCGAATGAGCGCTCATACGATCCTTGAGTGGTCCGTCTCCATTGCCGAGGTCGCCCTCGTGCTTGCGATGGCCTGCGCGACTTACCGCTTTTTGCGAGGCCCCCGGGCGCAGGACCGTGTGCTGGCGCTCGATGCGTTCTACGTCACCGGCATGATTCTCATTCTGACCTTCGGTATCGAGACCGGGGACACGGTCTATTTCGAAGCGGCACTTGTTATCGCGCTCTTCGGCTTTGTCGGCACGGCGGCGCTCGCGAAATTCCTCATGCGCGGGGAGACCATCGAATGACGGTGCCTGCTGAACTGCCCGCCTGGGTCGCCATTCTGACATCCGTCCTGGTGCTGACCGGAGCCGGGCTGACGCTGATTGGCACCATCGGCCTTCTGCGTCTCAAGGACTTCTACGCGCGGGTGCATCCGCCAACGCTCGGGTCGACGCTCG
Organism: Hyphomicrobium sp. CS1GBMeth3; assembly: GCF_900117455.1. Lineage (NCBI taxonomy): Bacteria > Pseudomonadati > Pseudomonadota > Alphaproteobacteria > Hyphomicrobiales > Hyphomicrobiaceae > Hyphomicrobium > Hyphomicrobium sp. CS1GBMeth3. Next base: position 1,287,175 of record NZ_FPHO01000002.1, read on the forward strand.
GCGTCGGCTGCGTTCTGCTCGCCTCGATGCTCTATTTCACGGCGTTGGAGGCGCGGCCCGTGGTGCACGAGGTGCTGATCGCAATCTTCGTCACCATCACCACTCCGGTCACGCTCATGCTGCTCGCCAGCGCGGCCCTGCATCGGGACTGGGAAGAAGGCAACCAGCACGTGCCGCAGCAGCCACGCATCGGTGTAGCCGACGACACGCCGGACTCGCCAAGCAGCGAAAATTAGAGCCCGCTCCGCGCTGCTCATAAAAAAGCCGGGCCTTTTGTGGCCCGGCGTCGCTTCCTTCGTTCGCCTTCAGGCGATCAGGCGACCTTCTCGCCCATGGGCATGTTGCGGATGCGCTTGCCGGTGGCGGCGAAGACCGCGTTGGCGAGCGCGGGCGCGAACGGCGGCAGGCCCGGCTCGCCGATGCCCGTTGCGTGCCAACCGGGCTCCGGCTCGACGATGTGCACGTCCACCTTTTTCGGGAAGTTTTTCATGGTCGCGATGTTGAAGTCCGAATAGTTGGACTGCTCGACCGCGCCACCCTTGAAGGTGATCTGGCTCAAGAGCGCGTGCGACATGCCCATGACGGCCGCGCCCTCGATCTGCGAGCGGATGCGCTCCGGATTGACGTAAAAGCCGCAATCCAGGGCGGTCACCGCGTGCGGCACCGTGATCGTGCCGTCGTCTTTGATCTCGGCGTGCACGACGGTCGCCACGCAAGTGCCCCAGGCTGAGTGCGCTGCGATCCCGAGCCCTTGGCCCTTCGGCAGCTCTTTACCCCAGCCTGCCTTCTCGGCGGCGATCCGCACCACGTTCTTCAGGCGCGCGGTGTTGATCGGGAACTCCTCATAGGGATCGCCGTAGTTCCAGAAGTCGTCCGGAAAGCCCAGGGCTTTGGGATCGAGGGTCCTATCCGAGCCGATCAACTCGAGCAGGAAGTCCTTCGGGTCCTTGCCGAGATGGTGCGCGGCCTCGCAAACGGCGGACTGCACAGCCCACAGTCGCGGGATGTTCGACACCGAGCGATACCAACCGATGCGGGTATGCGCCATGGCCTTGCCGTTCTCACAGCGCACGTTCGGCACCTCGAACGGCGTGTTGACGAAGCCCATGCCGTACTCGATCGGAAACTGGTAGCCGCTATCGGGCGCGAACGTCGAGACGATCGACGGCGCGACCGTGCGATGCCGGAACCCAGTCACCTTGCCGGCGTCGTCGAAAGCCATGTCGATGCGCTCGACCGACGCCGTGTGGTAGAACGCGTGACGCGTGTCATCCTCACGCGTCCACTGCAGCTTCACCGGCGTGCCGCCGAGCTTCTGCGAGATCAGAGCCGCCTCGATCATGAAGTCCCACTTCGACTTGCGACCGAAGCCGCCGCCGAGCAGCGTGACGTGCACGGTCACGTTCTCGATGGGCAGCTTGAGCGCCTTGGCAACGTCCTCGCGGGCGCCGTAGGGGCTTTGGACGGGCGCCCATAGCTCGGCCTTGCCATCCACGATGCGGGCAACGCACACCAAAGGCTCCATCGGCGCCTGCACGAGATGCTGCGCGTGGTACTCGCCGGTGAAGGTGCTTTTTGCTGCTTTCCAGGCGGCGTCGAAATCGCCCTGGTTGCGGATGACCTTGCCCGGCTCCGACGCTGTTTTCGACATCTCCTCGAAGTAGGAGACGCTGTCGTAGCTGGCGTTTGGGCCGTCCTCCCACTCGATGGCAAGCGCGTCACGGCCGAGGATGGCAGCGTAGGTCGAGTTGGCGACGACCGCCACACCGCCGAGTTGGCCGAACTTGCGCGGCACGTCGTACACGCCTTCGATCTCGAAGACCTCCTCGACGCCCGCCGTCTTCTTCGTCTCCTCCGCATCAAGGGATTTCAGCTTGCCGCCGAGAACCGGCGGGCGGGCGATCACCGCGTATTTCATGCCCGGCAGACGGACATCGGCACCATAGACGGCCTTGCCTGTGGTGATGTTGCGCAAGTCGTAAAGCTTCGCTTCACCCTTTCGCATCAGGGTAAACTCGTCGGGTGTCTTGAAAAGCAGCGCCTCGCGCGCGGGCACCGGAAGCGCCATCGCCGCTTCGGCCAGCTCGCCGAAGCCGAGCTTCGTGCCGGTCTCCTTCTTGTCCTTGTCGAGCTGGACGACGTGGTGCGCCTTGGCGCGCGCGAGCGACGCGTCGATACCCCATTTTGCAGCCGCAGCTTGCTCGAGCATCTGGCGCATGGCGGCGCCGCACTCGCGCATAGGCTGGATGAAGTGGCGCATCGAGCGCGATCCATCCGTATCCTGGTTGCCGTAAAGCGGCTCGTCGCCGGGGGCTTGTACGATGCTTACGCGCGACCAGTCTGCCTCCATCTCGTCGGCGACGACCATCGGAAGGCTGGTGCGGACTCCGGTCCCCATCTCTGCGCGGTGGGCGACGATGGTAACGGCGCCGTCCTGGGTGATGGACACATAGACGTGCGGATCGCTGGCGCGGCCGTAGCCGTGCGGCATGCTCTCGCCGCCAGTCTTGTAAGGCTTCAGCGGCTCGCGCGCGTCAGCCTCGGGAATGCGGACTGCGAGCACGAATCCGGATGCCGCGAGCGCACCGCCGAGGAACTTGCGCCGGCTCACGTTCTCTATGATGGCCACCACGGAATGCCGCTCGGCCTTGCGTGCTTCCTGTTCGAGATAATGCAACATGGCTTACACTCCTCCCGCCGCAACGCGCACTGCCGCGTGGATGCGCTGGTAGCAGCCGCAGCGGCAGAGGTTTCCGCTCATATCCTCGACGATCTCGTCGTCGGAGGGAGCGTTGTTCTTGGCGAGCAACGACGCTGCCTGCATGATCTGGCCGGCCTGACAGAAACCGCACTGGGGCACGCTGAGCTCGCGCCATGCCTTCTGCACCGGATGCTCGCCATCGGGGCTCAGGCCCTCAATGGTGGTGACGGTCTTTCCCTCGGCCATCTCAATCGTGGTCATGCACGAGCGGACCGCTACGCCGTCGACGTGGATGGTACAGGCGCCGCACACGCCCTGCCCACATCCGTATTTGGTGCCGGTCAAGCCGATCTCGTCGCGCAGATACCAGAGCAGCGGCGTGCCCGGATCGCCGTCGAATGTGCGGCTCTCGCCGTTCACGGTGAAGGTTGCCATGATTTTTACTCTCCCGATTTTGCGGCGACGCGAGGCCGCCAACTGCGTCATGTCGAATTGGGGTGATACGTCTCCTTTCCGAAGCCTTCGTGTCAGGGTGCAAGAAGTGTCAAGGGCCACACGTATGCCTGGCCCATGACCAGGAGACCGACGAGGACCGCAAGCGCCACAGAATGGAAGAACACGAAACGAAGGATCGAGCCTTCGTGCCCGTACCAACGCGTGGCGGTCGAAGCGACCACGATCGACTGTGCGTCGATCATCTTGCCCATGACGCCGCCGGAGCTGTTGGCCGATGCCATCAGGACCGGATTGATGCCGAGTTGCTCTGCCGTAACCCGCTGCAGGCCGCCGAACAGAACGTTCGAAGCGGTATCCGATCCAGTCAAAGCAACGCCAAGCCAACCGATCAGCGTGCCGAACAGCGGATAGAGCCAGCCCGTGTTGGCCAATGCGAGGCCCAAGGTGGCGTCCGTTCCAGCATAGCGTGTGACGAATCCAATCGCCAGCATGCAGGCGATGGTTAGCAACGAGTAACGCACCAGCCAGATGGTGCGCAGGTACATGTGCAGGAGGCCTGACACTCCGTAGCCAAGGAAGAGCCCGGATATGATGGCCGCCAGCAGGATGCCGGTGCCTGTCGCGGAGAGAATATTGAAATTGTAGACCGCGTGCTCGAGATGCGGCTCGGCGACGACGGGCGGCACTTTTTGTACCATCTCGTTCAGGCCGGCGACCGGAATCTTCGCTGTCCAGATGCCGTCGAGACCGGCGCGCACTTGTGGCGCGCCCCACAGAAATACGAATACGCTGAGCACGATCCACGGCGCCCATGCGCGGCGCACCGCGGCATCGAACGTCGGCTGACGCACCTCCGGATGCGCGAAGGCCGTGCTTTCCGACGGAGCGCGCGGCATCAATGTCATGGGTTCGGTTGGGCGCCAGATGCGCAGAAATCCGGCGAGTGCGGCCATGGATACGATGGCGGCCACGATGTCGACGAGCCAAGGCCCGTGGAAGTTCGAGACAAGATACTGCGGCACCGCAAATGAAATGCCAGCAACCAGGACCGGCGGCCAAACCTCAAGCATCTTGCGGAAGCCGACGAACGCCCAGACCAGCCAGAACGGTACGATGACCGAGAAAAACGGCAGCTGGCGGCCAATCATGCCGGAGAGCTCGTGCAGATCGAGACCGGTGACAGCCGCAAGCGCAATCACGGGCGTGCCGAGCGCACCGAAGGCCACTGGCGCGGTGTTGGCGATCAACGAGAGGCCGGACGCCGCCAGCGGCGAGAAGCCGAGCCCGATCAGCATCGCCGACGTGACCGCAACGGGTGTGCCGAAACCTGCCGCGCCCTCGAAGAATGCGCCGAGACTAAAGGCGATGAACAGCAATTGGAGTCGGCGGTCGTCGCTGATGGCGCTGATCGAGCGCTGCAGCACCGCGAAGTCACCTTTCTCGCTTGTGAGCTGGTAGAGGAAAATAACGTTCAGGATGATCCAGCCGATCGGCATGAGGCCAAACGCGGCGCCGTACGCGGCGGCCAGTCCGGCCATCTCCGCAGGCATGCCGTACGCAAAAATCGCGACCACGAGGGCCGCGATTAGGCCCAGCATCGCCGCAATGTGGGCCCGGATCTCCCAGATGCCGATAGCGCCAAGCAAGACGACAACCGGGATCGCGGCGACGACCGTCGACAGGGTCATATCGCCGAACGGGTCATAAACCTGTGACCACATGCTCCCTGCCCTAGTTTGCGCGCGCTTCTTATTGGTAAAATGAATATACCACCGGGTTTGTTTGGTCAAAACGTGTTATAGCATTGACTGCGGCCCGTGAAGTTCGGTCCGCCGGCAGGACACGCGATGGAAACGATCCGGACACCGAGGGTGGCAGACGCTATTGCCACGCGCATCGAGAAACTCATTCTCGAGGGCGCGCTGCGTCCAGGGGAAAAGCTCGCGTCCGAGCGGGAGCTTGCGGCACGACTTGACGTCTCGCGACCGTCGCTGCGCGATGCCATCGACCAACTCGTGGACCGTGGTCTTCTGACGGCAACGCGAAACGGCACGTCCGTTGCCCAATTCCTGCTGCCACTGATGGCGCCGCTTGCCAACCTCTATCGCCAGCATCAAAACGCAGCCGCCGATTATCTCGAATTCCGCCAGTGGGTGGAAGCGCAGGCGGCGCGCGCGGCTGCGGAACGGGCGACCGAGGTGGACAAAGCGGCAATTCGCAAATGTCTTGCCGACATGCGCAAAGCGCACCGGAGCAAGGACTCCGACAAGGAAGCGCAGGCTGACGTCAACCTGCACATTCTTGTTTATGAGGCGAGCCACAACTTCATCGTGCTGCACGTGATGCGGGCGCTCTCGGAGCTTCTGCGCAACAACGTGTTCTTCAATCGCGAGCATCTCTATTTGAAGCCCGGCGTGCGCGACAAGCTGCTCGCGCAGCACATTGCCATCGGCGAGGCCGTCATTGCGGGGAATGCGGACGAAGCGGAGGCGGCGGCGGCGGCTCATATCCAGTTCGTCTTCGGGACCGTCGAGGAGATCCAACGCGACAACAAGCGGCTCGAATGCTCGATTTCGCGCGTGGGGCGCCGCGCGTTCATCGCAGGGCGCTAGGCCCCGCGGGGCGGCAATCATGAGCGCGACATCGCGACCGGGGCTTGCACATCTCGTTCCTTAAGCGGATATTTGGCGTCAAGATTTCGCAGGCGCTGCTCCGGTCAGACTAGCGCAGGGACGGAGACGTCATGGGGCTGTCCAAGCTGGCCTACATCACCATCGGTGGTATCGCGACGGCGCTCGCCATTGCAGGCGCCATCCTGCCGGGTTTGCCGACGACACCATTCCTCTTGGTGGCGTTGTGGGCCTTTGCGCGCTCGAGCGCGCGGCTGCTCGCGTGGCTCGAGAGCCTGCCGTTGCTCCGGCACGCGCTCATCGAGGCGCAGCGTTTCGAGGAGCGGCGCACCATTCGCCTCGGCGTCAAGCTCACGGCCATTGCGACGGCGTGGGGCTCCGTGCTCTTCACGGCGCTTGCAACCGGGAACCCGGTACTGATCAGCATCGTGGCTGCCGCGGCTCTTGGCGGCACTTTCGCCATGTGGTGGTATCCGACGGAAACCTAAGCCGTCGCTCAAAGCGCCCCAGATCCTATCAGGCGCTGACCTGACCCAGCGGAAGCTCGAGGATGCGTGTCGCATCGACTTCAAACGCGAGCTGATCGAGACCCTCCGGGCGCCCGAGGAGATAGCCTTGCAGGTGATCGCAACCGGCGAGCGCGGCGATGATGCGCTGCTGTTCGGTCTCAATGCCTTCTGCGGTCGTCTTGATGCCAAGCGACTTCGCGAGCGCGACGACGGCGACGAAGATCGAGCGGGCTTTCGAGTCCGTGGCCAGGTCGTTGATGAAGGACCGGTCGATCTTGATGCGGCCGATGGGCAGGCTCTTGAGGCAGCTCAGTGCCGACTGGCCAACGCCGAAGTCGTCAATGGCAATCGATACGCCCAGCGCCTGCAGCTGTTGCAGCACCTTGGAGGCATTCGCCTCATCGTGCAGGATAGCGGTTTCGGTAACCTCGAGCTCGAGCCGTTCCGGCGCCAGGCCGGTGCGGGCGAGCGTCGCGGAGACACGATCCACGAAGTGAGGGTCGGAAATCTGCACCCGCGACAGGTTGACGGAGATCTTGACATCGGACGGAAGCCGTACGGCGTCGCGGCCTGCCTGCTCGAGCACCCAGTCGCCGATCTCGCCGATAAGACCGTTGCGCTCGGCGAGCGGAATGAACTCGGCTGGAGAGATGACGCCGATCTCGGGATGATGCCAGCGGATCAGCGCTTCAAGCGCTGCAATGTCGCCCGAGCCGCCGGTCTTGATCGGCTGATAGACGATGCGGAATTCCTTGTCCTCGACGGCGCGCCGCAACTCGCTTTCGAGCCGGCGTGCGGAGCAGGCGCTTGCGTCCTCGGCGGCGTCGAAGAAAGCGTATTTGCCTCGCCCATTGCGCTTGGCCTTGTAGAGGGCAACGTCCGCAGCCTTCAGGATATCGTCCGTGGTTGCGCCGTCGATCGGAGGCTTGGCGATGCCGATGCTCATGCCGACGCGTATCGGCCTGTCTTCGATATTAATCGGCTTTTTGATCTCTTCGAGGATGCGGCGCGCGACCGCAGCGGCATCGGTGGGATGCTCCCCGCCGCAGAGAAGCAATGCGAACTCGTCTCCGCCGAGGCGCGCCACCGTATCCGTTTCGCGCACGCAGGCGCTCAAGCGCTGAGCGACGACGCGTAGCAACTCATCGCCAGCGGCATGGCCGAGGTTATCGTTGACCGATTTGAAGTAGTCGATGTCGATCAGCATGACCGCGGCGTCCTTGCCGCGCTTGGCTGCGGCCAGCGCATGCTCGATCCGCTCCACCAACAGCAGTCTGTTCGGCAAGCCGGTCAGGATATCGTGCAGCGTGCGGTGCAGAAGCTCGCCTTCGGCCTGCTTCTCCGCTGTGAAGTCCGTATAGGTGCATATGACGGCGCCGTCGGACATGACGCGCTGGCTAATACGTATGTGGCGCCCGTCGACGAGTTGTTGCTCTATATCGCTGTCGACGTCGAGCTCGACCGTGGCACCATCGCGCTCCGGCACGGCCCCTGCGGCCTGGCAGACCGCCATGAGCGAGGCGAGCGAGGTGCCAACTGGAACCGCGCGCTCTTCCAGCCCGTACACCTCGAGAAAGCGGCTGTTGCGCACGACAACGCGGCCCTGGTTGTCGAACAGGCACACGCCCTGGGACATGGCGTCCAGCGCAGTGTCGAGTTGCTGGCGCCGGTCTGCGGCGAGGGCTGAGACGCGCAAGAGCTCCTGCCTCAGGCGCTCCCGATCCGCCACCTCGGCCGCTACCGCGAGCGACGTCAGGAGATTGACGAAGCAGAAGAGCTGAACCATCCAAACACGCGTCTCGGCGTCGCCCATCATCGCGGCAGGCCCCCAGCCCTGATGCGTGGCGCCCAGGGACACGGCGGAGATCCACAATGTTGCGAAGGCAGCGTAGCGGGGGCCAAGGCGAAAGGCGATCAGCACCGATATCGGCATGATCAGGAACAGAATCGGCATCGTCGACTGGGTAAAGACCACGAGCAGAACGGCCGCCAGCAAAAGGAAATGCCGGACGACGTTCGCCATCGGCGGAGCGACCTCCAACCTCCGCGGAGTTTGCCAGATCAGCAGGATGGCGGGCGTGAGGATCAGTAACCCAAGCGTGTCCGCCAGATACCAAGTGCTAAAGGCCGCGCCATAGCTTGAGCCGTGGTTTGCAGACGTGAGCAAGGCACCGGCTGCGGCCGGCAGCAGTGCTGCAACCAGACACGCCGTAACAAAGGCGGCAACTGTCCAAGCCTTGGTAAGGTCGACACGCCCCCGACAGGCGATCCGCAGGAGATGAAACGCGATGAGCGCCTCCGCTGCGTTGATGGCCGGGAACGCGACGGCTGTCGCCCACGGGTCGCCGCAGATACGAAATGCAACTGCACCACTCGCCAGCGCGGCCCAGATCACCGACCATCGCATGCCATCGTTCCGGCTCAGCAGCAGGCCGGCGAGAAGAATGGCGTTGGCAGGCCAAATGGCGGCCACGTGCGCCGCGTTGCGCGTCAACGTAATGGCTATGTAGATCGCGAGCGCGTAAGCGGCAGCCGTGCCCAAGACGAACCGCACGCGGCGAGCGCGCAGCGTTGCTAAGCCAACGGTAAAAAAACCGGCGCTGTCCATGGAACCTGGCCAGAGAAATTCCCTGCCAGACCATATCTCAGCAAATTCTAATAAAATCTTTTAGTTGGTCGATCCCGTGAATATATCGGGTCAACTGCCCGGCGGCGTAGTTCGCCGCCGGGCCTCAACCTTGGCGGCTCACTCAGCCGCCGTGCTCAATGCGACGGGTATATCCTCCCGCGGGCGCCCGACGCTGATGTAGCGGAAACCGTGGCGGGCTATCAGATCGCGCCGATAGACGTTGCGCAGGTCGACGAACAGCGGCTCCTTCATCAACTCGCGCAGACGCGGGAAGTCGAGCGCGCGGAAAGCGTCCCATTCGGTCACCAGCACGAGCGCGTCAGCGCCTGCGGCTGTGTCGTAGGGATCTGTTCCGTATGTGACGTCGGAAATGCAGCTCTTGGCGGCTTCCATGCCTTCCGGATCGAACGCCCTTACGGTCGCGCCGGCATCCTGCAGGCCCTGCACGATGGCGATCGCCGGGCTCTCGCGCATATCGTCGGTGTTGGGTTTGAAGGTCAGGCCGAGCAGCGCAACCGTCTTGCCGCGGATGTCGTGGCCGATGGCGCGGGCGACTTTGCGCGCCATGGCGCGCTTGCGCTGATCGTTGACGGCGACGGTCGTCTCGATCAGCCGCAGCGGGCTGCCGTTGTCCTGCGCGGTCTTGACGAGGGCCAGAGTGTCCTTCGGGAAGCACGAGCCGCCGTAACCTGGCCCGGCGTGCAGAAACTTGCCGCCGATGCGGTTATCGAGGCCGATGCCGTGCGCGACATCCTGCACGTTGCTGCCAACCGCCTCGCACAAGTCGGCGATCTCGTTGATGAAGGTGATCTTTAAAGCCAGGAAGGCGTTGGCCGCGTACTTGATCAGCTCGGAAGTGCGGCGCGCTGTGAAGAGGAGCGGAGCCTTGTTGAGATACAGCGGCCGATAGATTTCGGTCATCACCGCGCGAGCGCGCTCGTCCTCGATGCCGATAACAATGCGGTCCGGACGCTTGAAGTCCTCGATGGCCGCGCCTTCGCGCAGGAACTCCGGGTTGGACACGACAGCGACGTCGGCATCGGGATTTGCTTCGCGGATGATGCGCTCGACCTCGTCGCCCGTACCGACGGGCACCGTGGACTTGGTGATCACGACCGTGAAGCGGCGGATGCTGCGCGCGATATCGCGCGCGACGCCATAGACGTAGGAGAGATCCGCATGGCCATCGCCGCGGCGCGAGGGCGTGCCGACGGCGATGAAAATCGCCTCGGCCTTGTTCACACCTTCCTCGAGGCTGGTGGTGAAGAGCAGGCGCTTGGCTTCCACGTTGCGCTCGACCATCTGCTCGAGGCCCGGCTCGTAGATCGGGATCACGCCACGCTTCAGCGCTGCGATCTTGCTCTCGTCGCTATCGATACACGTGACCTCGTGTCCGAAGTCAGCGAGGCACGCCCCGGAGACGAGGCCAACATATCCGGAGCCCACTACAGCAATGCGCATGCTTTCTGCCCTTCTGCCGGAACGCGCGGGGGCGCGTCTATCTCGTATTAGGCGGCGGATCGGATGCCGCCGACGGCGATCACGTGCTTAGACCCGAGCAATACGGAAGCAGCATGACGACGTCCATAGGGCAAAAACGGCAAAGGGCCCCTTCGGGGCCCTTGGTCTTACCTATCGGAACAGGCTTTAGAAATTGTGCTTGAGTGTGCCGCGGACCGTCAAATCCTCGGGCATCTGCTGCTCCACGGGATCGGGCTGCCGGCTCTCGTTGGCGCCGTAGAGAAGCTCCAGGCCGAAATCCATCTTAGGCAAAACGCCGAGCTTGCCGAGACCGGGAATACGCACCTCGGTTCCAGCGTCTTCCTGTGCGCCCTGAACGCCCGGGGTCGAAAGGTCGAGCCCTTTCTCGGCCGGCGCAACCGGCTTGACCTCGGAGGGTGCCGGCGGCGCGACAGGCGCGGCTGCGCCCTGCTCCTGGAAGGCAAGGGCAGACGAGCCGGCCAAGGCCAGCGCCAACCCAATACCAATGTAACCCCACACCTTCATTGCGTCCCCGCCGGTGCCACTCTTCTGACTCGCGAAGATGAGGCCTCGGCCTCTCTCTGACAAGAATGTTCCCGGTAGCCTTAAGCCGGGATGAACGTTTCCTGCCTTGAGTGTTGTTGCGCTGCCATGTTGCCGTTCCACCACATATTTTCGATTTCGCGCCCTGCCCCCCACTTTTCCCGGCAACGGCCGGTTTGTGGCCTCACTTTCGCCCTTAGGCGCGACGTGCCGCCGCGCCTAACCGGGACCTCCGTCGTGTGACCAAAACGAAAGGAGCCGCCTTGCGGCGGCTCCTCGTTTATCGCCAGACTGAACCCGACGATTAGAACTTGATGATGGCGCCAGTCATGAACAGGTCGACATCTTCGAACTGGACGTGCTCGCCGCCGACGCTGTTCGCCTCGGCTTCGACGTGACGGTACATGGCGTAGATGTTCATCGCAGCCGCGTCGATGCCCTGCATGATCCCGAGCGAGTAGATGTCGAGTTCCGAGTTAAGGACGCGATCAGCCGGGTTGGCTCCGCCGAATGTGGCGGACGACGAGCTGAAGGTGCCGCCATCGTTGTTGTAGTACTGGCCGAAGACGGTGGTCTTGCCGAGCGGGATCCACTTCTGCTGGATACCGACCTCGATCGCCCAGAACTTGTGGTCTTCCTCAGCGTTGGCGATGATCTCGCGAATGCGGTCGTCGGTCATGATGCCAGCCGCGAAGTTCGTGTAGAGGCCAGTCGCTTCGTGCATGACGCTGATCGAGCCGCCGAACTGATGACACTCAGGCTGACGCCCGCCGGGCAGCGTGCTGCCGGTTGCGCACTCGAAGCCAACCGTGTGGCCCGTGCCCGTTTGCTCGGTGGCCTCACCGTAAGCAATGCCAGCGGCCATCTTGAAGCCTGCGAACTCACCCTTGTAACGGAGGCCGACTTCCCAGGTGTCGTCAGCGCCCCAGTTGGCGGTTCCGACGAAGCCGAAGATCTCCGGCGTGTCGTAACGCACCATGTTGTAGCGGCGACCTTCGCCCGGTTGGTTGCCCGTGCCAGCGCGGATCAAGCGACGAATGGAAATCGCGCCGGTGCCAAGTGTGGGGCCATTCGAGAAGTCACCGTTGGATCGGCGGAGTGCCAGATCGCCGCCCAAGTCTTCGGCGTCCGAGTACTTGGCGACGTCGCCGGTGCCAGCGACGTTGATTTCGGTGATGCTCTCACCAGCGCCGCCCGTCAGGCCGATCCACACACGACCGAGGCGCTTGCTGTCAATGTACCAAGTCGAGTGACGCAGATCGAGGCCGGTATTGTCCGGACCACCCGTCGGGTTGTCCTGGTTGAAGCGCTTCGAGTTGGCGCCGCGGACGCCGACCTCGAGCAGGTAACCGGCCTTCCACTCGTCGTTGATCTTGGCGTCGCCTTTGAAGCGGAAACGCGTGCGCGAAGCGTCGTTCGTGTACACGCCGACGTTGTCCTCGAAGCCGTCGTCCCAGAAGATCACGGCCTCGTTGACCTGGCCGGAGACTTCGAGCTTCACCTTGCGGTTGCCCTTGCGAGCTGTCGTGGCCTCGAGCTCCGCAATGCGCTCCTCGAGGTCTGCGCAGCAATCACCGCCAAGATCGGCAGCCTGGGCCGATGTGCCCCCCACCAGCAGAAGACCAGCCGCTGCAAGCAGCGACAGCCGTCCCGCTGTCATCTTGAAACCCCCAACCATGCCCAGTTCCCTTTTCAATTCTGCTCCGCCACGCAACGGCACGAGCACTTCATTGACCCTCACCACTCAGCAGAGCTGGACAGACGCACACGTAAACAGGCCTGCCCCACCGCCGTGGACAGCCGCAGATAAGCGCAGGCACGGGTAATTCGTAAATATCAAAAGGCATTATGACAGTTTTGATAAGCTCATGCGTGATGGCTCCGCAACGAAAGCATTCAAACGATATCTGCACGGACACATTTCATGACAGATTTGTGACATTATGACTTGGATCAGCTTCAGCGCTCCTCGCCGACAGGCATCAGACTCGCGCATTTGCCGAGAGACTGACGATGTGCGAGTCTTTATCCGCAAGAAGGGGACGAGGCGTCATGACACGTGCGAGTTACACAGCCGCCGTGGTCGGCGGGGGGGCGGCCGGCGTGGCCACGGCCCTCGGCCTCGCGAAGGCGGGCGCTGATGTGTTGCTGGCGGCCCCGCCGCACCGTCCCCTGGGGCACGCGGCCGACACCCGGACGGCCGCCCTTTTTGCAGGGTCCATCGACTTTCTGAAGAACGTCGGCACCTGGACGGCTGTCGAACCGCATAGCGCGCCGATCGGGGCGATCCGCATCATCGATGATACCGGCGCGCTCCTGCGGGCGCCGGAGGTCGTGTTCACCGCGGACGAGGTGGGATTGGACGCGTTTGGCTGGAACGTGCCCAATCATGCCCTCGTCTCGGCGCTGCTGGCCGCCGCCGCGGCTCCTGACAGCCGGATCACGGTGCTCGAGACGGCTGGAATCGACCGGGTTGAGCCGGGCGCCAAAGCCGTGCGGCTCTTGAGCCGCGAGGGTGAAACGTTCGAGGCTCGGCTCGTTGCCGGCGCCGACGGGCGCAACTCGATGTGCAGGGCTGCGGCCGGCATCGCCACACGCTCCTGGCGCTACGAGCAAGCGGCTGTCGTCGCCACCTTCCGCCATACCCGCTCGCACCGCGGCATCTCGACGGAGTTTCACCGGCCGGCTGGGCCCTTCACGACCGTGCCCCTGCCGGGACTTCGATCCAGTCTGGTCTGGGTCGAGCGGCCGGGCGAGGCCCAGCGCCTCGCCGCCCTTGACGATACGGCGTTCCGCGAGGCCCTCGAGCGGCGGCTGCAAGGCCTGCTGGGAAGCATCGGCGAGGTCACTCCGCGCGCCATGTTTCCCCTGTCCGGGCTCACCGCCAACACGTTCGGCCAGAATCGGATCGCGCTTCTGGGCGAGGCGGGGCACGTCATTCCGCCGATCGGCGCGCAGGGGCTCAATCTCGGCCTACGCGATGCGGCTACGCTCGCCGAGTGCGTCGCGTCCGCCCTGGCTGCGGGGCGCGATCCCGGCGGCGCGGAGACGCTTGAGGCCTATAGTGCCGGGCGGCGGGGAGACGTCGGCTCCCGAATCGCCACGGTCGACGTCCTCAACCGCTCGCTGATCTCAGGTGTACTGCCGATCCACCTGGTGCGGGGGCTTGGCCTCGTGGCCCTCAAGGCCGTCGCGCCGCTGCGCCGGCTTGCCATCCGGGAAGGGCTACAACCCTCCGGGACGTTGCCCGCGTTGCTGATGCCGGACGGTGCGCGGCTGCTTGCCGAGCGCGCTCGTCCGGCAGCGCCTCGCGATTCCGCCGCTTGACGACCTTCGCGACAGTTGGCATCGGGAATAACGACCTTCCGACGCGACGCGCACGCGCTCAGCCGCGCCCTCCAGGAACATAATGTCCGCCGACCACATCAGCTTCGCACGCGACCTGCAATTCCGCCTCGAGTACGGGCTCTTGCGATTTATCGCGGGGCTCGTCGGCTTGCTGCCGCTCGAGACAGCGACCGGTCTTTCCGCCCGCGCGTGGCGCGTGCTGGCGCCGCGCATCAATCCCAAGCGCCACAATCGTGCACTTGCCAATCTCGCCATCGCGTTCCCGGAGAAATCGGACGCAGAGCGTCTCGAAATCTGCATGGCGCACTGGGAGAACCTTGGCCGCGTCATGGTCGAGACGATGCAGATCGACCGCCTGATTCAGGATCCGTCGCGCATTCACATCGTCTCCGAGCGCCTGTTCGGCCGCTATAAGGACAAGCTCGGGCCCGCAATCGGCGTCTCGCTGCACATGGGGAACTGGGAGCTCGCGATCTGGCCCTTCGTCGAGGCGCGCGCCAACCCGGCCGCCGTCTATCGCTCGGTCAACAATCCGTACATCGACCGCTACCTGCGCTGGCAACGGCGCAACCTCTATCCCGGCGGCCTGTTCGGGCGCGGCAAGGTCGAGGGCGAGCACGGCGACGACCAGAAGACCGCGCGCATTCTCACCGATTTCGTGCGCCGCGGCGGACGGCTCGGCCTCGTCTGCGATCTCTATGACCGCACGGGCCTGGCGGTGTCGTTCTTCGGGCAGGATGCGAAAACGCAGGCCATTGGCGCCATGATCGCCCGGCGCGTCGGCAGCCGGATCTGGATGTCGCGCTGCAAGCGCGTCGGCACATCGAGCCGGTTCGAGATCGAAATCCGGGAGCTGCGCGTGCCGCGCACCCGCAATATCGGCGAGGACGTGCGCTGGATCATGGTCGAGATGCAGAAGCAGTTCGAGGCCTGGGTTCGGGAAGCGCCGGAACAGTGGATGTGGAGCAACCGCCGCTGGAGCTAGCTGCGCGCTCGGCCGGCTGCCCGTACCATCGCGGGAAGATTGGCAAGCGGCACGCGAACATCCGGCTCGCGCTTCTTCACAAGGCCGTGTCATCGGCGCAAAGCCGTTGCCGCTCCGGCGGGCCCGGCCTGTAATGCGGGCTCGCAACGCAAGAGCTTCGGCAGGCCGCCTGGTGCAAATTTCCCGCTTCACTCTCCACGTAGTTGGCGTGCTCGCGCTGCTCCTCGTTTCGTCCGGCCTCGTCATCGCGCAGCAGACGAAACCGTCCTGCCTCGACGATGCCATGCTCGTCTTCGATGCCTCGGGATCGATGGCGGCGACGGACTTTCCCGACGGCGCGCCGTCACGGCTCGATCGCGTGCGCCAAGCGCTCGTCAAGGTGCTGCCGGCCGCGACGCGGGCGCGACGTCTCGGTCTCATCGTCTACGGGCCTGGGCCAAACTACGACACGTGCCGCAACGTGACGTTGCGGCTCCCGCCCTCAGCCAATGCAGGCGATCGCATCATGGCGATGGTGGACGGGCTGCGTCCTCAGGGGCGCACCGCGCTCACCAGCTCCGTGCGGCAGGCCGTCGATCTCCTGCGTCACGGCGAGAAGCCGGCTGTTATCGTCGCCCTCACCGACGGAAGGGACACGTGCGGGGGCGACGCGTGTCAGCTCGCGCTCGAACTCAAGCTGCAGCATCCAGGCGTGACCGTGCACGTGATCGGCTACCGGCTGACGTCCATGTCCGGCGTCCGGAGCGCGTTCGTCGAGCGCTGCCTGGCAGACGAGACGGGCGGCATCTTCGCCACCGCGGAGACCACCGAGGATCTCGCCAACGCTCTTTCGGAAACCCTCGGCTGCCCCGCCGTGACGCATCTTGCGCCGCACCATTTCCGCTAACGTATGCTAGAGATACGGATGTAACGCGGGCTTCGGCGCGAAGCCGCGGCGAATGCGGTGCGATCAGCATCGGAGCTAGAGGGGAGCGAATGACCGGACACTTGCGCGTTCTCAGGCCACATCCGGCCATCTACGCGTTTTACGACGGCCGCGTTCCCGGCTACCGGTTCGCCGAGCAGAAAAACTGGATCGACGAAGGCGCGCTGGCGCTCGGGATCGCGAGCTATGCCATCGTCTCCGGCCACAAGGCACTCGTCTGCGATACGCACGTCTCGGTCGCGCACGCCACGGCCATCCGCGAAATTCTCACGCGGGAGGCGGGTGTTACGGACTTCACCGTGTTGCTCAGCCACTGGCACCTCGACCACGTTGCGGGCACCGTGGCGTTCGACGACAGCCCGATCATCGCAACCGACCGGACCGCCGAGCACCTAAAGCGGCGTCAGTCGGCAATCGAGGCCGGCACCCTCGAAGGCCCGCCCGCGATCTCTCCGCTCATTCTCCCGACGCGGGGGTTTACGGGTTCCCTCACCTTCGAGCTTGGCGACATTCGTCTCGAGCTGATCGAGGCGAACATCCATAGCGACGACGCGGCCGTGATCTGGTGGGCTGACGAGCGCATTCTGCTCGCGGGCGACACGATGGAGGACACCGTCACTTACGTCATGGAGCCCGACAGCCTGCCGCTGCATCTCGTCGACCTCGAGCGCCTCGACAAGCTCGCGCCCGCCCGCATCCTACCGAACCATGGTGCCCCGGATATCATTGAGCAGGGCGGCTACAATCGCGGTTTCAATCGGGCCACGCAGCAGTACATCCGCAGCCTCATCCGCTGTAAAACGGACGCGGAGCTGCGCGAGGCGCCTCTCAAGGAGCTGATCCGCGGACCGCTTGCGAACGGCTGGGTCACCTATTTCGAGCCCTACGAGGGTGTGCATCGGGAGAACGTCGATACGGTCTGCTCGGTGGGCGCCAACAGCATGGTGGGGCGAAATTAACGTTTCAGTAACCGTTTGGGGCAACAGTTCGTTAACTCTTCCGTTCCCGTGCCGCAGATGTCCGATTTCGACAGCTTCCCACCGCCGATCACGTCGTCGCTGAATGACGCCCGTAACGACACGGGGCGTGTGGCGTTCTGCGGCCCTTATGTGTTGTCCGCCATCACAGGCTACCCGATCAGCAAGGTGGAAGCGGCCGTCAACGCCTATCGCAACCTGCCGGCGGACCTGCGCTTTCGCGTCAAGGGCACCTATGCCGACGAGGTTGAAGGCGCGCTCGCCGTCTATGGCTTCGAGATGGTGCTCAAAGAGACCTTCATGCCCCTCGAGCGCAAGAAGCGGCCCACGGTGTGGACGTGGATGCAGAAGCCGCGCAACGCCTGGGCCCACTACATCCTGGCCATTCACAAAGGCAAGGAAGGGCACTGGATCCTGATCAAGGGCGTCAAGATGTGCGATACGTTCACCGAGGGGCGGTGGACGTTCGTCTGCGACGGTCCGCATCGCGGTGCGCGCATCATGGAAGTGTTCGAGGTCCGCCGCTCGCTAGAGCTTTAGTTCATACGCCCGCGCGCACTTGTCAAGCGGCGCGGGCTGCCCTCTTCTTGCGGGCATGACGCCTGAACTGCGAACAACGATTGAGGATGCCTACCGCGTGTTCGGCGGCTACCGGCTCGATGGCGCTCTCATTGTCTGCAACTGCAATTGTTGTGTCTCCGCGGAAAGCGAGCGGCGCCTCATTCGCACGCCGTTACGCGAAATTCCTTATCAGTTACTCGCCGAATACACGGACTCGGCCCACGGCTGGGATGAGATCGTAGCGGACAACATGCGCTATTTCCTGCCACGCTACTTTGAACTCATCGCGCTCAATTCCTCGCCCTTCGACATGCACATCGACGACTGCCTCAGACGGCTCGCACATGCGAGGTGGCGCGATGAGTGGCCGGCAGCCGAGGCCGAGATCATCGATCGTTTCTTCCAGGATCTGATCGTTTCAAGCGTGCGGAAACTCGATCTTGTAAAATGGCCGGTGGGTTGGCGGCTGAAGTTCGATCTTGTCGACGTGCTTACCTTGATTGTCACAGCCCACGGCGACATCGGCCGCGCCCTTGCCGCATGGGATGCTGCGGATGGCCGCTTTGCGAGAGCGCGTCTCATGGGCGGGAGAGCGGTTCTCTCTGCATTCCGCTTACCTCGAGCGCGCGTATAACATTGAGGCGGTTGCGATCGGCGAGCTCCTGATGCGTCCAGATGTTACTGAGCGGATCGAAGCCGCCTTCTTCCGTGTGGAGGATCCTCGGCTGCAGAAAATTCTCTCGGATGCCCTTTGGGCCTGATGGATTTCAGTTCAGCAAGGAATGCAGAACATGGTCCTCGATCGGTCACGGCTTGGTGCATGGAAGGTCTCTGACGTCATCTATCAGCACCGGGCGTTCTCGCTGAAGAGGGCGCTCTGAAGCCCAGCCTAAGCAGAATGCGACACGCGATAGGTTGTAGGTGTCACGCCGGCCCAGCGGCGGAATGCACGCGTAAAATGGGCGGGGTCCGTATAGCCGAGGCGCAAAGCGATATCTATGACCGGCAGACTTGCATCGGCCAGCAGCTTCTTGGCCTGACGGTAGAGAACGTCCTCGACGAGCGCGTTGAAGCTCGTACCTTGGGTGCTCAACAACCGTTGCAGCGAGCGGCGCGTGGTGCCGAGCTTCTCGGCCACCCAGTCGATGCGCGGATAGCCCTCATGCAAGGCAAGCTCCACAACGGTCGCGAACGTTGCCAGCGTATCGCCGTTCTTCGGAACGGGCGGCTCGGCCTGCGGCTGCTCTCCAGCGGTGGATTGCGCCACGCGGTGCCGGCTGGCGTTGAGCAACGCGGCATCGAACGTAATCGATGCCATGGCGTGCCCATTGGAGACGTTGGTGGCGAAGATGCTCTCGAGCTCTCGGCGGGGCGTGCCGACGGGAAGCGCCGTCCTCACCACGTGGGGACGCCATTTCGGCCCGGCATAGACTCGGATCAGGTCCATCATGTAACCCACGCCGAGCAGCTCGTTATGGTGACGCCCGTCCGTCTCGGGCTCGACGAACTCGATAGACCAGCGCACGCTGGTGCCTTCACGCGCGACGTAGAGATTGGTCGAGGTCTGCAGCATCGTGCCAAGCCCCGCGTGCGCCCGCCGCATGGCCTGGCGCAGTGTGTCGGCGGAGCACACCCAGGCGCCGTATGCGCTCAAGTTCGGGCTGCTGACCGCCTGCCCTAGACGCGCACCGAAACAGGCGTCGCCTGTTTCGCGCGCCGCGCGCTCAAGCAGCCGGAACTGCTCGCGCAAGGGGACGATGATCTCGGGTTGATCAAGAAGCGCGAACGGCAGATCGACATCGCGCAGTACGCGCGCAATGGAGCCGCCGTGCCGATCCATAAACTCGGAAATGGGGCCGAGCGAGCTTGCTCTGGTGACGCCGGAAAGCCGCGTTGCCATGGTTCATCTGCGAAATCGACGGCGCGTTCTATGGCGCAAAATGGCAAGCGGCCCCCGCACGAACAAGTCACGTTGGCGTGACGCCTCGGGAAAGCGGGCGGCAGAAGCCGCGGCAGCGGGGCGTCACGGGGAGGAAGAGAAAGGAAAGCCCATGACGACACTTCCGTTCGACGTTCGCAACGTCCACTGGAACACCATCGAAGGCTTCGACCATATCGCGTATCACATCTGCGCGGTGGATGAGGCCAAGCGGATCGTCGACATCCTGTTCAAGTTCGACGCGAACGCGAGAATTGCGCTCCACCGACACAAGGCGGACTACATCACGCTGGTGCTGCAGGGGGAGCTGCGCATCTATCGCGCAGATGGAACGCTGAAGGAGATTCGCCCGGTCGGCAGCTATGTTTCGGGCAAGGCGGACGGCGAGCCGCACACGGAGGGCGGCGGTGACCAGGACGTGATCGCGTTCTTCAGCAACCGCAACGTCGGCAATCTCGTCTATGAAATCCTGGACGAGAACCTCAATACCGTGGCGACGTTCGGCATCGCGGAGTTCAAGGCGCTTTTCGAGGCGCAGACGGCGCAACCTTCGACGCTGGTTGCCTAGCGTAAGCGCCTCGATAAAACAAAACGGCCCCGAAGGCATTGCCTTGGGGCCGTTTCAAATTCTGGATCGGAGCCGGATCAGGCGTTCTCTGCGGCTTCCTTCTCGGCCTCGTGACGGGCCTTGTCCTCGGCGCCCTTGACCGAGGTGTCGCGGTCAACGAGCTCGATCACGGCGCGCGGGGCGCTGTCGCCGTAGCGGAAGCCGGCCTTCAAGACGCGCGAATAACCGCCGGCGCGATCCTTGTAGCGCGGGGCGAGCACGTCGAAGAGCTTCTTGACCTGGTCCTCGTCGCGCAGACGCGCGGCGGCCAGACGGCGCGAGTTCAGGTCACCACGCTTGGCGAGCGTGATGTACTTGTCGATCACGCGCTTCAGGTCCTTGGCCTTCGGCAGCGTGGTCACGATCTGCTCGTGCTTGATGAGCGCGGCCGCCATGTTCGAGAACATAGCCTGACGGTGCGCGCTCTGGCGGCCGAAACGGCGGCCCAACTTCTTATGGCGCATAGCTTTCTCTTTCTCTCAGGTTGTTACGGGGAGGTTCTTTGGCCTCACCTCGTTAGTGGGCAAAGAGCAGCAGGATCATTACCTGCCGCCCGTCGCCAGACTTACATTTGGACCGATGATTCACGCTTCAGGCCGATAGGGCCTGAAGCGATCATGGTCCTAATACTGGTCCTCGAAGCGCTTTGCCAGCTCCTCGATGTTGTCCGGCGGCCAGTTCGGCACTTCCATGCCGAGGTGCAGCCCCATGCCGGCCAGGACTTCCTTGATCTCGTTCAGCGACTTGCGCCCGAAGTTCGGCGTGCGCAGCATCTCGGCTTCCGTCTTCTGGATCAGGTCGCCGATGTAGACGATGTTGTCGTTCTTCAGGCAGTTGGCCGAACGCACCGAAAGCTCGAGCTCGTCCACCTTCTTCAAGAGCGCGGCGTTGAAGGCGAGCTCCGGATGGCGACTCTCCTCGACGGCCTTCTTCGGCTCCTCGAAGTTGATGAAGACGGCAAGCTGATCCTGCAGGATGCGGGCGGCAAGCGCGACGGCGTCCTCCGCCTTCACCGAACCATCGGTCTCGATGGTCATGGTCAGCTTGTCATAATCGAGGATCTGGCCCTCGCGGGTGTTCTCGACCTTGTAGGAGACCTTGGTCACGGGCGTGTAGAGGCTGTCGACCGGAATCAAGCCGATCGGTGCATCCTCCGGGCGGTTACGCTCGGCGGGCACGTAGCCCTTGCCCATGTCGGCGGTGAACTCCATGCGGATCTGCGCGCCCTGGTCCAGGTGGCAGATGATGTGCTCGGGGTTTAGAACGTCGACGTCGGAGCCGGTCTCGATATCGCCAGCCTTGACGGGGCCGGGGCCTTCCTTCTTCAGCACCATGCGCTTGACGCCATCCGAGTGGATGCGCAGCGCGATCTCCTTGATGTTGAGGACGATGTTCGTCACGTCCTCGCGCACGCCGGGGATCGAGGAGAACTCGTGCAGCACGCCGTCGATCTGCACGGTCTTAATGGCCGCGCCCTGGAGCGAGGACAGCAGCACGCGGCGCAGCGCGTTGCCGAGCGTCATGCCGAAGCCGCGCTCGAGCGGCTCGGCGACGATGGTGGCGGTGCGGGTGCGGTCGCGGCCCGACGTAATCTCGAGCTTCGACGGCTTGATCAGGTCTTGCCAGTTCTTTTGCAATACGTTCGTCACGGGGGGTCCTCGTAGCGGTTCTCTATGCCGCCTCGCCCAAGGCAGCACGCTTCCAACAGAGGATGGGCTCAAGGCCGGAGACGGGAGCGTGGCGCCGCTTAATCACCCGTCCAGGGAAGCCTCGGCCCGCTGGTACTAAACGCGGCGGCGCTTACGGGGGCGGCAGCCGTTGTGCGGGATCGGCGTCACGTCGCGGATCGAGGTGATCTGGAAGCCGACCGACTGCAGCGCGCGAAGCGCCGACTCGCGACCGGAGCCGGGGCCGCACACTTCAACCTCGAGCACCTTCATGCCGTGCTCCATGGCCTTCTTGCCGGCATCCTCGGCAGCCATCTGGGCGGCGAAGGGCGTCGACTTGCGCGAGCCCTTGAAACCCATGGTGCCCGACGACGACCAAGCGAGCGTGTTGCCCTGGGCGTCGGTGATGGTGATCATCGTGTTGTTGAACGAGGCGTTCACGTGCGCCACGCCGGAAGTGATGTTCTTCTTCTCCCGGCGGCGGACTTTGCCTCGTGCCTGCTCTTTCGCCATGAAACCGAAACTCCTCATGCCCGCCCAGCGGGCCAAATCCAATGGCCGTCAGACGGCCCAACCTCTGCGACCGCGAGCGGCCTGTTGCGTCCTTAAGCCTTCTTCTTGCCGGCGATCGGCTTCGCGGGGCCCTTGCGGGTGCGCGCATTGGTGTGCGTGCGCTGGCCGCGGACCGGCAGGCCCTTGCGGTGGCGCAGGCCACGGTAGCAGCCGAGGTCCATCAAGCGCTTGATATTCATGCCAACTTCGCGACGCAGATCGCCCTCGACGACATAGTCGCGGTCGATGGTCTCGCGAATTTGCAGCACCTCGGCGTCGGTCAACTGATTGACGCGACGCTCGGCGGGAATGCCGACGCGCTTGCAAATGTCTTCAGCAAACTTGGGCCCGATGCCATGGATGTACTGAAGCGCGATCAGAACGCGCTTCTGCGTCGGGATATTCACACCAGCTATGCGGGCCACTTCCGTCTCCTGGAGGCTTCTTCAAATCGACCGCGAGGCGGCCATCTATCTGTTTTGCAACGAAAAAACACGGATCAACCTGATCCGGGCGAAGATCGCCGCACGGAGCAGGCCTTCCGTTCCATCGTGCTCGAAAGCGCGGTGTTGTAGCTTGGTCATAACCCTTCGTCAACCTGCGCCTTGTTCTTGTGACATCTTTTCCCAAACCGTGGCCCGGAGGCTTTCCTCAAGCTTCTAGGCGTCAAGCAGGGCGTCGATCTCGCGGGCAACCTCCTCGACCGGCACCATGCCGTCGATGGTGCGGAGCTTGCCCTGGGCAAAATAGTAACCGATGAGCGGAGACGTCTCCCGGTAGTAGGCCAGGAGGCGCGTCTTCAGAGCTTCGGCGTTATCGTCGGCGCGCGGCGTGCCACCCGCTGCGATGGTGTCGCTCGCCCGCTTCTCGATGCGGGACAGCAATGCGTTGTCGTCCACCTTGAGCTCGATCACCAAGTCGAGGATCGTGCCCTTGGAGTCCAACAGCTCGTCGAGGGCGGCCGCCTGCTTCAGCGTGCGCGGGAAGCCGTCCAGGATGAACCCGTTTGCGCAGTCGGGCTGGCCGATGCGCTCTGCGATGATACCGATCACGACCTCGTCCGGCACCAGGCCGCCGCTCTTCATGATCGACTCGGCCTTGCGGCCGATCTCGGTGCCGGCCTTGACGGCGGCGCGCAGCATATCTCCGGTGGAGAGCTGGATCAGACCGCGGCGCTTGGCCAGTGCCTCTGCCTGTGTGCCTTTACCGGCGCCCGGAGGCCCCAGAAGGATCAGTTTCATCTACGTCCCCCGCGCGTCGTGGCGCCGCGAAGCTTCGCCTTCTTGATCAGGCCTTCGTACTGGTGCGCAAGGAGATGGCTCTGGATCTGGGCCACGGTGTCCATCGTGACGCTGACCGCGATCAGGAGCGAGGTGCCGCCGAAATAGAAGGGCACGCCTGCGTAGGCAGTCAGCATTTCCGGCATGACGCAGACGGCGGCGAGGTAGATGGCACCGACGACGGTGATGCGGGTCAGAACATAATCGATATACTCGGCTGTCTTCTCACCGGGGCGGATGCCGGGCAGGAAGCCACCGTGCTTCCTCAGATTGTCGGCGGTGTCCTTCGGGTTGAAGACGACGGCCGTATAGAAGAACGCAAAGAAGACGATCAGAAAGACATAGATCGCGATGTGCAGCGGCTGGCCGGCGCCCAGCGAGGCAACCAGCGTCTGCAGCCACTCGGGGCCGCCGCCCTGCGCAGACGAGAATTGCGCCGCTGTGATCGGCAGCAGCAGCAAGGACGAGGCAAAGATCGGCGGAATGACGCCCGCGGAGTTCAGCTTCAGCGGCAGATGCGAGGCATCGCCCTGGAACATGCGATTGCCGACTTGTCGTTTCGGATACTGGATCAACAATCGCCGCTGCGCGCGCTCGATGAAGACGATGGCGGCGACGACGGCCAGCATCAGAACGAGCAAGGCGAGCAGCAGGAACGTCGAGAGGGCGCCGGTGCGGGCCATCTCGAACAGGCCGACGATGGCGGACGGGAGGCCTGCGACGATACCGGCGAAGATGATCAGCGAGATGCCGTTGCCGACGCCGCGCTGCGTGATCTGCTCGCCGAGCCACATCAGGAACATGGTGCCGCCAACGAGCGTGATGACGGTGGTGGCGCGGAAGAACCAGCCGGGATCGGCGACGGCGGGTCCCATCTGCGAACGCGATCCTTCAAGGCCGATGGCGATGCCGTAGGCCTGGAATGCGGCGAGCACGAGCGTCAGGTAGCGCGTGTACTGGTTGATCTGCTTTCGGCCCGATTCGCCTTCCTTCTTCAGCGCCTCGAGCTTCGGTGACATCGACGACATGAGCTGCATGATGATCGATGCCGAGATGTAGGGCATGATGTTCAAGGCGAAGATCGCCATACGCTCGACGGCGCCGCCGGCGAAGACGTTGAACATGCCGAGGATGCCCGACGACTGCGCGCGGAAGGCCTCAGCAAAGGCCGCCGCATCGACGCCGGGAATCGGAATGAAGGTGCCGAGGCGATAGATGACCAGCGCGCCCAGCGTGAACCAGATACGGTTCTTCAGATCCTGCGCCTTGGAGAAGGCTCCAAGGTTGAGGTTTGCGGCAAGCTGCTCGGCAGCGGAAACCATTGCATTCTCTCCCGGCTCGTCCTGAGCCCTCTTACTTGGTGTCCGGCCGCCGCCGCGTCGAGCCCCCGTGGCCTGGCGGCACCACCGGCACACCGGCGGGCGACACAGGCGGCGCGCCGCTCAGCGCGCGGTCGTTATCATTCCTCCGCTGCAGCCTGCTTCTTCGTCGTGCCGCCTTTCTTGGCCGCGGACTTCTTGCGCTTCGCCTCGTCGGCCTCGAGAATCTTCTTCTCGATGACGCTGACGGAGCCGCCGGCCTTCTCGACCGCGGCCTTGGCCGTCGCAGTGGCGTGGTTCACGGTCAGCGACAGCTTGGCCGTGATCTCTCCCGAGCCAAGGAGGCGCAGACCATCCTTCGGACGGCGCAGAATGCCGGCGTCGACGAGTGCCGTCACGTCGACAGACTGACCGGCCTTCAGCTTGCCCTCGTCAACGGCCTTCTGCAGCGCGCCGACGTTGATCTCGTTCCAGTCCTTGCGGTTCCACTTGTTGAAGCCGCGTTTCGGCAGACGCCGATGCAACGGCATCTGGCCGCCTTCGAAGCCGCCGATGGCAACGCCGGTACGCGCCGTCTGGCCTTTGCCGCCGCGGCCGCCCGTCTTGCCGACGCCGGAGCCGATGCCGCGGCCGATGCGCAGGCGGCCCTTGCGGGCGCCGGGATTGTCCTTGATGTCGTTGAGCCGCATGGGTCTCAAGCTCCTTGTTCGTCTTTCAGCTGAGCGCGATGCGCGGTGAAGCTTTGGAGCTCCCGCGCGCCGCGTTCTCAGGCTTTGCCCTTCTCGTCGACGACGCGAACGAGATGAGGAATGCTGTTTATCATGCCGCGCACGGCCGGCGTGTCCTCGACGACGCGACGGCGATGCAGCTTGTTCAGGCCGAGACCGATCAAGGTCTTGGTCTGGATCTCGGGCCGGCGGATCGCGCTACGGTACTGCTCGACCGTAATCGTCTTCTTGGCTGCCATGGGTCGGTCCCTTCTCGAATCTCTTCGTCGCCTAATGCCGATCAGGCTTCAGCGGCGATCTCGGCGGCGGAGCCGTCGCGCCGGCGGGCGACGATCTCAGACACCTTCTTGTTGCGGCGCGCGGCGACCGAGCGGGGGTTCTCCTGCTCCTTCAGCGCGTCGAACGTGGCGCGAATGACGTTGTAGGGGTTGGTCGAGCCGAGCGACTTCGCAACCACGTCATGGACGCCGAGCATCTCGAACACGGCGCGCATGGCGCCGCCGGCGATGATGCCGGTACCGGCAGGGGCCGAGCGCAGCACGACCTTGCCCGAGCCGTGACGGCCCTCGCTGTCGTGGTGCAGCGTGCGGGCGTCGCGCAGCGGCACGCGGAGCAGGTTACGACGCGCCTGCTCGGTTGCCTTGCGGATCGCCTCCGGCACCTCGCGCGCCTTGCCGTGGCCGAAGCCGACGCGGCCTTTAAGGTCACCGACGACGACGAGCGCGGCGAAGCCGAAGCGCTTGCCGCCCTTCACGACCTTGGCCACGCGGTTGATGTGGACCAGCTTGTCCGAAAACTCGCTGTCGCGCTCCTCGCGCTCGCGCTCCCGGCCCCGGTCTCTCGATGCTGGACGTGCCACTGTCAAATTCCTTTCATCAGAAGCTGAGGCCGCCCTCGCGTGCGGCATCGGCGAGCGCCTTGACCCGCCCGTGATAGAGATAGCCGCCGCGATCGAACACAACCGTCGTAACGCCGGCCTTGACCGCGCGCTCGGCAACAAGCTTGCCGATGGCAGCCGCGGCCGCCTTGTCGGCGCCGGTCTTCAGCGAACCGCGCAGATCCTTCTCGAGGCTCGACGCTGCGACCAGCGTCTTGCCGTCGGTATCGTCGATGATCTGCGCGTAGATGTGCTTCGACGAGCGGTGAATGGACAGACGCGGACGGCCGGCGGCGCGGGCCTTCAGCGTCCGGCGCACGCGAGCACGGCGCCTTTCGAACTGGTTCTCTTTGTTGGCCATGGCCTCGGTCCTACTTCTTCTTGCCTTCCTTGCGGAAGATATACTCGCCCTTGTAGCGCACGCCCTTGCCCTGATAGGGCTCCGGCTTGCGGGAGGCGCGGATCTCGGCAGCCACCTGGCCGACGAGTTGCTTGTCGATGCCGGAGACCGTCACCTGATCCTGCTTGGCGCCGCCCACCTTGACCTCGACGCCCGCCGGAATCTCGTGCTCGACGTCGTGGCTGAAGCCGACCGACAGCGTGAGCTTGTCCTTGCCCTTGAGCGCCGCCTTGAAGCCGACGCCGTGGATCTCGAGCGTGTGCGAGTAGCCCTCGGTGACGCCCGTGATCAGGTTCTGTACCATGGTGCGCGACATGCCCCACATGGAGCGCGCCTTCTTGGTGTCCTCGATCATCGTGAGCGTGATGCCGTCGGCATCCTTCTCGACTTTGATCTCCTCGGGCAGCGTAAAGGACAGCTCGCCCTTGGCGCCCTTCATTTTAACCGTCTGGCCGTCAACCGTCGCCGTGACGGCGGCGGGAACGGGAACCGGCTTTTTTCCGATGCGTGACATGGCCGTTGTCCTCGAGATGTCGGCCGAAGCCGACATCCTTGGTTAGAATACGTTGCAGATGATCTCGCCGCCGACGTTCTCTTCCTTGGCGCGCGCATCCGACATCACGCCCTTGGGCGTGGAGAGGATGGCGACGCCGAGACCGTTGGCGACGCTCTTCAGATCGCGGACGGGCGAGTAGACGCGCCGGCCGGGGGTCGACACACGGCTGATCTCCTTGATCGCCGGCTGACCGTTGAAATACTTGAGCTCGATCTCGAACTCGGGATGGCTACCCTTCTGCTCAACCCGCGTGTAGCCACGGATGTAGCCTTCCTCGGCGAGCACGTCGAGGACGCGGGCGCGCATGTTCGATGCGGGCGTCACAACCTTGGGGCGGCGACGGAGCTGCGCATTGCGGATGCGTGTCAGCATATCGCCGATGGGATCATTCACTGCCATGTGCTTCGCGCCTCCTTACCAGCTCGACTTGACCATGCCGGGGATCAGACCCTGGGAGGCCAGCTCACGGAGCTGGTTGCGGCACATCTTAAGCTTGCGATAGTAGCCGCGCGCGCGGCCCGTGATCTCGCAGCGGTTGCGAATGCGCACGGCGGAGCCGTTGCGCGGCATCTCGGCCAGCTTGAGGCGCGCCGCGAAGCGCTCCTCGGCGGGGCGATTGAGGTCGTCCGCGATCGCCTTCAGGCGCTTACGCTTCGCAGCGTGCTGCGCGGAAAGCTTCCGGCGACGGTTGTTCTTTTCGACTGAGCTCGTCTTAGCCATTCATATCCTCCAAAGGCCTTTCGGGTCCCGATCTGGGTTGGCCGAGGTCCTCTAGCTGCGGAAAGGGAAGTTGAAGCCGCGAAGCAGCTCGCGGGCTTCGTCGTCGGTCTGGGCCGAGGTGACGACGATCACGTCGAGCCCCCAAACCTGATCGACTTTGTCGTAGTTGATCTCCGGAAACACGATGTGCTCCTTGAGACCGCAGGCGAAGTTGCCGCGGCCGTCGAAGCTCTTCGGGTTCAGGCCGCGGAAGTCCTTCACGCGCGGCAGCGCGATCGTGACGAAGCGATCCAGGAACTCGTACATGCGGTCGCCGCGCAGCGTCACCTTGGCGCCAAGCGTCATGCCCTCGCGAACCTTGAAGGTAGCGATGGACTTGGTCGACTTGGTCATCAACGGCTTCTGGCCAGCGATGAGCGCCAGATCGGCAGCGGCGCTGTCGACCTTCTTGCGATCGGCCGTTGCTTCGCCCACGCCCATGTTGATTACGATCTTCTCGATCTTCGGGATCTGCATCGGGTTCGCGTAGGCAAACTTGTCCTTCAGCGCGCCGCGGACGACCTTCTCGTAATGCGTCTTGAGGCGCGGCTTGTAGTCAGCCGGACGCGGCTTCCACTCACGCGGAGCAGCATCAGCCTTCGACGCCTTGGCGGCCTTGGCGGCCTTGACTTCCTTGCCCGGCTTGCCGGCCGGCGGACCGCCGGCCTTCGCCTTCTGAGATTTATCCTTCTCGGCCATGGCTTACTTCTTCTCCGGAATGATCTCGCCCGAGCGCTTGGCGAAGCGGACCTTCTTGCCGTCGTCCAGGATGCGGAAGCCGATGCGGGTCGGCTTGCCGTCCTTCGGATCCTCGACAGCGAGGTTCGAAATCTGGATCGCGGCCTCTTTCGAGATGATGCCGCCTTCCTGCGATGCGGTCTGGCGCTGATGGCGCCGCACGACGTTGACGCCGCGGACAACCGCACGGTTCTCCTTCGGACGCACCTCGATCACCTCGCCGCGCTTGCCCTTGTCGCGGCCGGTGAGAACGACGACGCTGTCGCCCTTCTTGATCTTAAGCGACGCCATTACAGCACCTCCGGCGCAAGCGAGACGATCTTCATGTGGTTCTTCGCACGCAGCTCGCGCGTGACCGGTCCGAAGATACGCGTGCCGACCGGCTCGCCCTGGTTGTTGATCAGGACGGCGGCGTTGCGGTCGAAGCGGATCAGCGAGCCGTCGGGACGGCGCACGCCCTTGGCGACGCGCACGATCACGGCCTTCATGACCTGGCCCTTCTTCACGCGGCCCTTCGGAATCGCCTCCTTCACCGACACCACAATGGTATCGCCGATGGTGGCGTACTTGCGCTTCGAGCCGCCCAGCACCTTGATGCACTGAACGCGCCGCGCGCCCGAATTGTCAGCGACGTCGAGATTCGTCTCCATCTGGATCATCGCACCGTCTCTCTTCCTGCCGCGCAATCCGCGGCTTCAAATCGTGTTTCGTCCCGGTGCCGGTTCCGCCGTGCGGCCTAGCACCACTCAAAAATCAAGCCTTCTCGACCGCCACCCAGCGTTTCAGCTTCGAGATTGGAGCGGACTCCTGGATCTCGACGCGATCGCCTTCCTTGAAGGTGTTGGACTCGTCGTGAGCGTGGTACTTCTTCGTACGACGGACCGTCTTCTTCAGAAGCGGATGCGTGTAACGGCGCTCCACCTCGACGACGATGGTCTTGTCGTTCTTGTTCGAAACAACCACACCCTGCAGGACGCGCTTCGGCATCGTTCTCTCTCCTTACGCGCCAGACTTCGACTTCGAGGCCGATCCGCCCCGCTTCTGCGTCGCGAGCGTCAGCACGCGCGCGATGTCGCGGCGAACCTGGCGCACACGCGACGTGTTCTCGAGCTGGCCGGACGCCTTCTGAAAGCGCAGGTTGAACTGCTCCTTCTTCAGCTTCGCCAACTGATCGTCGAGCTGATCGAGCGTCATGCTCCTCAAATCACCCGCCTTCATCGTCGTGTTCCTTGTCCTTCGCGCTTCTCAGCCTTAGCCGATGCGCGTCACAATACGCGTTTTGATCCCGAGCTTGGCGGCGCCCAGCGTCAGCGCCTCACGCGCGATCTGGTCCGGCACGCCGTCCAGCTCGAACATGATGCGGCCCGGCTTCACGCGCGAAACCCACAGCTCGATACCGCCCTTGCCGGAGCCCATGCGGACCTCGGCCGGCTTCTTGGTCACCGGCACGTCCGGGAAAATGCGGATCCAGACGCGGCCGGCGCGCTTCATGTGGCGCGTGATGGCGCGGCGCGCGGCCTCGATCTGACGTGCGGTGACGCGCTCAGGCTCCACGGCCTTGAGTCCGTGCGAGCCGAAGTTCAGCGTCGTGCCGCCCTTCGCAGCGCCGTGGATGCGGCCCTTGAACTGCTTGCGGAACTTGGTTTTCTTCGGTTGCAGCATGGTTCTTGTCCTTCAGCCTTGATCAGGCCGTCTCCTGTCCTTGCGCAGCCTCGCCGCCGCCACGGGGGCCTCCACGGTCGCCGCGGGGACCGCGACGCTCGCGGCGCTCGCCGTCCTCACGACGGGGGCGGCCGCCCGTGCCGTCGCCGGCACCCTCGGTGGCGCGGCGCTCGGATGCCATCGGGTCGTGCTCCATGAGCTCGCCCTTGAAGATCCAAACCTTGATGCCGATGACGCCGTAGGCGGTCTGGGCGACGCCGTAGCCGAAATCGATGTCAGCGCGCAGCGTGTGCAGCGGCACGCGACCCTCGCGATACCACTCCGTACGCGCGATCTCGGCGCCGCCGAGGCGGCCCGCGACGTTGATACGGATGCCGACGGCGCCAGCACGCAGCGCGGTCTGCACGGCGCGCTTCATGGCGCGGCGGAACGCAACGCGGCGCTCGAGCTGCTGGGCGATGTTCTCAGCAACCAGCGTGGCGTCGATGTCGGGCTTACGCACCTCGAGCAGGTTCAGGTGAACCTCGGAGGACGTGAAGCGCGACAGCTCGTTGCGCAGCTTCTCGATGTCGGCGCCCTTCTTGCCGATCAGCACACCAGGACGGGCCGTGTGAACCGTCACGCGGCACTTCTTGTGCGGGCGCTCGATCACGACCTTCGAGATGCCGGCGGTGCGCTGCTGCTTCATTATGTGGGCGCGGATGGCGCGGTCTTCATGAAGGAGCTTGCCGTACTCACCGCGACGGGCGAACCAGCGGCTGTCCCAGGTGCGGTTGATGCCGACGCGCAGGCCGACGGGATTGACTTTGTGACCCATTACTCGGCCTCCTTCTGAGCCACAGCAGCCTCAGCCTTAGCGGCCGGCTTCTTGGCGGCCTTCTTCGGCGCGGCCTTCTTGCCAGCGTCCTTGCCCTTAGCCTTTGCCTTGGGCGTCTCGGCCTCTTCCTCGGTCTCGCGAACCACGACGGTGATCTGCGAGAACGGCTTCTTGATCTGGAAGCCGCGGCCGCGGCCGCGGGCCGCGAAGCGCTTCATGACGAGGTTCTTGCCGACGTAGGCTTCCGACACGACAAGCGCGTTGACGTCGAGATCATGGTTGTTCTCGGCGTTGGCAACGGCGCTCATCACGCACTTGCGAACGTCCTGGGCAATGCGCTTCCTCGAGAACTCGAGGTCAGCGAGCGCCTTGTCGACCTTCTTGCCGCGGATCAGACCCGCGACGAGGTTCAGCTTCTGCGGCGAGACGCGAAGGTTCTTCGCGACTGCGCGGGCCTCCTTTTCAGAGAGGCTCCTTTCCCGGCTCGGCTTGCCCATTACTTCCTCACCGCTGCTTTCTTGTCGCCGCCGTGACCATGGAACGAACGCGTCGGCGAGAACTCGCCGAACTTGTGCCCGATCATGTCCTCGGTGACGTTCACCGGTACGTGCTTCTGACCGTTGTAGACGCCGAACGTCAGCCCTACGAACTGGGGCAAAATCGTCGAGCGACGGCTCCAGGTCCTGATGACCTCATTGCGGCCCGACGAACGCACCTTCTCGGCCTTCTTGAGAAGGTAGCCGTCGATAAACGGGCCTTTCCAAACTGCGCGTGTCACTCTCGTATCTCCTCAGTCGTCTTCTCTGCGCGCGCTTACTTGCTCTTCGCGCGGCTTCTGACGATGTACTTATCGGTCTGCTTATTCTTGCGGGTCTTGAAGCCCTTGGTCGGCTTGCCCCACGGCGTCGCCCAGTGCTTACCGCCCTTGGTACGGCCGCCGTTCGGGTGGTCGATCGGGTTCATGGCGATCGAGCGCACCGTCGGACGGTTGCCCTTCCAGCGCGTGCGGCCAGCCTTGCCGGTCACCTCGTTGGTGTGGTCCGGGTTCGACACGGCGCCAACGGATGCCAAGCACTCGGCGCGCACCTTGCGGGTCTCGCCGGAGTTCAGCTTCAGGATCGCCCAGCCGGCGTCGCGGCCGACGAGCTGCACGAAGGCACCAGCCGAACGCGCGATCTGGCCGCCCGCGCCCGGCTTCAGCTCGACGTTGTGCACGATGGTGCCGATCGGCATGGCCGACAGCGGCATGGCGTTGCCGGGCTTCACGTCGACCTTCGCACCCGAGACGACCTGGTCACCAACGGCCAGGCGCTGCGGCGCCAGAATGTAGGAGAGCTTGCCGTCCTCGTACTTGATGAGGGCGATGAAAGCCGTGCGGTTCGGGTCGTACTCAAGACGCTCGACCGTGGCGACCACGTCGTGCTTGCGACGACGGAAGTCGATCAGGCGATACGACTGCTTGTGGCCACCGCCGATATGACGCGTGGTGATGCGTCCGTCGTTGTTGCGGCCGCCGGTCTTGCGCTTGCCCTCGGTCAGCATCTTGACCGGCGCGCCCTTCCAGAGGTTCGAGCGGTCGACCTGAACCAGGTGGCGGAGACCCGGGGACGTCGGACGGTATGTCTTCAATGCCATGGGATCGGCTCTCCTTTAAAGACCCGTCGTGACGTCGATCGAGTGGCCTTCCTCGAGCGTCACGATGGCCTTCTTAACGTCGCTCTGCTGAGCGCGAATGCCGCGGAAAACCTTCCGCTTGCCCTTGCGCACGAGCGTGTTGACGGCCTTCACCTTGACCTTGAAGAGGCTCTCGACGGCGGCCTTGATATCGGACTTGTTGGCGCCCGAAGCGACCTTGAAGATCACCTGGTTCGCCTCGGAAACCGCCGTCGCCTTCTCGGTGATCACCGGAGACAGGATGACGTCGTAATGCTTGAGGTTGCTGCTCATCACTTCGCCTCCGCGGCTTTGGCCTTCACGTCAGCGAAACGCACGTCCAGCGCCTCGACTGCGGCCTTGGTCAGCACGAGCTTCTCGCGGCGCAGGATGTCGTAGACGTTGATGCCGGCAATCGGCAGAACGTCGATGTGCGGGATGTTGCGCGCCGCGCGGGCGAACGCGTCATCCAGCGACGCACCGTCGATGATCAGCGCGCTCTTCCAGCCGAGCTCGGCGAACTGCTTCTTCAGCGCGCCCGTCTTGCCGTCCTTCGACTGTGCCGCGTCGAGCACGACGATCTCGCCGGCCTTGGCCTTGGCGGACAGTGCGTGACGGAGCGCGAGTGCACGAACCTTCTTGGTCAGGTCGATGGCATGGCTGCGCGGCTTGGGGCCGAACGCCTTGCCGCCGCCGCGCCACTGCGGGACCGACTTGTCACCGTGGCGAGCACCGCCGGTGCCCTTCTGCTTGTAGACCTTCTTGCCCGTGACCGAGACTTCCGAGCGGTCCTGCGCGTGGTGCGTGCCGGCCATGCGCTTCAGCTGCTGCCAGCGCACCATGCGATGCAGAATATCCGGCCTAGGCTCGAGCCCGTAGATGGCATCGGCGAGATCAACCTCACCGGCCTTTTTCGCCTCGAGCGTCGTGACGGTGGCTTTCATCACGCCTTCTCCTTATTCGCCGGCTTGAAGGCGCCGGGCGACGGCGCATCAGCGTGGGCCTTCTTTTTGACGGCATCGCGCACGATGACCCAGCCACCCTTGGAGCCAGGAACCGCGCCACGGATCATCAGCAGGCCGCGCTCGACGTCGGTCTTAACGACGACGAGGTTCTGCGTGGTGACGCGCTCATCACCGAGATGGCCCGCCATCTTCTTGCCCTTGAACACCTTGCCGGGGTCCTGACGCTGGCCGGTGGAGCCGTGCGAGCGGTGCACGACCGAGACGCCGTGCGTTGCGCGCAGACCGCCGAAGTTCCAGCGCTTCATGGCGCCCTGGAAGCCCTTGCCCTGGGTGGTGCCGGTGACGTCCACGAACTGGCCGGGGACGAAATGGTCGGCGGTGATCTCGGCGCCAACCTCGATCAGGTTCTCGGGGCTGACCCGGAACTCAGCGAGCTTGCGCTTCGGCTCGACGGTGGCAACGGAGAACGTCCCGCGCTCCGACTTCGTCAGCCGCGAAGGCTTACGCGTGCCGGCGCCGACCTGGATCACCGTGTAGCCGTTCTTGTCGGCGGTGCGCTGCGAAAGGACCTGCAGCTTCTCGAGCTTCAGGACCGTCACAGGCACGTGCTCACCCGCTTCCGTGAAGATGCGGGTCATGCCGACTTTCTGTGCAATCACTCCGGAACGCATGTCTCGCATTCCTTCCTTCATTATTCGCAGCCCAAGCGGAGAGCCCCGCCCGGCGCGGCATCCTCTAGAGCTTGATTTCCACGTCCACGCCCGCGGCCAAGT
The DNA here is from genome assembly GCF_900117455.1 of Hyphomicrobium sp. CS1GBMeth3. Taxonomy (NCBI): domain Bacteria; kingdom Pseudomonadati; phylum Pseudomonadota; class Alphaproteobacteria; order Hyphomicrobiales; family Hyphomicrobiaceae; genus Hyphomicrobium; species Hyphomicrobium sp. CS1GBMeth3. Next base: position 1,322,213 of record NZ_FPHO01000002.1, read on the forward strand.
CGAGCTTCATCAGCGCGTCGACCGTCTGCGGCGTCGGATCCACGATGTCGAGCATGCGCTTGTGAGTGCGCATCTCGAACTGCTCGCGGCTCTTCTTGTCGACGTGCGGAGAGCGATTGACGGTAAAGCGCTCGATACGGGTCGGCAGAGGGATCGGACCCCGAACCTCCGCGCCGGTGCGCTTCGCCGTGTTCACGATCTCACGCGTCGACGCATCGAGAATACGATGGTCGAACGCCTTGAGCCGGATACGGATATTCTGGCCGTTCATTGTCTTGACCCGCTAAATGAGAGAAGCGCTCGTGTTGTCGGCGTTGCCGCCACCCTCTCGAGCGCCTCTTTTTTTCTGCTACTCAACGATCTTCGTGACGACGCCGGCGCCAACGGTGCGGCCGCCTTCGCGGATTGCGAAGCGCACCTTCTCTTCCATGGCAATCGGCGAGACGAGCTCGACGTCCACGGCGATGTTGTCGCCCGGCATCACCATCTCCGTGCCTTCCGGCAGCGTCACGACGCCGGTGACGTCGGTCGTGCGGAAGTAGAACTGGGGACGGTAGTTGGTGAAGAACGGCGTGTGACGGCCACCCTCTTCCTTGGTGAGGATGTACGCCTCGGCCTTGAACTTCCTGTGCGGCTTCACGGAGCCGGGCTTGGCCAGAACCTGACCGCGCTCGACAGCTTCCTTGTCGATACCGCGCAGGAGGCAGCCGACGTTGTCGCCGGCCTCGCCCTGATCGAGCAGCTTGCGGAACATCTCGACGCCGGTGACAACCGACTTCTTGGTGTCCGTGAGGCCGACGATCTCGACTTCCTCGCCGACCTTGATGACGCCGCGCTCGATACGGCCGGTGACGACGGTGCCGCGGCCGGAGATCGAGAACACGTCTTCGATCGGCATCAGGAAGGGCTGATCCTTCGGACGCTCAGGGAGCGGAATGTAGGTGTCGAGGGCCTCGTAGAGGCGGATGATCGCCTCGTCGGCGAGTTCGCCCTTCTCACCATTGAGTGCCTTCACGGCGGCGCCGCGAATGACCGGCGTGTCGTCGCCCGGGAACTGGTACTTGGAGAGCAGCTCGCGCACTTCCATCTCGACGAGGTCGAGCAGCTCGGCGTCATCGACGATGTCGCACTTGTTGAGGAAGACGACGATGTAGGGCACGCCGACCTGGCGGGCGAGCAGGATGTGCTCGCGGGTCTGCGGCATCGGGCCGTCAACGGCCGACACGACCAGGATCGCGCCATCCATCTGGGCAGCGCCGGTGATCATGTTCTTCACGTAGTCGGCGTGGCCGGGACAGTCGACGTGTGCGTAATGGCGGTTCGGCGTCGCATATTCGACGTGCGAGGTGGCGATGGTGAGAATCTTCGTCGGGTCGCGACGGCCCTGGCTCTCAGACGCCTTGGCAACGTTGTCGTAGCTGATCGCCGTCGTGGTCCAGCCGCGATCGAACGAAACCTTCGTCAGTGCTGCGGTGAGCGTGGTCTTGCCGTGGTCGACGTGACCGATGGTGCCGACATTGACGTGCGGCTTGTTGCGCTCGAATTTCGCCTTGGCCATGGGTGGCTCTCCTTAACTCGTCTTTCAATTGCTGCCGGTTGCTACCGGATCTCCTCGCCTCAGCCGGGGTGCCGGCTCAGGCATATTTCGCCTTGACCTCGTCCGCCACGTTGCGCGGCACATCGGCATAGTGCGCGAACTGCATCGTGTAGGATGCGCGCCCCGTCGACATCGACCGGAGCTGGCTCACATAGCCGAACATGTTCGCGAGCGGCACGTAGGCCCGGATGACAGTCGCGTTGCCGCGCATCTCCTGGGTGCGGATCTGGCCGCGCCGCGAGTTGATGTCGCCGATGATGGAGCCGACGAAATCGCCCGGCGTCACCACCTCGACGTCCATGATCGGCTCGAGGATCTTGATGCCGCCCTTATCGCAGCCTTCCTTCATGGCCGCGCGGGTGGCGATCTCGAATGCGATCGCAGACGAGTCAACCTCGTGGAAGGCACCGTCGAACAACGTGACCTTCATGTCGACGATCGGGAAGCCGATCAGCACGCCCGAATCCCACACCGACTTGACGCCCTTTTCGACGCCCGGGATGTATTCGCGCGGGACGGAGCCGCCGACGATCGTGCTCTCGAAAGCATTGCCCTTGCCGGTCTCGTTCGGCTCGAGCTTGAGCTTGACGCGGGCGAACTGGCCGGTGCCGCCGGTCTGCTTCTTGTGCGTGTAGTCGATCTCCGCCGGGCGAGCCAGCGTCTCGCGGTAGGCAACCTGCGGCTGGCCGACGTTAGCCTCGACGTTGTAGGTGCGCTTCAGGATGTCGACCTTGATGTCGAGATGAAGCTCGCCCATGCCCTTCAGGATGGTCTCGCCGCTCTCGGGGTCGATGGATACGCGGAACGAGGGATCCTCGACCGACATCGTGTTGAGCGCGATCGCCATCTTCTCCTGGTCGGCCTTGGTCTTGGGCTCGATCTTCAGATTGATGACGGGCTCAGGGAACTCCATCTTCTCAAGGATCACCGGGTTGTTCGGATCGCAGAGCGTTTCGCCGGTGCGGATATCCTTCATGCCCTGCAGGGCGACGATGTCGCCAGCGAAGGCTTCCTTGATCTCCTCGCGGTCGGCGGCGTGCATGAGATACATGCGGCCGGCGCGCTCTTTCTTGTCGCGTGAGGTGTTGGCGAGCGCCATGCCCTGCTCGAGCTTGCCCGAGTAGATGCGACAGAACGTAATCGAGCCGACGTGCTCGAAGCTCATGATCTTAAAGGCGATCATGGACAGCGGCTCGCTGTCGGACGGCTTGCGCAGAAGGTCTTTGCCGGTTTTCGGATCGATACCCTTGTAGGCCTCACGATCAAGCGGGCTCGGCAGGAAGTCGACGACGGCGTCGAGAAGGGGCTGCACGCCCTTGTTCTTGAAGGCCGACCCACACATCATCGGATAGAAGGCGCGGGTGATGGTCGCCTTGCGGATAAGCTTACGAATGGTGTCCTCGTCGGGCTCCTTGCCCTCGAGGTAAGCCTCCATCGCGGCGTCGTCCATTTCGACGGCGGCCTCGATCATGGCGGCGCGGAACTCGGCAGCCTTGTCGGCGAGATCGGCCGGGATCTCGGACTCGACCATCTTGGCGTCCTTGCCATCGCCTTCCCAGGTGATGGCCTTCATCTTGATGAGGTCAACAACGCCCTTGAAGTCGCTCTCAGCGCCGATCGGAATCTGCAACGGCACAGCGCGCGCGCCGAGCTTTTCCTTGATGTCGGCAAGGCACATGTAAAAGTCCGCGCCGGTCTTATCCATCTTGTTGGAGAAGATGATGCGCGGAACGCTGTACTTGTCGCCTTGACGCCAAACGGTCTCGGTCTGCGGCTCGACGCCCTGGTTCGAGTCGAGAACGCACACGGCGCCGTCGAGCACGCGCAGCGAACGCTCGACCTCGATGGTGAAGTCGACGTGGCCCGGCGTATCAATGATGTTCAGGCGGTGCTTCTTGTCGTTGCGGTCCACCCAGAAGCAGGTCGTCGCGGCAGACGTAATGGTAATGCCGCGCTCAGCCTCCTGCTCCATGAAGTCCATCGTCGCGGCGCCGTCGTGGACTTCGCCGATCTTGTAGGACTTGCCGGTGTAGTAGAGGATCCGCTCAGTCGTGGTCGTCTTGCCGGCATCAATGTGGGCCATGATGCCGAAGTTGCGGTAGTCCTCGATGGGGTATTGGCGGGCCATCTGTCTTTCCCTTTGCGCTTCGGTTGCCTACTCCGCAACCGCGCTTTTCCCTTTGCTCAGCCGCGCGATTTACCAGCGGTAATGCGAGAACGCCCGGTTGGCGTCCGCCATCTTGTGCGTGTCTTCGCGCTTCTTGACGGCCGTGCCACGGTTGGCGGCGGCGTCCAGCAGCTCGCCCGACAGGCGCTCAACCATCGTGTTCTCGTTGCGCGCACGGGCTGCAGTGATGATCCAGCGGATGGCGAGAGCCTGACGGCGCTCAGTGCGAACTTCGACCGGAACCTGGTACGTGGCGCCGCCGACGCGACGCGAGCGAACCTCGACCGCCGGCATGACGTTGTCCAGCGCCTGATGGAACATGGCGACCGGATCGGACTTCGCCTTGCTCTCCATACGCTCCAGCGCGCCGTACACGATGCGCTCGGCGACCGACTTCTTACCGTCGGACATGACGGCGTTCATGAACTTGGTCAGCACCAGATCAGAATACTTCGGATCCGGATTGACTTCGCGCTTTTCTGCACTGTGACGACGGGACATGTGTCCTAGTCCTTCGCTTCAATCTTAGGGCTCACTCCCGGGCGAGCCGCCTTGGAACTTCGAGATCCCGGATCCTTCCGCTCCTAAGCGGCTCGTCCGGGATACCTCTGGCGAGAAGGCTATTTCGGCCTCTTCGCACCGTATTTCGAACGACGCTGCTTGCGGTTGGCGACGCCCTGGGTGTCGAGCACGCCGCGCAGGATGTGGTAACGGACGCCGGGCAAGTCCTTGACGCGGCCACCACGGATCAGGACCACGGAATGCTCCTGAAGGTTGTGGCCCTCGCCCGGAATGTAGCCGATCACCTCGTAGCCGTTGGTCAGGCGGATCTTGGCGACCTTACGAAGCGCCGAGTTCGGCTTCTTCGGCGTCGTCGTATAGACGCGCGTGCAGACGCCACGCTTCTGAGGGCACGCCTCCATGTGGCGCGACTTCTCGCGATAGACCTTCGGGCTCCGGGGTTTCCGGATCAGCTGTTGTATCGTCGGCATCAAGCGCCCCGCTTCTGTTCGGCTCCAGACCGTGTTTCGGCCTGCTTGAGCGCCGCGCGTCCAAATATGAGCGCATGCGCCAAACGAAACCTGCCGAGCCCCGGAGCCCCGGAAGCCTGGCACGGAAAAAACCAGAGGATCATCCGGCTTGCCCTTCGGCTTGCCGGCGATCTTGGTCCGAAAATGTCCTCTGCTTTAGGACGGCAGCGTTTAGGCTGAAGCGCAAAAATGCGCGGAGATGGCCTACCACCTACCGTGAGAGTGGCGTTCCTATAACCATTTGCGGATTCCGGGTCAACACCTTGCGGCTAACGAAATCGCAAAAGTCGGCGTCGGCGATGGCCTTGCTCAAAAGACCGCGCGCCAGAAGCCGTCGGGAGACCCCGGCAAAGGCTGAACAGACCGCTGTTTATCATAGGAAAGACGTTTTTTAATCACCTCATTTCCAGTTATGGGGCATGTTCTCGGCTGCGGGGCCGAGGTCCCGTTCTGCGGCGTTCTCTCGGCAGGAGGGCGAGATGCCCGCTTTCCTTTATTCGCATGTCCTTTCGGCGAGTCTGACCGGCACGTCGCGGCAGAATCGCGCCCAAGCGGGCCTTCTGCTGCTCGGCTTCGTGGTGCTGGTCGCAGCGCCCGCGATGTTGCTTTGGAGTGGGACCGGCTTAATTGTCGCGCTGCTGCTTGCGGCCGTCGTCGTCGCGCTCTCGCTGTACGTGCCGGCGGAGGTCGTGATGCGGCTCTATCAGGCGACCCCTATCCCACAGGACGACACCCAGCTTTCAAGCCTGATCGATGTTTTGGCCTACCGCGCAGATCTCCCTCGGCGGCCCGACCTCTACGTCGTTCCCAGCACGACGCTGAACGCGTTCAGCGTCGGCTCGCGGGAACGGCCTGCAATCGCGGTTACCGAAGGGTTGCTGAGGCGCCTGTCGCTCCCCGAAACGGCCGGCGTGCTGGCGCACGAGATCGGCCACATCCGCAACAACGACCTTCCCGTGCTGAGGCTGGCGGACGTCGTGACACGGGTGCTGCAGCCGCTGAGCTATGCCGCACTCGGCTTGGCCGCGTTCAATATCGCGACGTTCGTGACCGGCTGGGATCCGATTTCCTGGTGGGCGGTGCTCCTCCTCTACCTCGTGCCCGCACTTTCGAACCTACTGCAGCTTTCCCTCTCCCGGGAGCGCGAATTCGAGGCAGACAGGACCGCCGAGGCGCTGACGGGCGATCGTGAGGCGCTCGTGTCCGCGCTGCGACGGCTCGAGACCTACACTGGGCATTTCTGGGAGACTGGGCATTTCTGGGAGGATTTGATGCTACCGGTGCCGGCACGCCGGGTACCGCAGCCGTCGCTGCTGCGCTCGCATCCCGAAGCCGACGAGCGCGTCCGGCAGCTCGCAGTCGAGGCCAGCGGCCCGGCGGGTGATCACGCACCGGTGCGGCACGCGCCGCTCGTCATCGCCGAGCAGCCCATGTTCTCGCTCGTCGGCTACGGGCCTGGCGACATGCGGCCCCGCTACCGGTGGCCGGGGCTGTGGTTCTGACGTTGCCCCTCCCCGCTTTCTGGGGAATCCCTGCGGCGGACGTTGTGAGTTCCCCCTCCCGGCCTCCCCCACAAGGGGGAGGAGAAGTGGCGGATGTGACGGCGCGAGGGGTTGCCTCCGAGACGGCCTGCGCGTATCAGCCCGGCATGGACGACGCGACCCAAACTGCACCTCAGATGCCGCGCTCGACGCTCAAGCTCGAGGCCATTCCGGACCTCGTCAAGCGCCTGCGCGCAGGCGAGCGGCGCGCCATCGCTGCGGCGGTGACGGAGCTCGAGAAGCTCTCGGTCAGCGCACCGCCACTCCTGGAAGCGCTCCAGCCCTATCTCGGCAACGCGCTCGTGGTCGGCTTCACCGGCCCGCCCGGCGCCGGCAAGTCGACGCTGGTCAACGCCGTCATCGCGCACGCGCGCTCGCAAGGCGGAACCGTCGGCGTTATCGCGGTTGATCCGTCGAGCCCCGTCTCTGGCGGCGCCATCCTCGGCGACCGCATCCGCATGACGGCGGCGCTCGACGACGACGGCGTGTTCGTGCGCTCGCTCGCGAGCCGCGGCTATCTTGGAGGCCTGTCACCGGCTGCCGTCCGCGTCATCGATGCGCTCGACGCGGCCGGGTTCGATCTCATCCTGCTCGAGACCGTCGGCACCGGTCAGAACGAGATGGACGTGGCCGAGGTCGCCGACGTGCGCGTCGTGATCTCGGCGCCGGGGCTCGGCGACGACATTCAGGCGATGAAGTCAGGGCTGCTCGAGATCGCCGACATCCTGGTCGTCAACAAAGGTGATCGTGAGGGTGCGGAGCTGACCCTGCAGCAGCTGCTCGGCGCGCTCTCGATCCGTTCGCTCCGGACGCCTGTGCCGGTGCTCAAGACCACGGCGACCACGGGCGAAGGCGTGCCGGAGCTGGTCAAGACCGTGCGCGACGTCGGCGAGCGGGCGGCTGTCGCGGGACCGATGGCGAAACGCCGGCGACGGGCGCGCTACCTCATCGCGCGCGCGGCGGCGGATATCGTGGCGCGCCGCGTCAAGGAAGACAGCAATCGCGAGATCGACGGGCTGTCCGACGAGGTTCTGTCCGGTCGTGTCAGCCCGGACGCGGCAGCGCGCAAGCTGCTTTCGCGCTGAGCATTCGAACCGCTTAACGTACATCGCTGCTTAATGCGCACATCACGCACGCCTGCTGCAGATGTGAATACAGTCTGTCTACACATCGAATTTGAATCTCTAAGCGTCACGCAGACGTTAAAGAAGGAAAATAACAGAGCCCCTCTATGCGTACTCGGGCGGTCGTGAATCGCCGCCTGAGTTTCAAGTTCAGGGGGGCACAATGTATCTCGTTCTACGCCGCGCAGCTTATGTCGGTCTTCTAGCGGCGCTTTCCACAACGTCCGCAGCGGCGGCAGATTTCACGGTGCCCGCCGGCACGACAGATCCCGGCACAAAAACCGTCGGCGGCACGGACCAGGGCACGATCGAAAGCGGCGCGACCCTCGAAACCAGCGGAACCTCGATCACGCAGAGTGGGGCGTCGACCGGCGTCATCATTGACAATTTCGGCACGCTCAGATCCGGCAATCGTGGCATCGACACCAGCGGCGGAAGCGCCACGCGCACGATCACGCTCAACAATCACGGTGAGATCTCAACGTCCGACGATACGTTCCGCGTGAACACGGATGTCACGAACGGCACGATCACGGTGAACAACTTCGGTAGCATGACGTCGGCGTCCGGCCAGATACTCGACTTCGCCTCCATGTCGTCGTCGGCTGCCATCGTCAGCATCGACAATTCCGGAACGATGCAGGCGTTCGGTCATGACGCGCTGCGTGTCGGTGGCGGCACGATCGAGATCCGCAATACGGGCAGCATTCTGGCGACAGATTCCGTCAGCCGCGCCATCAATATGAACTACGGGACGGCCATCGCCTCGTTCACGCTCTACAACGGCGAGGATGGCGTCATCCGCTCGATCGACGATGCGGTTCGGTTCAGCGATGTGCCGACAGTCGGCCAGATTACGATCGAGAACCACGGCACGATCGAAAGCATCGGCACGGGCGATGACGCGGGCCAAGCTCTGGACCTGAATACCGTTCGCGCGACGGGGATCTCGATCAAGAACTATGGCCTCATCCAGACGCAGGATGCCGACGCTATCCGTCCCGGCCAAGGCGGTGTAGTCGAGAACTGGGGCACCATCATCGGCCGAGCGGTAGACCCGAATGATTCCTCCGACGGCATCGATTTCCAGGATACGAACGCGGGCGAGGTGATCAATCACGCCGGCGGCGTCATCGAAGGCGCCCGCCATGGCATCACCGGCAAGCTGCCGACGACCGTCACCAACGAAGCCGGAGGCCTGATCAAAGGCAACAACGGTTCGGGCCTCAATTTCGATACGCTCGCAGCCGACGGTCCCATGACGGTCATCAACTACGGTGCGATCGTGGGTGTCGCCAATCCCGACGCAGACTACGGCGACGGTGACGGCGTCGACATCGATGCCATCGGCCACATCTACAATTACGGCATTATCCGCGGCGAGGGCTCGATCGGAACGAAGGAAGGCGACCTTCTCACGGCGACAAGCGAGGCGATCGCCATCGGTGGCGGCATCATCGTCAATGGTTCGACCGCGTACCGCGATGCCCTGATCAGCGGCGTCGACAACGGCATTCTCGTCGACGACAGCGAAACGGGGAATGCTTTCGAAGCCATCGCGATCGCCAACTACGGTCGTATCGAGGGCCTCGATGGCTTCGGCATTCGTATCATCAGCGCGGAAGCCAACGTGATCGAGAACTTCGGCACCATCTCGGGCAGCAACGGCGTCGCGGTCGAATTCGGCGTTGGCGACGATCTCTTCGTGCACCACGCTGGCGCGACGGTGGAAGGATATGTCGATGGCGGCGACGGCAGCGACACGCTCCGGCTCGGCACTGAGACCGGCGCTTTCGACCTTGCGGCTATCGGTGACGCCGCAACCTACCGCAACTTCGAAACTTTCGGCATCAGCGGCGTCTGGACGCTTCGTGGCACCACCGCCTTCTCGGGCGAGACGCGTATCGAGGATGCAGCCGCGCTTCTCGACGACGCAGGCCTTTCCGGGTCCGACGTGCACGTCGTGGACGGCATGCTTTTGGGCACCGGCACTCTCGGCTCGCTCACCGCGGTCGGCGCCGATATCTCACCTGGATCGGCCGATGGCACACCGGGATCTCTCGACGTTGTGGGTGACGTGTCGTTCGATGCTGCTTCCAGCCTAACGATCAACGTCCGAGGCGTTGCCAGCAGCATCAATTCGGAAGGCGCGATTGCGATCGAAGATGGCGCTTCGTTGATCGTGCAGGGCACGGGCGGGTGCGCACCGTCTGCTCCGTGCACCATCCTGTCGTCCGTCTACGGCATCACCGGCACCTTCGATGTCGACAACCGGCTGGCGTTTCTCGATGCCAACGTCGACTACATCGGGAACGATGCATTCCTCGAGCTCGCACGCAACGGCGCGAGCTTCGAGAGCGTGGGCCGGACGCGCAACCAGCGGAGCGTCGGGCGGGCGCTCGACGACAGCGGCTCGGGCTCTCCCCTCTACGACGAGGCCGTCGGGATGACGGAGGCTGGTGCTCGGCATGCCTTCAATCAGCTTTCGGGCGACACCTACGCGAGCCAAGTTGCAGTCACCGCGCAAGAGGAAGTGACCTTTGCGGGTCTCCTGCTTGGCCGCCTGCAGGATTTCTCAGGCAAGTCCGGCGCATCCAATAAGGCATCGCCTTATGCACCGCCGTACCGCCTGATGCCTGCTCCGTCTGACGGCGGGCCGGCGATGGCCTCCGGCGCATGGGCCACCGTGACCGGCCAGAGCATCGACATGGACGGCGACGGCAATGCCTTCGGTGTCACGTCGCGTAGCGGTGGCGTGGCCGCTGGCTTTGATGCCCGCTGGGAGGCAACACAGCTCGGCATCGCGGCGTCCTTCTCGTCGGGGCGCACGCGTACCGACGGGCGCTTCCACGAAATCGAAGGGGACACCGTTCGCATCGCGGCCTATGGCGCAACGCAGCTTGCCGATCTGGTGCTCAAAGGCGGCGTAAGCGCCGGCTGGACGAGCTACGATTCGGACCGGTGGGTGCAAGTCGGCGGAATCTCGGAGTCGGCGCGTGGCTCCTACGACGGGCACACGACGTCGGCGTTCGCGGAAGCCAGCTATCCGATCGCGATGCAGGCCTTCAAGCTCGAGCCGTTCGCAGGCCTCATGGTGACCAACGTCGATTCCGACAGCTTCACCGAGCGAGGCGCGCCCAGCACCGGCCTGTGGGTTGGGGGGAACGACGAAACCCTGGCCTTCTCCACGCTCGGCCTACGGTTCGCGAGTGTCGTGCATTACGATGGGGCGGCGCTCATCCCGAAGGCCAACATCGGCTGGCGCCATGCCTTCGACGGCGATCCGATCCGGACCGCGATGCAATTGCCCACAGGCTCGGAATTTTCCGTCGAGGGCCTGCCGATCGCAGAGGACAGCGTGACTCTCGGCCTCGGCCTCGAGGGAAGGTTCGCTTCCGGCATAACGCTCGGGATCGGCTACCAGGGCGACTTCGCGGACGACGCGAGCAGCCATAGCGGTCAAGCGGGCATCCGGGTGCCATTCTGAGGCCCGAGGTTCTTTCCGCTCAGGGGGCGTCGGCCGCTCGACGGCCGGCGCAGTCCTATTCCAGCACTGCGCGGAGCAGCCAGCCGATCAGGAACATCAGGCCCATGCCGACGGCGAGCATCACGCCGTAGCGGCCCGTGAGCATGGCGGCCGCCTCCCCGCCGCCCGCGCCGTCCCCCGACGGGCCGTCCGTAGCACGCAGGATGCGCGTCGGCCGCTCATCCTCGGCTACGGGAATCGTGTCTCCCTCGATCTTCAGCGCGATGACTGTGGTGTTGTCCTGCACGGGGTCTTTTTTCGCGAGCACCGCCGCGATCAGACGCTCCGCCATCTGATCCGGCTCGGACGCGCGATTGGCGTAGACGATATCGCCAATCTCGTCGCCAGAGAGGGTCGCGATGCCATCGCTCGCGACGATCAGCCAATCCGCCGACCTCAGAGAGTAAGGCTCGGAGCGCAGGTCGCGGATCTCGATCCGCTTGCCGGTCAGCGCCGAGAGCAACGCGTTGCGGTGCGGATTGCGCGCGGCCTCGTCCGCGGAGATCCGCTTGTTACGCGCCTCGGCATCGAGGAGCGCGCCCAGCGAATGATCGGCATTGAGGCGAAGCACGTCCGGCGCGCGAAAGAGCAGCAGGGCCGAGTCTCCCACGCTCGCCCAGCGCAGCCCCGTTTCATCAATCGAAGCCGCCACCAGTGTCGAACCCATGCCGCGCAGCTTGGGATCCTCTGCCGCGCGGGCCGAGATCGCCCAGTTGCCAGCGTCGAGCGCCGCGTCGAGACGCTCGCCGACTGTGCCACCGCACTCCACGAACGCCGCAACGAAAGCGTCACAGGCCACGCGCGCGGCGACCTCGCCGCCAGCATGGCCGCCCATGCCGTCGGCGACGACCGCTAAGAGACGCGCGCCCTCCCCGATTGACGCTCCAGCCGAAGGCGGCCAGATCGCGAAGGCGTCCTCCTGGTCTGATCGCGCGCCAATCGTGGCCCGGGCAGCGCCTGCCACGCGAAAGGTCATGCGTCTTCGACCTCGCTCGTCCAGTCGAAGTCTCGTCCGCAGAAGGCGACGAAGCGGAACGTCGTGTTGCCGATGCGGAAGAGATTACCCGCCTTGAGCTCCGTCGGCACGAGAACGGGCTTGCCGCCGAGCCGCACGAGGTTTGCTTTGCCGCCGTGCTGAAGATAGAACGTGCGCGTCTCCTCGTCGTAGGTGATGACGGCGTGCTCCTCGCGCGAGATACTTTCGTCGCCGAAATCGACGGGGATGCGCTGGTTCGGGGCGCGGCCCAGCGCATTCATGCCGACGTAGACGGGCCGATAGGCGCCGCGTCCCGGCCCTTTGACGACGACGATCCAGCCCGCGACGGGCTCGGCGTCGATGCCGGTGTCACGCACAAGAGAGGTTCTGGCCAGCGGCGCGGGCGACAATGCGCGGGCGATGTCGAAGCTGCCGACCAGCCTCGTTCTGCCAATGACGGCGGCGCCCACCGGAACGGCGGCCGAGGCCGCCTCGGCATGCATGACGAGGCGTGTCCTCCTCGCCTCCTCGGGATCGCCGTCATCTGGCGGGGCGCGCGGATCACTGCTCATCGTCCGATCTCCTCGATCCACCCATCCCATGACAGACGCAGCACACTCGCTCGACCGTGTCAGGTGTATTCCGGCTCGGCGCGGAAACGCAGCCGGACCTCGCCGAGTTCAACCATGTCGCCGTCCTTGAGCTCGCGCGACTTGTATTTCGTGCGATTAACCAGGACGCCATTGCTGCCGCCCAGATCCGTGATTACGACGCGACGTTTGTCGGCATCGTAGTGCAGCACGGCATGACGGCGCGAAATGGAATCGTTCTGCAGGCAGATGTCGTTGTCCCTGAGCCGGCCGACTCGCACGTTCTCTGTGCGCAGTGGATGGCTGCCGGTGTCGCCGTCGAGCGCCTCCAGCCAGCCGTAGATGGCAGGGCGGGTTTCGGCCTTCCGCGGTGGCGAGGCGACCTTTTCTACGACGACGGGCGGTGCGGCGGCCGGGCCGGCCTGCTTTTCGGCGACGGACTCCGCCTCCGATGGATCCTGTTCATCTGTCGCGTCGCGGTGGAAACGGGACATGAGTGCGTGCCCGTACCGGCGATAGCCATAGGCGCCAAGCCCGATCAGCCCAGCCAGCACGAGGAGCAGGCCGGCGCGATCCGCGATCCAGCCCAGCGCGCCGGTCGCCTCCGGCGCGGGATCAGGATCCGGGGTTTGCAGCGTCGTTGTCTCGAAACTCGGCAGCGGCGCGGCCGGAACGACAACCTCCGTTTCGGATGCAACGCTCTTGCCGTCCGCTAGCTCGGCGGTCAGCGCGAGGGGGCGAGACCCGGGCGCTCCTTTGACACCGGTCGTGAGCGTGCCGCCGTTCTCCAGAAGCTCGCCGACGAAGCGCGTCGTAACGATCTCCTTCGTCAGATCGCGCGCCGCGCCGGCCCCCTGCTTGACCTCTGCCGCGTAGCCGCCGGTTTCCTCTGCGAGGCGCGAGAGCGCCTGGAATTTCGTGCGTGCGGCGCGATCGTCGTAATAGCCGAGCACGTGGATCGCGACGTTCGCGTCCCGCGCCGCCTGCACCACCTGCTCGTGCGTGTGATCTTTATCGTCCGACGTACCATCGCCGAGGATCACCAGCGCCTTGCGGTCGCCGCTCTCCTTCGCCAGCTTTTCGATCGCCTCAATCGCCGCCTTGTAGAGGCCAATCGACGCGGTGGCCGGCTTGATGGCCACCATCTGGCGCACGAACTCGGCGTTCGAGGTGCCGGAATCGGCGATCAGAGAAAGATCGGTCCCGAACGTGTAGGCCGCAAAACGGCGTTTGCCCTGGCGCTGGTCCGTAAACGTCACGACGGCATCGCCCATCTGGGCGAGCGTGACGCGGCGCGCGTTAGGCAAGAGCTGGATCAAATAAGCCGTGGTCGTGACCTGGGTCGCGGGGTCGTAAGGGGAGAAGATCGCTTCCAGCGTGCCCTCTTCGCCCTTTATTGCGGCTTTGACGTTTTCGAAAGCGGCCAGGCCGCTGGCACGCAGATCGCACGCGACGGCCGCGGGTGCGCCCTCTGCGGCCGGCTCGGAGGCTTCACACTGCGCCACGAGCCTCGTCTCGGCGGCGGCACCGGTCGGTCCCAAGGCGGAGAGAAGCACGCTTATCGCAACGATCGCTTTGCGCTGCCTTGCGGGGCGCCGCATGCTCGCGTCTCCAGGGCGGTCCAAGTCGGTTGAAGGGACATCCTACGCGGGCGGGATAGGCCGTTCAACACAACGCGGCCCCGCGCCCACAGGAGATCCCCTGCCCGCATTCGGGCTGGCAACCCTTTCCGGCGCAACGATAATGAGGCATTCTTGGCCGCAGGGCCCCGTGTCCGCGGCGGCACACTCATGGACGCGTTCAAGCGACTTGACGCGTCCAAGTGACTTGATCCGCTTAAGTGACTGGCGATCCTGGGAGGGCGCTCGCTCAAATGTCCGGCCAGAACGAAGCCGTGCTGCCGCAAGGTACGCGGATCGACCAGTACGTGATCACCGGCCTTCTCGGACGCGGCGGTTTCGGCATCACCTATCTCGTCAAGGACGAGATGCTGAACAAGGAGTTCGCGCTCAAGGAGTTCTTTCCCGAGGATCTCGTCCGGCGCGACGGCAAGAGCGTCAAGTTCCTCTCGCGGGCCAACGCGGAAGAGGACTATCGCTGGGGTCTCAGGAAGTTCTTCGACGAAGCGCGGCTGCTGGCGCAGTTCAACCATCCCAACATCATTGCCGTGAGGCGCGTGTTCGAGGCGAACGATACCGCCTACATGGTGCTCGACCTCGTGCGCGGCGTAACGTTCGAGCGGTGGCTCAGGAGCCTCGAGAGCCCACCGACGCAGGATGAGCTCGACCTCGTCGCCGGGCCGCTGCTCTCGGCGCTCGAGCTCGTGCACGCGAACCGCACCTGGCATCTCGATATCTCGCCCGAGAACATCATGATCCGGTCGGAGGATGGGACCCCCATCCTGCTCGACTTCGGTGCCTCACGCTTCGAGATCAAGCAGCATTCGCAGCTCGTCTCGGCGCTGGTGTTCAAGAGCGGCTACTCGGCGCCCGAGCAGTACACCTCGAACGCAGACCGCTATGGCGCCTGGACCGACATCTATGCCTTCTCGGCGACGCTCTATCGGGCGGTCACGGGCGCGCGTCCCGACGAAGCGACGTCGCGGCAGCTTGCGGACGAGCTTCAGCCGACGAGCACGGCAGCCACGGGGCAGTATCGCGAGGGCTTTCTGTCGGCCATTGATGCGGGCCTCAAGCTGCGTCCTGTCGACCGGCCCCAGTCGGTGCGCACGTGGCGGCCGGGCCTGCTCGCCGGCAGCTCCGTCGTCGAGGCCGAGCCGCCGCCCGTGCCGCAGAGCACCGTCGCCACGCAGAAGAGTCGCGCCACCGTACGCGTGCCGCTCGCCTACACACGGCTGATCACGGCGCGCGTCTCCAAGCTGGGGCAGGGCCTGCGCCGCAAAGTCGCCTACGGTGCGCTCGCGGTGGGGCTTGTCGCGCTTTTGGGCGGTGGCGCGACTTTGGTTGCGGGCAACAAGAACCCGTTCGCGGAGTGCGGCGGGCTATTCTCCGGCGCCGATTGCTGGGGCGCCGTGGTCGACAGAAGCGGCAACATCTTTGCGCGCGTCGAGGAGCCAAGCCGCGCAGCGGCGGAAGCGGCGGCCATGCACCGCTGCACGGAGCGCTTCGACCAGGGCTGCAAGCTGATCGCAACGCTTGCGAAGACCGAATGCTGGGCGCTCGCAGAAACACCCGGTGATCCGACGCGCTGGCGCGCCGCGGCCGGCAAATCGGTCGATCTCGCCCGGCGCGATGCCCGCTGGGCCTGTGAGGGCGCCTACGGCCGGTGCGAGGTGGCGCTGACGTTCTGCGCCGACGGAACCAGGGCCCAATAGCGTTAAAGCACGCGATCGCTGCCGTAACCGGGCGGACATGTCGCGCATGACAGGGCGCCGATCCTCCCTTACA
This sequence comes from Hyphomicrobium sp. CS1GBMeth3, assembly GCF_900117455.1. Classification (NCBI taxonomy): domain Bacteria; kingdom Pseudomonadati; phylum Pseudomonadota; class Alphaproteobacteria; order Hyphomicrobiales; family Hyphomicrobiaceae; genus Hyphomicrobium; species Hyphomicrobium sp. CS1GBMeth3. The sequence goes on from NZ_FPHO01000002.1 coordinate 1,338,172, forward strand.
TGGTCGCACGCAAGGCGCCCATCGCTGCCGCAGGAGTTGCTTCTTGAGCCAAGGACCGAGCACCGATCGCCGCCGCCTCGTGCTGGCGCACGGCTGGGCGGTCGATGCGTCTGTCTGGCAGCCGCTGATCGAGCGGCTCGGCTTCGATGGCGACGTCATCCATTGCGGCCCGCGCTTTCTCGATCTCGGGCCGCCGACGCATGCCGCACCGCCCGATGACGCGATCTGCATCGGCTTCTCGTTCGGTGCGCTTTGGCTGCTGCTCAATGCGCCGGCGCGCATCAAGGCGCTGGTCTCGATCTCGGGCTTTACGCGCCTCGATGCGGCGGCGAACGTAGACGCCATGCGTGCGTTGCGCGCGGGACTCGAAAAAAATGCGCCGGCGCAGGTGAAGGCATTCCGCCGGCTTGCGGGCATTCGCGAGCCCGTGCCGAGCGAAGCCTTGAACGTGCCTTTGCTTCTCGAAGGGCTCGACGCGATGCTCGAAGGCGATGCGCGGGGCGTGCTCTCTGGCCTCGACTGCCCCGTGCTGGCCTTGGCGAGCCGAGACGATCCGGTCATTCCGCCGGACGTCACGCGTAGCTCGTGGCCCACCTCAGCCACGCGATGGAGCGAGGGCGGCGGCCATGCCCTACCCCTCACGCAGACAGATTGGTGCGCTTCAGAAATTCAACGGTTCGTTCGTGAGCATCTCTCGTAAATCGGTCATCCGCAGGCGCTTCACGCGCAGCGTGCCGTGCTACGTGCGCAACGCGGCGCTGCATCGGGCCGCGGCTGCACGGCTCGCCGGGCTCGTGCCGACGTCCGACGTGAGAACGATCCTGGAGCTTGGGTGCGGGCCTGGCATTCTGACGCGCGCGCTGACCGAGCGCTTTCCGCAGGCTGCTCTGCTCGCTACCGATGTCGTGCCCGAGGCGATCGCTGCCTGCGAGACCGAGATAGGGGCACGAGAGACCGTTCGCTTCTCCGTCGTGGATGCGGACGCTCTCGATCTCAATGCGCGCTATGATCTCATTGCGTCGAGCATGGTGCTGCACTGGCTCGATGACGCACCCGCGAGCCTCGCGCGCCAACACGCCTTCCTCGTGCCGGGCGGGCGCGTGGCCTTCTCCACCATCGGGCCCGAAAACTTCTCCGAATGGCAGAGCGCGCTGCGCGAGGTCGGCGTTGCATCCGGATTGACGATGCTGGAGAGCATTCCCGGCATCGCCTTCGAGGAGCGCATCGCGATCGATTACGGGAGTGCCGAGGGCTTCCTCAGGATGCTCAAGGAGACGGGCGCGGATCAGCCCCGCAGCGGATATGCGCCGCTTACGCCGCGCGAGCTGAAGGAAGTCTGCCGGGTCTACAACGCGCGTTTCGGCGGGCGGGCCACCTGGCACGTTGTCTACGGGCTGCTCGAGGCGGAGTGAGCTACTCGCGGAAGCGGTTGGTGATGGGGTAGCGGCGGTCGCGGCCGAAGTTGCGGCTCGAGATCTTCACGCCCGGCGCAGCCTGGCGGCGCTTGTACTCAGCCAGATAGAGCAGACGCTCGACCTTGCGCACGACATCCGGATCGTGGCCGCGTTGGATCACATCCGCCACCGGCATCTCGCGCTCGACAAGGCAGGCAAGAATATCGTCGAGCACCTCGTAGGGCGGCAGGCTGTCCTGGTCGGTCTGGTTCTCGCGCAGCTCCGCCGTCGGCGGGCGTGTGATGATGCTCTCGGGGATCACCTCTCCTGCTGGACCGAGGCCGCCTTTCGGCACGTTGGCGTTGCGCCAGCGCGCGAGGCGATAGATCTCGAGCTTGTAGAGATCCTTGACGGGGTTGAAGCCGCCGTTCATGTCGCCGTACAGCGTGGCGTAGCCGACGCTCATCTCGCTCTTGTTGCCGGTTGTCAGCACCATGGCGCCGAACTTGTTCGAGATAGCCATCACGACGACGCCGCGCGTGCGGCTCTGGATGTTTTCTTCGGTGATGTCCGGCTGCGTGCCGGCAAACAGGTTCGATAGCGCGTCCGCGAAGCCCGCGACAGCGGGCTCGATCGGCACCGTGTCGAAGCGGATGCCGAGCGCCTCGGCGCACGTCGTGGCATCGGCGATGCTCTGGTTCGACGTATAGCGGTAAGGCATCATGATTGCGTGCACGCGGTCCGGGCCCAGCGCGTCCACCGCCAAGGCGGCGACGAGGGCGCTATCGATGCCGCCCGAGAGGCCGAGCACGACGCCGGGAAAGCGGTTCTTCCCGACGTAATCGCGCAGGCCGAGCACGCAAGCGTGATAGGCGGCGGCATCGCCTTCGGTCAGCCGGTGCACGGTGCCTTTGGCGCAGATCCAGCCGCTTTCGCCCTTCGTCCATTCGGTGAGCGCGATATGCTCTTCCCAGGCGGGGAGCTGGACGGCGAGGCTATGGTCCGCATTCAGGACGAACGACGCGCCGTCGAACACCAGTTCGTCCTGGCCGCCGACCTGATTGACGTAGGCCAATGGCAGTCCGGTTTCCGTGACGCGCGCAACCGCAATGTTCATGCGTACGTCCGGCTTCTTCCAATCGAACGGCGAGCCGTTCGGCACGATCAGGATCTCGGCGCCGCATTCGGCCAGGCACTCCGTGACCTCGTCCTTCCAGATGTCCTCGCAGATCGGCACACCGAGGCGCACGCCGCGAAAGGCGATCGGGCTCGGCAGATCGCCTGCCGCGAAGACGCGCTTCTCGTCGAAGACGCCGTAGTTCGGCAGATCGACCTTAAAGCGCACGGCTGCGACCGTGCCGCCGTCCAGCAGCGCTACCGCGTTGTAGATGGCGCCGTTCTCAGGCCAGACTGTGCCGACGAGCACGGCCGGGCCCGGTTCGAGCCGTGCCGCCAGCGCCTCGATGCGATCGCGGGCCGCCCTGTGGAAGGCTGGCTTCAACACCAGATCCTCCGGCGGGTAGCCGGTCAGAAACAGCTCGGGAAACACAATCAGATCGGCGCCTTCGGCCGCCGCCTTGGTTCGGGCGTCGATGAGCTTTTGCTCGTTGCCCGCGAGGTCACCCACGACGGGGTTCAGCTGGGCAAGGGCAATCTTCAGGGAGGACGGCTCGGTGGGAGCCTCGGGCGCGGTGCTGCTCATGGGGCAGATGTAGGGCCGCGGCCGGCCGTGGTCCAGCGGCAAGCGGCCGCGCGCCGTATCCCGCGGAGGCCGGACGCGATAGAAGGGTGCTCTGCCCTCCTCATTAGATCACCTCTTCCATGCTCGAGATCCTTGCCATTGTCGCGCCTGTGTTCGCGCTCATCGTCAGCGGCTACATCGCCCGGCGCATCGGCGTGATCGGGCTCGCGGCGGTGTCCGAACTCAATCGCTTCGTCGTCTACCTGGCTCTACCGGCGCTGCTCTTCGACGTCATGGCGCACGCGACGCCGAGCCAGCTCTACCAGCCAGGGTTCATCATCGCGTTCGGGCTCGCCTGTGGTGTCGTGTTCTACGGCACGGTCGGGGGCAGCCTGCTCGCGGGCCGGTCGCTCGGGTCCGCCAGCATCGACGGGCTGCTCGGATCCTATGCCAACACGGCCTACATGGGCTTTCCCGTGTTGCTGATGCTCTTCGGCAATGACAGCCTAGTGCCGGTGACGATCGCCTCGATCCTCACGGTCTGCGTGCTGTTCGCGTCCGCCATCGTGCTGATCGAGATCGGCAGCCACAAAGCGCAAGGCCCGCTGCAGCTTGCGGGGAAGGTCATCCGGTCGCTGATCCGCAACCCGCTTTTGATCGCACCGACGCTCGGCGCGCTTTACGGGGTGACCGGGCTCGGGTTGCCGACCGCAGCCGACACCTTTCTCAAATTGCTCGGCGGGGCCGCGAGCCCACTGGCGCTCGTCGTCATTGGCCTGTTTCTCGGCGAGCCGCGGCCGGTCGCGGCGGCTGATGCGCGGGCCTCCGCCCTCCTGGCAGCCATCAAGCTGTTCGTGCATCCGGCGCTGACGTGGGCACTGGCCGTCTGGATGGCGGTGCCGCCGCGGCTCGCGGCGATGGCTATCCTGCTCGCGGCGATGCCCACGGGGACCGGACCTTTTATGCTCGCTGAGTTTTACAAGCTTCCCGCCGTGGTCACGTCCGCCGTCATTCTGATTTCCACGCTTGGGGCGCTCGTTACGCTGCCGCTCCTGATGCTGGCGCTCGGCGTCGGTGGTCAACCTTAATAATGCGCCGGAGGCCCTTTCCGCTCGCACGACATAGCCTAAAGAATAAGGGCGGCGACATAGCATCACCTTGTGCCGGCACGCCCCTTGAGGCAGAGCATTTGCAAGAATTCAAATGAGGAACCCTCATGCGCCTCGACGCGATTCCGATCGGCAAAAATCCGCCTCAAGATATCAATGTCATCATCGAGGTCTCGGTCGGCGGAGAGCCGATCAAGTACGAGATGGACAAGGCGTCGGGAACGCTCGTCGTCGACCGCTTCCTCTACACGCCGATGCGCTATCCCGGAAATTACGGGTTCGTGCCGCACACGCTCTCCGAAGACGGCGATCCGATCGACGTGCTCGTGTGCAACACGCGCACGATCATCCCCGGCGCCGTCATCAACTGCCGGCCGGTTGGCGTGCTGATCATGGAGGACGAAGGCGGTGGCGACGAGAAAATCCTCGCCGTGCCGACCTCCAAGGTCTCGCTGCGCTACGAGAAGGTGAAAAATTATACCGATCTGCCGCCCATCTCGCTGCAGCAGATCGAGCACTTCTTCTTGCACTACAAGGATCTCGAGCCCGGCAAGTGGGCCAAGATCCACCACTGGGGGGATCGCGAAGAGGCCGAACGGCGCATCGAAGAGGCCATCGCGCGGGCCAAGAAATAGGCCTTTGCACGCGAGCCTAGCTCATTGCACGACATCAGTCGGCGATCTTCTCGGCCTCCGAGATGTTGGTCGGAGCAGCTGCCGTCGTGTCGTAAGCAGTCTTGGTGAAGGTATCGCCGGTGCGCGTGATCTTGGTGATCCAGCCCGTATTCCAGGAAATGATGGCCGAAGCCCCTTCCGTTTCCCAGGTGCCGCTCATGCCCTCTCCGTCACGGTCGGCCTCAGCCGCACCTGACGCCGAGAGCGTGATCTCGAACGGCTCATCATTGGAATCCTTCACCGCCCAAGTGCCCACGAACGTGTTGTCGTTTTTCCCACCTTCGTGGACCCCGAGCAGCGCCAGAAAGCTCGACAGAACCGAGCTTCCCTGCTTGTCGAGGTGAGTCATGCGTCTTCTCCGCGTGTAACGGGCCGCAGGGATACGCGGCCCCTCACGAGGAAAACGCCCTAGGGAAACGACGAGTTCCGCGACGATTCAGCCCGCCAGGGCTGCCGGCCGCTGGGGCAAGCCGCGCGCCTCGCGCTCAAGCTTCATGCGCTCGGCAACAAGGAAGGCCAGCTCCAGAGACTGATCGGCATTCAACCGCGGATCGCACTGCGTGTGATAGCGGTCGAGCAGGTCCGTCTCCGAGATCGCGGTCGCGCCGCCCGTGCACTCGGTGACGTTCTGACCCGTCATCTCCACGTGGATGCCGCCGGCGTGCGAGCCTTCGGCGCGGTGCACGTCGAAGAAGGCTTCTACCTCCTTCAGAATGCGATCGAAGGGGCGCGTCTTGTAGCCGTTGGCGGCGCTAATCGTGTTGCCGTGCATCGGATCGCAGGTCCAGACGACCGTGCGGCCCGCCTTCTGAACGGCGCGGATCAGCTTCGGCAGATGCTGCCCGACCTTCTCGTGACCGAAGCGACAGATCAGCGTCAACCGGCCAGGCTCGTCTTTCGGGTTCAAGATATCGATCAGACGCAGGAGACCGTCCGGCTCCAGCGAGGGGCCGCACTTGAGGCCGATCGGGTTCTTCACGCCACGGCAGAACTCGATGTGCGCATGGTCGGGCTGGCGCGTGCGATCGCCGATCCACAGCATGTGGCCGGAGGTGGCGTACCAATCGCCGCTCGTGGAATCGAGACGCGTCAGAGCCTGCTCGTAATTGAGGAGCAGCGCTTCATGGCTAGTGTAGAAGCTCGTGGCGCGGAGCTGCGGCGTGTTCGCGCTCGTGATGCCACAGGCGCGCATGAAGCCCAGCGTCTCGGCGATGCGATCGGCGAGTTCCTGATAGCGGTGGCCCTGCGGGCTGTCCTTAACGAAGCCCATGTTCCACTGATGCACGCGCTCGAGGTCGGCGTAGCCGCCAGTGGCGAAGGCGCGGATCAGGTTCAGCGTCGCGGCCGACTGACGGTAGGCCTCGAGCTGGCGCTGCGGGTCCGGAATGCGCGCGACCGGCGTGAACTCGGCGCCGTTGATGATGTCGCCGCGGTAGGACGGCAGCTCCAGATCGCCCTTCTTCTCGGTCGGCGATGACCGGGGCTTGGCGAATTGCCCCGCGATGCGGCCCACCTTCACTACGGGGCTGCCGCCGGCGTAGGTCAGCACGACCGCCATCTGCAGGAAGACGCGGAAGAAGTCGCGGATGTTGTCGGCGCCGTGCTCGAGGAAGCTCTCGGCGCAGTCGCCGCCCTGCAGCAGGAAGCCCTCGCCCTTGGCGACAGCGCCCAGGGCGTTTTTCAGCTCCCGCGCCTCGCCGGCGAAGACGAGCGGCGGAAAGGTCGCCAGGCGCGCCTCGACATCCGCGAGCGCTTTCGCGTCCGGGTAATCGGGAACCTGGACGATCGGAAGCGAGCGCCAGCTCTCGGGTGACCAGGTTGCGGGCATTTCAGTCTCTTCTCCACCACTTGAGCCGGGGCTGCGAGGCCGCTCCGGCCGTCCTCCACCGGGGGAGGATACCATTTTCTTGGCGGCTTATAGGGCAAGAGCCGGCGAACCGCCAGCCGGCGTTGCGCCGGATGTAGTGTGCAGGCGCACAAGAAAAAAGGCGGCCGGAGCCGGCCGCCTTTCTTGTCGCGATTTTGCAGCCGCCTATTCGGCGACGCGGCGGCGGCGGCGGGCGGGACCGCTGGCCTCGCCATCGGCGGGAGCCAGAGCCTTCTCGGCCTCGCTGCGCGCCTTCTCCTTGCTGATCAGATCGTCTCGCTTGGCAGCGATACGGCGCAGACCGCGGAGCATGCCGCCGGTGCCGGCCGGGATCAGGCGGCCGACGATGACGTTCTCCTTCAGACCTTCGAGCGTGTCCGACTTGCCGATGACGGCGGCGTCGGTCAGCACGCGCGTGGTCTCCTGGAACGAGGCCGCCGAGATGAACGACCGCGTCTGCAGCGATGCCTTGGTGATGCCGAGCAGAACCGGGGTCGCGGAGGCTGGACGCTTGCCCGCCTTCTCGATCGTGGCGTTGACCTCATCGAACTCGATGCGATCGATCTGCTCGCCCTTGATGAAGTCCGTTTCTCCGGTGTCGGTGATCTCGACCTTCTGCAGCATCTGACGGACGATGACCTCGATGTGCTTGTCGTTGATGGTCACACCCTGCAGACGATAGACGTCCTGGATCTCGTTGATCAGGTAGTTTGCGAGCTCCTCGACGCCCTTGATCGCCAGGATGTCGTGCGGCGCCGGGTTGCCGTCATAGATGTAGTCGCCCCGATCCACGCGGTCGCCGGGCTGAACGGCCAGACTCTTGCCGCGCGGGATCAGGTACTCGACCGGCTCCGCATTCTCATCATCAGGCTTGATGGTGATGCGCTGCTTGTTCTTGTAGTCCTTGCCGAACTCGACCGTGCCGGACACCTCGGCGATGATGGCGTGGTCCTTCGGACGACGTGCCTCGAAGAGTTCCGCCACGCGCGGAAGACCGCCCGTGATGTCACTCTGCTTGGCGGATGCCAGCGGAACACGCGCGATGACGTCGCCCGCCTTCACCTCCTGGCCCGGGTCGACCGAGAGAATGGCATCGACCGTCAGCAGGTAGCGGGCATCGCCGCCGCGGGCCACCTTGATCGGCTTGCCCTTGCCGTCCTTGATGACGATAGCGGGCTTCAGCTCGGCGCCACGCGGGGTTGCACGCCAGTCGACGATGACGCGGTTGGTAGTGCCCTTGACCTCGTCCGTCTGCTCGCGCACGGAGACGCCTTCAAGCAAGTCCTCGAACTCGATCTTGCCCGACGCCTCGGTGATGACCGGACGCGTGTAGGGGTCCCACTGGGCGAGACGCGTGCCGCGCTTGACCTCGTCGCCTTCGTCCACGTGCAGGCGGGCGCCGTACTGGACCTTGTGAGTCGCAAGCTCCTTGCCCGACTGATCGACGATGACGATCGCCATCGTGCGGGCCATAGCGATGAGGCGGCCCTGGCCGTCCTTCACAATGGCGCGGTTCTTGATCTTAACCTTGCCGTTGAAGTTGCTCTCGATGAACGACTGATCGACGACGTTCGCGGTGCCGCCGATGTGGAACGTGCGCATCGTAAGCTGCGTGCCCGGCTCGCCGATCGACTGAGCGGCAATGACGCCGACCGCTTCGCCGATATTGACAGGTGTGCCGCGCGCAAGGTCACGGCCATAGCACTTGGCGCAGACGCCGGTGATGGTCTCGCAGGTGAGAACCGAGCGGATCCGCACTTCCTGGATCTGAGCCTTCTCGATGGCTTCCGAGTGCCGCTCCTCAAGCAGGTCGCCAGCCTTGGCAATGATCGTCTCCTCGCCCTCCGGACCCGGTGCGATGATGTCCTCGGCCGCGGTACGACCGAGCACGCGCGCGCCCAGCGAGACGATGACCTGTCCCGCGTCCACCACAGCCTGCACCTTGATGCCGCGATCGGTGCCGCAGTCCTCCTCGATGATGATGCTGTCCTGAGCGACGTCGACGAGACGACGCGTCAGGTAGCCCGAGTTGGCTGTCTTGAGCGCCGTATCGGCGAGACCCTTACGGGCGCCGTGAGTCGAGTTGAAGTACTCGAGAACCGAGAGGCCCTCCTTGAAGTTGGAGATGATCGGCGTCTCGATGATCTCGCCCGAGGGCTTGGTCATGAGACCGCGCATACCAGCGAGCTGCTTCATCTGCGCCGGCGAACCGCGCGCACCGGAGTGGCTCATCATGTAGACCGAGTTGATCTGCTTTTCGCGGCCGTTCTTGTCCTTTTCGGTCGCGGAAATGCGCTCCATCATCTCCTTGGCGATGAGGTCCGTGCACTTCGACCAGGCGTCGACGACCTTGTTGTACTTCTCGAGCTGCGTGATCAGGCCGTCGTTGTACTGCTGCTCGAACTCGCGCACCATCTCGGTCGTGTCGTGCACGATCTTCAGCTTGGTGTCGGGGATCACCATGTCGTCCTTGCCGAACGAGATGCCGGCCTTAAACGCATGGTGGAAACCGAGCGCCATGATGCGGTCGCAGAAGATGACCGTCTCCTTCTGACCGCAGTTGCGGTAGACGGCGTCGATCATGCCCGAGATGGCTTTCTTGGTCAGGAGCTGGTTGACGAGCGAGAATTTCACGCCCCCCAACTTCGGCAGCACCTCGCCCAGGATCATGCGGCCCGGCGTCGTTTCGACAACCTCGGAGACCTCTTCACCCTCGGCATTGGTCGAGCGGAAGCGCGCCTTGATCTTGGCGTGCAGCGTCACCGCTCCCGCGTTGAGCGCGTGGCGGATCTCATCCACCGATCCGAAGACCGAGCCTTCGCCCGGCTCCTTGTCGCGGATGATCGACAGGTAGTAGAGGCCGAGCACGATATCCTGCGACGGCACGATGATCGGCTGTCCGTTGGCAGGATGCAGGATGTTGTTCGTGCTCATCATCAGAACACGCGCCTCAAGCTGGGCTTCCAGCGACAGCGGCACGTGCACGGCCATCTGGTCGCCGTCGAAGTCGGCATTGAAGGCGGCGCAAACGAGCGGGTGAAGCTGGATCGCCTTGCCCTCGATCAGCTGCGGCTCGAACGCCTGAATGCCCAGGCGGTGCAGCGTCGGCGCACGGTTCAGCATCACCGGATGCTCGCGGATGACCTCGTCGAGGACGTCCCAAACCTCCGGCTTCTCCTTCTCGACCAGCTTCTTCGCCTGCTTCACGGTCGCCGCCTGGCCGAGCGTCTGCAAGCGCGCGTAGATGAACGGCTTGAACAGCTCGAGCGCCATCTTCTTCGGCAGGCCGCACTGGTGCAGCTTGAGCTCCGGGCCGACCACGATCACCGAACGGCCCGAGTAGTCGACGCGCTTGCCGAGCAGGTTCTGGCGGAAGCGGCCCTGCTTGCCCTTCAGCATGTCGGCGAGCGACTTCAGCGGGCGCTTGTTAGCACCCGTGATGACACGGCCGCGACGGCCGTTGTCGAACAGCGCATCAACCGACTCCTGAAGCATGCGCTTCTCGTTGCGGATGATGATGTCGGGCGCGCGCAGCTCCATCAGCCGCTTCAGGCGGTTGTTGCGGTTGATGACACGGCGGTAGAGATCGTTCAGATCCGACGTGGCGAAGCGGCCGCCATCGAGCGGCACCAGCGGGCGCAGCTCGGGCGGGATGACCGGAACCACGGTCAGGATCATCCACTCGGGACGGTTGCCGCTCTCGAGGAAGCTCTCGATCACCTTGAGACGCTTGCCGAGCTTCTTGGGCTTGAGGTCGGTCGTGGCCTCGGCGATCTCCTGGCGCAGGTCATCACGGATCTTCGGCAGATCCATGCTCATCAGAAGGTCGCGGATGGCCTCGGCGCCGATGCCAGCCGTGAAGCTGTCCGGGCCGTGCTCGTCGATGGCCTGGTTGTACTGGTCCTCGGTCAGGAGCTGCTTCTCCTTGAACGGGGAGATGCCAGGCTCGGTGACGATGTAGTTCTCGAAGTAGAGGACGCGCTCGAGATCCTTCAACGTCATGTCGAGCAGAAGGCCGATGCGCGAGGGCAGCGACTTCAGGAACCAGATGTGGGCGACGGGGGCGGCGAGCTCGATGTGGCCCATGCGCTCGCGACGCACCTTGGCCAGCGTGACCTCGACGCCGCACTTCTCGCAGATGAGGCCCTTGTACTTCATGCGCTTGTACTTGCCGCACAAGCACTCGTAGTCCTTGATCGGTCCGAAGATGCGGGCGCAGAACAGGCCGTCGCGCTCCGGCTTGAACGTGCGGTAGTTGATCGTCTCAGGCTTCTTGATCTCGCCGAAGGACCACGAATGGATGTCCTCGGGCGATGCGATCGAGATCTTGATCTCGTCGAAGGTCGGAATCGCCTGTTGGGTCTTGAAGAGGTTGGTGATCTCGTTCATCGGCTCTCTCCCGGGGGGACGCGCGGGGGCGGCGTCCCAAGAATTTCGTCGGTGCTCCCTCTGCCCGGCATCTGCGGACCGAGGGTAAAGCGAGGGGCAGAAGCGGCTCGCAGCGCTTGGCTGCCCCTCACCGATTTGCAATCGTTACTCGGCGGCTGCCGGTGGCAGACGCGGCCGCTCAGCCGACGGCGCGGCTTCTTCCTCGACCGCGGGCGTATCGGAGTTGATCAGCTCGACGTTGAGGCCGAGCGCACGCATCTCCTTGACCAACACGTTGAAGCTTTCCGGAACGCCTGCCTCAAACGCATCGTCGCCGCGCACGATGGCCTCGTAGACCTTGGTACGGCCTGCGACGTCGTCCGACTTCACGGTCAGCATCTCCTGCAGCGTGTAGGCGGCGCCATAAGCTTCCAGCGCCCAGACCTCCATTTCGCCGAAGCGCTGGCCGCCGAACTGCGCCTTGCCGCCCAGCGGCTGCTGGGTGACGAGCGAGTACGGGCCGATCGAACGCGCGTGGATCTTGTCGTCGACGAGATGGTGGAGCTTCAGGATGTACTTGTAGCCCACCGTCACCTTGCGATCGAACGGCTCGCCCGTGCGTCCGTCGTAGAGGCGGACCTGGCCCGAGCTGTCGAAGCCGGCAGCATCGAGCATGTCGACGATATCGGCTTCCTTGGCGCCGTCGAACACCGGAGTCGCGATCGGCACACCCTTGGTCAGCTTCTCGGCAACGGATGCGAGGTCGTCGTCATTGACCGACGACTTGATGACATCCTTGCCGTAGATCTTCTCCATCTCGGCGCGCAGCTCGTCAGCCTTGCCAGAGGCATGGAACTCCTGCAGCGCCTCGTCGATGATGCGACCCAAGCCACGGCAGGCCCAGCCCAAGTGCGTCTCCAGGATCTGGCCGACGTTCATGCGCGAGGGCACGCCGAGCGGGTTCAACACCACGTCGACATGCGTGCCGTCCTCGAGGAACGGCATGTCCTCGCACGGCACGATGAGCGAGACGACGCCCTTGTTACCGTGACGGCCGGCCATCTTGTCGCCCGGCTGGATCTTGCGCTTCACGGCGACGAAGACCTTGACCATCTTCATGACGCCGGGCGGCAGCTCGTCACCGCGCTGCAGCTTGTCGACCTTGTCAACGAAGCGACGCTCGAGGCTCTTCTTGGCTTCCTCGTACTGCTTGTTGATGGCCTCGACCTCGGCCTGGGCCTTCTCGTCCTTGAGGCCGATCTCCCACCACTGGCTGCGCGGGATGTCGGCCAGGATCTCCTCGTCAAGCGAGGTGCCTTTGCGCGCGCCGCGCGGTCCCTTGGCGACTTCCTTGCCGAGGAGCGAGTCCTTCAGACGCGCGTAGACGTTACGGTCGAGAATCTGCAGCTCGTCGTCGCGGTCCTTGGCGAGACGCTCGATCTCCTCGCGCTCGATCGCCATGGCACGCTCGTCCTTGTCGACGCCGTGGCGATTGAACACGCGCACCTCGACCACCGTGCCGGTGACGCCCGGCGGCAGACGCAGCGAGGTATCGCGCACGTCGGATGCCTTCTCGCCGAAGATGGCGCGCAGGAGCTTCTCTTCCGGAGTCATCGGGCTCTCGCCCTTCGGCGTGATCTTGCCGACGAGGATGTCGCCCGGATTCACCTCGGCGCCGATGTAGACGATGCCGGCCTCGTCGAGGTTCTTCAGCGCTTCTTCCGAGACGTTCGGAATGTCGCGCGTGATCTCCTCCGGCCCGAGCTTGGTGTCGCGGGCCATAACTTCGAACTCCTCGATGTGGATCGAGGTGAAGACGTCGTCGTACACGACACGCTCTGAGAGGAGGATGGAGTCCTCGAAGTTGTAGCCCATCCACGGCATGAACGCGACGAGCACGTTCTTGCCGAGCGCCAGATCGCCGAGGTCCGTCGAGGGGCCGTCAGCGATGATCTCACCGGCCTCGACGCGATCGCCGACGTTGATCAGCGGGCGCTGGTTGATGCAGGTGTTCTGGTTCGAGCGCTGGAACTTACGCAGGCGGTAGATGTCGACGCCGGGTTTCGACGGATCCGTCTCGTCGGTCGCACGGATAACGATACGGGTGGCGTCCACCTGGTCGACGATGCCGGCGCGGCGTGCGGCGATGGCGGCGCCCGAGTCACGGGCCACCACTTCCTCCATGCCGGTGCCGACGAGCGGCGCCTCAGCCTTCACGAGCGGCACAGCCTGACGCTGCATGTTCGAGCCCATGAGCGCGCGGTTGGCGTCATCGTTCTCGAGGAACGGGATGAGCGCGGCCGCGACGGAGACGAGCTGCTTCGGCGACACGTCGATGTAGTCGACGCGCTCCGTCGGCACGAGCATCACGTCGCCCTGATAGCGAACCGTGACGAGGTCCTCGGTCAGGTTGCCCTTGGCGTCGATGTCGGCGTTGGCCTGGGCGACGTGGTGGCGCATCTCCTCCATGGCGGAGAGATAGGCCACGGTGTCGGTCACCTTGCCGTCCTTCACCTTGCGGTAGGGGCTCTCGATGAAGCCGTATTTGTTCACGCGCGCAAAGGTCGCGAGTGAGTTGATAAGGCCGATGTTCGGGCCTTCCGGCGTCTCAATCGGGCAGATGCGGCCGTAGTGCGTCGGATGCACGTCGCGCACCTCGAAGCCGGCGCGCTCGCGCGTCAAGCCGCCCGGGCCAAGCGCCGAGAGACGGCGCTTGTGGGTGATCTCGGAGAGCGGGTTGGTCTGGTCCATGAACTGCGAGAGCTGCGAGGAGCCGAAGAACTCGCGCACTGCCGCCGCCGCCGGCTTGGCGTTGATGAGGTCCTGCGGCATCACGGTGTCGATCTCGACCGAGCTCATGCGCTCCTTGATGGCGCGCTCCATGCGGAGCAGGCCGACGCGGTACTGGTTCTCCATCAGCTCGCCGACCGAACGCACGCGGCGGTTGCCGAGGTGGTCGATGTCGTCGATCTCGCCACGGCCGTCGCGCAGGTCGACCAGCGTCTTGATCACGGCGAGGATGTCCTCGCGGCGCAGCACGCGCATGGTGTCCGGCGCATCGAGCTCGAGGCGCATGTTCATCTTCACGCGGCCGACGGCCGAGAGATCATAGCGCTCCGCGTCGAAGAACAGGCTGTGGAACAGATTGGTCGCCGCCTCGATGGTCGGCGGCTCGCCCGGGCGCATGACCCGGTAGATGTCCATCAGCGCTTCCTGGCCGTTCGAGTTCTTGTCGATGTTCAGCGTGTTGCGGATGAACGGGCCGATGTTGACGTGGTCGATGTCGAGGACGTGGAACTCCTTGACCTTCTGGTCTTTGAGCTCGGCAAGCAGCTTCGCGTCCAGTTCCGCGCCGGCTTCAGCGTAGATCTGGCCGTTCTCCAGGTTGACGATGTCCTCGGCGATGTAACGGCCGGCGAGATCCTCGGACGAGACGAGCACCTCCTTGAGACCGTTCTCAGCAAGCTCACGCGCCTTGCGGGCCGTGATCTTCTCGCCCGCCTTGGCGACGACGTCGCCGGACTTGGCGTCCATGAGGTCGGCGAGCGGGGTCATGCCGCGCATCTTCTCGGGCGCGAACGGCATCTTCCAGCCGCGCTTCGATTCCTTGACCGAGATCTGCTTGTAGAACGTCGACAGGATCTCTTCGTCGTCGAGGCCGAGCGCGTAGAGCAGCGTCGTCACCGGCAGCTTGCGGCGACGGTCGATGCGCACATAGACATTGTCCTTGGCGTCGAATTCGAAGTCGAGCCAGGAGCCGCGGTACGGGATGATGCGGGCGGCGAACAGGAGCTTGCCCGAGGCGTGCGTGCGGCCACGGTCGTGATCGAAGAACACGCCCGGCGAACGGTGCATCTGCGAGACGATGACACGCTCGGTGCCGTTGATGACGAAGGTGCCGTTCGACGTCATGAGCGGCATGTCGCCCATGTAGACGTCCTGCTCCTTGACGTCCTTGATCGACTTCGAGCCCGTCTCCTCGTTCACATCGAACACGATCAGACGCAGCTTGACCTTCAGCGGCGCGGAGTAGGTCATGTCGCGCTGCATGCACTCGTCGACGTCGTACTTCGGCGGCTCGAACTCGTAGCGCACGAACTCGAGCGTCGCACGGCCGGAGAAGTCGGAGATCGGGAATACGGACTTGAAGACTGCCTGCAGGCCGTGATCGTCAGGGCGGCCGCCGGGCGGCTCCTTGACCATCAAAAAGTCGTCGTAGGAGCTTTTCTGAACCTCGATGAGGTTCGGCATCTCCGCGACCTCACGGATGTGCCCGAATTGTTTACGAATGCGCTTGCGGCCATTGAAGGTCGTCTCAGCCATATCCCGCTCCTCATCTCGCCGGGGCCGTGCCAGGGGGCTGCACAACCACTCGCCTTTTTGTGCCCAGCGCCGGGGTCGCCATCCCCTACGCCTCGTCTCGTCGAGACCGATGATTCACGCTTCAGGCTGATAAGGCCTGAAGCGATCATGGTCTCCTTCTGGACCGATGATTCACGCTTCAGGCCGATAAGGCCTGAAGCGATCATGGTCCTGAACCTCTTAAACGGCTCGCCGGAGGGCCTCGAAGCGGGTTTTGACCCACTTGAGATCCTCCGGGGAACCGTCTCGCGGCCCGCCTTTTCGGCGGACACGGCCATTCTTTCATCTGCCCGCCTTCGGCAGACAGACGTGCGGCAGTAGGCAGTAAGAGCGACCGGTTTCCCGACTGCCCGACTGCCTACCGCCAAGTGCCTTACTTCAGCTCGACCACAGCGCCCTGATCCTCGAGCTGCTTCTTGAGCTTCTGCGCCTCGTCCTTCGAGACGCCTTCCTTCACGGTCTTGCCGCCGGCCTCGACGAGGTCCTTGGCTTCCTTGAGGCCAAGGCCCGTGATGGCGCGCACTTCCTTGATCACGTTGATCTTCTTGTCGCCGCCCGACTTCAGGATGACCGTGAACTCGGTCTGCTCCTCTGCAGCAGCGGCAGCGCCGCCAGCAGCCGGGGCAGCCGCAACGGCCACAGCGGCAGCAGCCGACACGCCCCACTTCTCCTCGAGAAGTTTGGCGAGCTCAGCTGCTTCAAGAACGGTCAGGTTCGACAGATCCTCAACGATCTTCGCAAGATCCGACATTGTATATAATCCTTCCGGTTAAGCCTTCGAGAGGGGCGCTTTGTCTCAGCCTTCGGATGGCTGAAAGCGCCGGTTTTGTTAGTTTCCACAAAGTCTTATGCGGCTTCGCCCTGCGATGCCTTGGCTTGGACGACGCGCGCGAGCTTGGCGCCGGGCTCTTTGATCGTGCGGGCGATCTTCGTCGCCGGCGCGTTCAAGAGACCGATCAGCTTGGCCCGGAGCTCGTCAAGCGAGGGCAGTTCGGCGAGAGCTTTGACGCCGTTCGCATCAAGAACAGAGGTGCCCATCGCACCGCCGAGGATCACGAGCTTCTCGTTTTCCTTGGCGTAGTTGACGGCTGCCTTTGCCGCGGCAATCGGATCCTTCGAGTAGGCCAAAATGGTCGGCCCGGTGAAGAGATCAGAAATGCCTTCGGCCTGGGTGTCCTTGAGCGCGAGCTTCACCAGCTTGTTCTTGGCTACCTTGACAGCACCGCCCGCCTCTTTGACGCGTTTGCGGAGCTCTGCCGATTGAGAAGCCACCAAGCCGGTGTTGTGGGCGACGACGACCACGCCGGTGTCCTTCAACACCTCGTGGAGGTTCGTCACGAGCTCGTGTTTTGCGGCTCTATCCACCTCAACACTCCTGGTTGCGATTTAGGCCTTGCGGCCTCATCGCGGGTTGCACCTTGCCGCGGGGTTCGACCCCTCCCTTGACCCAAGGGAGTGCCCTACCGCGACGCTCGTCCTGTCCTGACCGCGCGCGTGAGCGGCACGGTGCTGACCCAGAAGGCTCATACCGGAACGGCGCTCTATCGAGCGTCAAACCGGGTGGTCTCCCGTCTCCTGCGGGCCCTCTTTCGAGGATTAAGCCTCACCGATCTCTCGGCTCAGCGCCCATCATTCTCGGACAGGCTCCCGCCTTTCGGCGAGAGATCCGCAATGCCTGCCCGTGAGCGGGCATTGCGGAATTCTTGTTCCAGACCGACGCCTCAGGCTGATAGGGCCTTCGGCGATCATGGTCCGGGGCTGCGAGCCCGTCCGCTTACGCGGCCGGGGCAGCCGAAACGACGGTTCCGGTGTCGACCTTCACGCCCGGCCCCATGGTCGAGGAGAGCGACACCTTCTTGATGTACGTGCCCTTGGCGCCTGCAGGCTTGCCCTTGGACACGGCATCGACGAACGCCTTGATGTTCTCGACGAGCGCCTGCTCCGTGAAGCTCGCCTTGCCGATGCCGGCGTGCACGATGCCCGCCTTCTCGACGCGGAACTCAACCGAGCCACCCTTGGCGCCCTTGATGGCGCTGGTGACGTCCATCGTCACAGTGCCGACGCGCGGGTTCGGCATCAGGCCGCGCGGGCCGAGCACCTTACCGAGACGGCCGACAAGGCCCATCATGTCCGGCGTCGCGATGCAGCGATCGAAGTTGATCACGCCCTTCGAGACGCTCTCGACGAGATCCTCAGCACCGACGACGTCGGCGCCGGCGGCCTTGGCCTCCTCGGCCTTGGGGCCGCGGGCGAAGACGGCGACGCGCGCCGTGCGGCCCGAGCCGTTCGGCAGATTGCAGACGCCGCGCACGACCTGGTCAGCGTGCTTCGGATCGACGCCGAGGTTCATGGCGACCTCGATCGTCTCGTCGAACTTCGCCTTGGCGCGCGACTTGATCAGGCGCACAGCCTCTTCGACACCATACGCCTTGTTGCGGTCGATGCCCTTCTGGACCTCGGCGTTGCGCTTGCCACCCGCAGCGTGCGTCGCGGCGATCACCTCAGGGGCGACGGACGATTTCTTTGCTTCCTTGGCCATGCGACTACTCCACCACCCTGAGGCCCATCGAACGGGCAGAGCCGGCGATCGTCTTGGTGGCCTGCTCCAGATTGTCCGTGTTCATGTCCTTCATCTTCAGCTTCGCGATTTCCTGAAGCTGAGCGATGGTGATCTGGCCAGCGACGTCGCGGCCGGGGGCCTTCGAGCCAGAGCCGGGCTTGCCCGTGGGCTTCATGCCCGCGGCCTTCTTGATCAGATACGTCGCCGGCGGCGTGCGCATCTCGAAGGTGAAGGAGCGGTCGGAATAGACCGTGATCTTCACCGGAATCGGTGTACCCTGCTCAAGGTCCTTCGTCTTGGCGTTGAAGGACTTGCAGAACTCCATGATATTGACGCCGCGCTGGCCAAGCGCAGGGCCGATCGGCGGAGACGGATTGGCCGCTCCCGCCGGGACCTGTAGGTTGATGTAGCCGTCGATCTTCTTTGCCATCGTATCCCCTAAGTTCTCGAGGAAGCTTGCGCATCCTCAGGGTTAGCGGTCATCGGGTACGGGCTAATCCCGGACCCTCCCGCAAATTCGGGCGGACAGACCGCATGCGGCTCTCTCCACCCTCGACCGGCGCGGCAATCGCACCGGAAGCTCATAGTCTTGCCAGCCGCTAGGCCGGCACCTTCTCCACCTGCCCGAACTCGAGCTCGACCGGCGTCTTGCGGCCGAAGATCGAAACGCCGACCTTGAGGCGGGAACGCTCGCCGTCCACTTCCTCGACTTCGCCCTGGAACGAGGCGAAGGGACCATCGACGACCTTCACCTGCTCGCCGACCTCGTAGATGATCGAAGGCTTCGGACGCTCGACGCCCTCCTTGACCTGGTTCAGGATGCGGGCCGCCTCGTCATCCGAGATCGGAATCGGCTTGTTGTCGGCACCGAGGAACCCGGTCACCTTCGGCGTGTTCTTGATCAGCACGAAGGCGGCGTCGGTCATCTCCATCTTCACCAGCACGTAGCCAGGAAGGAACTTGCGCTCAGCCTGCACCTTGCGGCCGCGCTTCACCTCCACGACCTCCTCGGTCGGCACAACCACCTCTTCGAAGAGGGTGTCGAGCCCAGCCGACCGCGCGCGCTCCTTGATGGCGTCGGCCACCTTGCGCTCGAAGTTGGTGTAGGCGTGAACGATGTACCAGCGCTTGGCCATTTCTTAGATCGTCTCTCGTGTCCTGCCCCGCGGGACGCCCCGCAAACCCGGCATACTTCTCGGGGTCAAGCGCCGAGCCCAAGCACCCAGTTAACCAGCCATCCGAGTGCCAAGTCCGTGAAGAGGAAGAAGACGGAAGCCAGGGCCACCATGATCAGAACCATGACCGTGGTAATCCACACTTCCTTCCTCGTCGGCCAGGTGACTTTGGAGACCTCCTGCCGTACCTCTTGAACGAATTCGAACGGATTGAACTTCGACATCAAAACCGCTTCCCGAGCGCCATGCGACAAATTGACGCACCCATGCCCAAAGGGTGAATCTGCGGGCTGGACCAGGCGCCCTCTTCACTGATCCACCCAATAAACCTCATGGCAGGGGTGGAGGGTCTCGAACCCCCAGCCTTCGGTTTTGGAGACCGACGCTCTGCCAATTGAGCTACACCCCTATCGCACGGCTTATACGCGCCTCATCGACGCGAAAGGCGCACATGCCTTATGCGGGGGCGGCATCCTTAGCCGAACTTTTGACGTTTGTCACCGCCTTAAGGTGACTTTATTGGGGCGTGCAGCAACAAACCTTCGCATCGCCCAGTTATCCACAGCACGCGCCGCCGTTACGCTGCCATTTTCGGCGCGAACTCGCCGCCTATTCCGTCACCCGACCTTCTCGACAACGACGGCCGTGCCATAGGCCAGCACCTCGGTCACGGCGGAGGCGATCTCGTTGGCGTCGTAGCGCATGGCGAGGATGGCGTTGGCACCTTTGGACTCGGCCTGCTTGATCAAGAGATCGAAAGCCTCCTGGCGCGTCTGCTCGGCGAGCTTGGTATAGAGCGAGATGTTGCCGCCGAACAGGATCTGGATCGCGGCGCCGATGTTGCCGACCACGCTGCGCGAGCGGACGGTGAGGCCGCGCACGACGCCCAGATGCTGCACGACGCGGTAGCCCTCAAGCTCATTGGTCGTCGTAATGAGCATCGGCACTCTCCCCCAAACGCACCCGCGGTGATCAAGCGGAAGTTGGAGCGGGTGATGGGAATCGAACCCACGTATTCAGCTTGGAAGGCTGCTGCTCTACCATTGAGCTACACCCGCATACGCGAAGCGATATTCCACCGTACGGCCGCGCGCGAGCGGTTCTGATAGACGTTTTGGGTTCAGCTGTGAAGAGGCCGCGATCGATGTGTCGCCCGCCGCCTTCCCATGCTTGAAGTCGCGGCAACACATTCTATTATATGAGCCTGCGAGGCCACGACCTCCCCCGCCATGGGTAAGATTCCGGGACGACCCGGAGCGTGGAGGAGGCTATCGTGGCCTGGATCTATCTCGTCATCGCCGGTTTGCTCGAAATCGTCTGGGCCTTCGCCATGAAGCAGTCCGACGGCTTCACGAAGCTCGTGCCAAGCGGCATTACCCTCGGGGCCATGGCCGCAAGCTTCCTGTTTCTCGCGCTCGCCATGAAGACGCTGCCGCTCGGGACTGCCTATGCGATCTGGACCGGCATTGGCGCGATCGGCGCGTTCTCGGTCGGCGTGCTGATGCTTGGGGAAGCCGCTGACGCGGTGCGGATCGGTGCGGCCTCCATGATTTTCTTCGGGATCGTTCTGATGAAGCTGGCGTAGGGGCTGAGGCTTCCGTCCCACACACAAAAAAGAGGACACCTCAACGGGGTTGAGGTGTCCAGTTGGTCCACAGTTGCACACAGCCGTGGAGGGGGAAATCAGAGTCGGTTGGGATCCGCGCCCTACATCCGAACACGCTCCTTCTTGGGATCGTAGAACGGGAACGGGACAACCTTGGCCTTGAAGCGCTTTTGCAGCCCGTCGAGACGTCCGATCTCAAGCTTCATGTCGAGTTCGGCGTGAGTGACGTCGACGCGGGCGAAGGCCAGCGTCTTCTTCAGGAGGGGCGAGCGCAGGGCACTGGTGATTATGCCGACCTGTGCGCGGCCGACGAACACCGGATCGCCGTGGGACGGCTTCTCGTTACCGGTGATCTCAAGGCCCACAAGCTTGCGCAGCGGATTGGCGCGGCGCTTCTCGATCGCGGCGCGACCGATGTAGTCCTCCTCCTTCTTGGCGGGCACCGTGAAGGCGATTCCGGCCTCGAACGGGTCGGTGGTGCTGTCGAAATCGTGGCCGCCGAAGACGAGGCCCGCCTCGATGCGCACCATGTCGAGTGCTTCGAAGCCGAATGGCGTGAGCCCCAGCGGCTTGCCGACGGCCATGATGGCGTCCCACACGGCAGGTGCATCCTTCGGGTGGCAGAAGACCTCGTAGCCAAGCTCGCCCGTATAGCCGGTGCGCGAGACGAGCACGGGGATGCCGGCGACACCTCCGATGCGGCCGATGGTGAAGCGGAAGAGACCAAGCTCCTCGATGGTCGGACGGCCCGGCTGCGTGCCGACCACCTCCTTCAAGATCTCGCGGGACTTCGGCCCCTGGACGGCGACGTTGTGAATCTCGGGCGTCGCGGTCTTGAGGTTGATGTTGAAATTCGACTTCTCAGCCTGCTGCTTCAGCCAGATCAGGCTCGCGTCGTCGCCGCCGATCCAGCGGAAGTTGTTCTCGCCGAGGCGGAACAGCGTGCCGTCGTCAACCATGCCGCCGTGCTCGTAGCACATGGTGGTGTAGAACACTTGGCCGACAGAGAGCTTGCGAACGTCACGGGTAACGATGCCTTGCAGGAATTCCTCGGAATCGGGGCCCAGCACCTCCATCTTGCGCAGCGGCGAGAGATCCATGATCACGGCGCCCTCGCGGCAAGCCCAGTACTCCTCGATGGCGCCGGCGTTGGCGAAGTGATGCGGTACCCAGAAGCCGCGGTATTCGCCGAAGGCGCGCGTGAGTGCGGAGGTGCGTGGGTGGAACCCGCTCTCGCGCGTGAGCTGGAGGGGAGCGTCTGGTGACATTCTGTATCCGATCGAGCGTTTGAAGGGAGCGTCCTTGGGGTAGACCCGCACCTGGATTTCCGTCAGGTGCCAGCCGTTGGACGCATCGATGTCGGAGGGACACGACGAGGCACCGCAGACGAGGTCGGTCAGCGCGCGCATGACGACGTAGTCGCCGGGGCGCGACCACGGCTCGTCCGACCAGATGTGGTTATGGCAGTCGACGTTGGTATTGTAGAAGAAGTTGATCGCCGGCCAGCCGCTCTGGGCGCTGATGGGCGTGTATTGCTTCAGGGCGTTGTTGAAGTTGTCCGTGCAGTTCGGATGGCCGAAGTAGCCCATGTCCTCGTAGTAGCGCGTGGTGCACGCGAGGTTGAACGTGTCGTGGCGGCCGACGGTGTCCTGCACGATCTCGACCAGAGGATTGCGATCGCGGTCGAAGAACTTCGAATGCAGGAGGCCCGGCACCGGATAAGCGGCGCCATTCAGCGTCCGTGTCGTTACCGCATCGAGGCCATGCTCGCGGCCCTCGTCGAGCGCCTTGCGGTTGAAGGCCAGGAAGTCGGAGCACTGGCGGCCCTGCACGTCGATGATCTGGATGTACTCGCCCTCGTAGACCTCGAAGCTCCCGGCGCTGGCGACGTCGATGCGTATATCGAGGCGCGGCTCGGCGATCGGATCCGGCAGGCGGGCCGTGTTCAGAAGGCGCGGGTTGGCGCGGCGGATAAAGATCAACACATCGGACGGCGGCGTCTGCTCCCAGACAACCATTGGCTCGGCGGGTGCGCCGAAGACGGCGAAGCAACTACGCTCCGCTTCCATCGCAACCGTCTCGCCAGGGCCGGCATCGGGTGCCAAAAGGCGAACAGCTTTGGCGTGGCTTAGGTCGAACCCGCGCCGGAAGAGACCGAAGCGGACGCGTGCCGCGTCCTCGGTATCCTCCGACAGGGCGCGCTCGATACCAAGCGGGCGCGCGCGGCCGGTGAGGCCGAGGGCACCGAGATCACTCTTGCCCTTGGCTCCAAAGACGACGACCTCGACGGGCTGACCACCCTCGAGCGACGCGATCTCGATGCGGTCACCCGCGTCGATCTCGAAGCCCGCCGTGCCGCCTGCCTTCAGCACGTAACGCTCGACGGCCGGCTCAAGCGAGGTGGTGCCCGCGGCGAAGAGCTTCGGTCGCGATGGCGAAGTTAGAATGGTTGCGCTCATGGCATCCTCGAGATGGGGCATCCTCGATACTGGAAGCGATGCGGATGAGCCGGCCGCCTCATCAGAGCCGGCCGGCTCCTTGTCTGCACCCGGCGACTACTCGGCAGCCTCTGCGGGCTTGGTGTCCGGCTGATTGAGGAAGGCCTCCATCGAGTCGTCCAGCGCCTGCATCCACGGGGTGTGGTGGACCGGCGCCACTGTGCCGGTGAGCAATGACCGGTGCGACTGATCGCGGTAGGTCAAGATGTTCTCCATCTTGTGATGCTCCCACTCCTTGAACATCTTGGCGACGCCATCGACGTCAAGGCGCGGGTAGTCGGTCGGCGTGATGAGATCGCGCACGTACTCCGTCTGGAAGTCGATGGCTTGCGAGGGATCCTCTACCGCCTCCTCCAAAGCGATCCATTTCTGAATGTCGGCCGCCATCTCGTCGTACCTCGGCAGCTTGATGCGGCCGAGGACAACATCACGGGCGTACCATGCCTGCGCGTCGAACATATTGAAGGTGTAGAACTGATCCTGCATGCCGATGAACATCAGCTTCGGGTTGCCGTACCAGAAGATGCCCTTGTAGAGGCTCGGCGGATAAAGGCGGTTGCGCGTCTTCAGACGCAGGTTGTCCTCGAGGAACGGGTGGTGGTGGAGGTAACCGGTGCACAGGATGATGGCATCGATCTCTTTGCTGGTGCCGTCCTTGAAATAGCAGGTCTTACCTTCGACTCTCTCGAGCAACGGACGTTCGGAAAAATTCTCGGGCCAGTTAAAGCCCATGGCCCGCGTGCGATACGAGAACGTCACCGACTTGGCGCCGTATTTGTAGCACTGGATGCCGATGTCTTCCGACGAGTAGCTCGCGCCGATGCACAGCACGTCCTTGCCCGCGAACTCGTCCGCCGAGCGGAAGTCATGCGAGTGGAGAACGCGGCCCGGGAATTTGTCGAGACCCGGAAACTCCGGAATTTGCGGCACCGAGAAGTGACCGCTGGCGCAGAACACGTAGTCGAACTCGGACGACGTCAGCGAGTCATGCTCGAGATCCTTCACCGTCACCGTGAACTTGCCGGTCTTTTCGCTATAGCTCACCCAACGCACGGCGTGGTTGAGCTTGATGTAATGCGAGATGCCGTTCCGCTCGATACGGCCCTTGATGTAGTCGTGCAGTACGGCGCGGGGCGGGAATGACGGGATCGGGCGACCGAAATGCTCCTCGAAGGAGTAGTCGGAGAACTCGAGACACTCCTTGGGACCGTTCGACCACAAATAGCGGTACATACTGGCGTGAACGGGCTCGCCATACTCGTCGGTGCCGGTGCGCCACGTGTAGTTCCAGATGCCGCCGCTATCCTTCTGGCGCTCGTAGCAGACGATATCGGGAATCGTTGCGCCCTTGAGACGGGCGCTCTCGAAGGCCCTCAGGACGGCAAGACCGCTCGGACCGGCTCCAATGATGGCGATGCGCTGTTGAGTCATTTCGCTTCCTTCCACACTCCAATGGTGATGTCAGACGTCCGTGAGAGCACCGATCCGGACCATGAGGGTTTCAGTCATAAGTCCGCCGCCACGCGGGGCGCGGCGGCGGAGTGGTCTTGCTTCTAGCTCCGCGGATGCGTGCGCAGGCGGAGCGGGTCGTAGAAGGGCATTCTGACGACGGTGGCGGGTAGCTCTCCGTTGTCCTCGATGACGAGCTCGGTGCCGAGCTTGGTGTACTCCTGCTCGATCTGCGCCATGGCGAGCGATTTCATCAGGTGCCTCGAGAAGACCGTGCTGGTCACGACGCCGACCTGCTTGCCGCCGGAGGTGATCTTCGAACCCGGCTCGACTGCGCGGTCGGTGTCGACCTCGAGACCGGTGATGAACGAGCGCTCCTTGCCCTTCCTTGCGATCAGGGCTTCCTTGCCGATGAAGTCGGACTTCGAGAGATCAACGGTCCAGTCGGCTTTCACCTCCCAAGGCGTGGTGTCCCCGTGCGTCATGTCGAACGGGAAGAACAGGAGACCGCCTTCGACGCGGACGATATCGAGCGATGTCCAGGACACCGGGATTACGCCCTTGTCCTTTCCGACCTCGAGGATCTTGTCCCAGATGAAGTGGGCGTCCGCCGCCGAGCAGAAGACCTCGTAGCCGCGCTCGGCCGAGTAGCCGCCGCGGGCGATGCTGACCGGCTTCCCGAACAACGTCGTCTTCTCGTGCCGGAAATACGGCAGGGCGGCGAGGTCCATCGGCGTATGGGGCGCCAGCACCTCGAGCGCGAGAGGCCCCTGCAGGGACAGGATATGAACGTCGTTGTCGCGCTTCACCGAGACGTTGAACTTGGCCGCCACGGAGGGCAGAGCCTCCTCGAGAGCGCCACCGCCGTGGGAGAGACGGAACTCGTTCGGACCGTCCACGTAGACGAGCACGTCATCGATTAGCGCGCCCTCCTCGTTGACGATGTTCGAGATGTGCGAGTCCCCGGGCTGAGCCTTCGAGACGTCGGAGGTCAGGAGGTAATTGAGGAAGCTCAGCGCATCCGGACCCGTGACGTTCAGCATCTTGAGGGCGGTGACCTCGATGAGGCCGGCCTTGGTGCGGATCGCAGTCACCTCGTCGTAGGGATCGGTCGCATAGTTCTGCGGGATCGGCATATCGTTCCACGACGTTGCCGTCATGTCCGCTCCGAGTGCGATGTGTCGATCGTTCAAGACCGACTGTCTGGTTTCCTTGCTCAGGCTCATTGAATAGACCTCCCGTTTGATTGCTTTGAGGGATATTGGGGTGTTGTCGGTGGGTGGTTGGCTCAGTCCGGCCCGCCGCCGGGCGAGGTCGGCGCGCCATCGTCGTATTTCTTGAGCCAGTCGATTGTCGTCTGGCGATAGCGCGTCAGGCCCTTGTAGTCGGCGATCTCGTTGGGCAACGTCTCGAGCACGCGTGGCAGGCGGCGACCCCACTTCGGAACCGTCGCGAGCTCCTTCATCTTGATCATGTAGCAGCGGATCGAGAACAGGATCGCGTTGGAGCGCGGCAACCGCCACAGGCCCTGCAGCTCGACGCGCAAGTGCACCTTGTCGCCGACGTTCTCCGGCGTCACCGTCGTGCGGTCGGTGCCCCACTTGTGGTAATTCTCGGGGCTCGTATCGAGGCGCGGATTGATCGTCATCGTCCAATTCAGGCGGCGGACGGGCTTGCCGACCTGAAGATTCAAGAGGAACTTCAGAGCGCGCTCAAACACGCCCTTCTCGTGCGCCAGCGGCACAGGCCCGTGCCACTCGAAGAAGTTCATGCCGATGTCGAAGTCGAGCGACCAATCGGCCTGCGTGGTGATCAGGCCGGCGTCCATCCAGAGCTGTCCGTCGCGCTGGTCCTGGATAGAGAAATCGCCCTGGCACTGGCGGCCGATGTACTCCATCGGCTCATACGGCAGCGTCGTGTGATCGCCGAAGGTGAATTTCTGATCGATGCCGAGCGGGCGGTTGATCCAATGCCAGCG
Organism: Hyphomicrobium sp. CS1GBMeth3; assembly: GCF_900117455.1. NCBI lineage: Bacteria > Pseudomonadati > Pseudomonadota > Alphaproteobacteria > Hyphomicrobiales > Hyphomicrobiaceae > Hyphomicrobium > Hyphomicrobium sp. CS1GBMeth3. The sequence continues at coordinate 1,364,893 of NZ_FPHO01000002.1, forward strand.
GTCACCATCTTGGGTTAGCGAGAAGTGCTCGGGATAGTCGCGCGCCATGCTCGTCATCAGAAGCTCGAGCATGTCCCATTGGGCCGTCATCATGTGCGGCAGCGCTTGACAGCGGCCCGGATCGGCGGCGAGCACCTGCTCGCGGTCGCGCATCTCGGACACGTAATGCTCGTCGATGTCGATCGGGAACTCGTAGACCGATCCCTTCGGACCCGGCACGTGCGGCTCTATGTTAACCGCATACATGTACTTGTCCTCGTGGAACGGGAACGGGAAACGACGGATCGCTTCGGGACTGTTCGAGAACGTGAAGTCGTCGCGGAACGTTTCAGTCTTGAATGCCAACACCATGTCGTGTGTCTCCCTGGATCGCGGGGTTCTGGGGGCGCTCAGAGGTCGAGCGTGATGGCGTCGCCGGAAATGCGGGAAATGCAGATCATGATCTTGCGGCCCGCGGCCTTGTCGGCTTCGCTCAGGTAATGGTCGTTGTGCTCAATGAAGCCGTCGCAGGCGACGACCTGGGTCTCACACTGGCCGCAGGCACCGCCGCGGCAGAGGAACGTCGCGTCGATGCCGTTCTGCTCCAGCGCCTCGAGGATGCTCTGGTGGCCACCGACCGTGATTTCACGCGCCGAACGCGTCAGCTTGACGACAAACGGCTTACCGGACGGAGGCGTTGAGAATTGCTCCGAATGGACGTTCTCGTCGGGCCAGCCTGCGAGCGTTGCAGTTCTCAGCGCCCAATCGATCATGGGTTTCGGGCCGCAGACATACATGTGCGCGCCGAGCGGCTGGTTGCTCAGCACCTTCTCCAGTGGGACAAGCTGGCCCTTGTCTTGGATGTAGAGATGCACGCGCGAGCCGTAGAGCGTCTCGAGCAGCTTGCAGAACGCTCCGTCCTCGAGTGAGCGAACGCCATAGTGCAACTCGAAATCGGCGCCGAGAGCGTTGAGCTCGCTCATCATCGACATGAAGGGCGTGATACCGATGCCGCCGGCGACGAGAATGTGTTTGCGTGCAAGCTTGGCGGGTGGGAACAGGTTCAGGGGCTCGCTGATCTCGAGCTCTGTGCCAACGCGGACCTGCTCGTGCATGAATTCTGAGCCGCCGCGCGAGTCCTGAACCTTGAGCACACCGATCTCGTAGCTCGATGGATCACTCGGAGTACTCATCAGCGAGTAGGGGTTTCGGAACATGCGTCCGTCCGCCCTCATGCTGACGGTGACGTGCGAGCCTCCCGAGAACTGCGTCAGCGGCTCAGAGTCCGCACTGACGAGACGGAAGCGCTTGATGCGGCTTGCGACCGGCTCAATCTCGGCGACACGGACGCGGCGTAGGGACGAAGTCGTCATTGGAACTCCACCTGAGGCTCGGGCTTGTCTTGCGGATCTTCGGCGTTGATGCAGACGCCTTGGAAGGCGGCGAGACGCCGGGAATAGTGATCGCGGACCAGCAGCAGCAGCCCGCAGTGCGGGCACGGGACCGGGTTGGTGGTGACGTTTTCGATCATGCCCTTGCAGTGCACGCACTGGACGCGACGCTTCAGCGAGCCGCGATGCTCCGTGCGGACCGACAGCGGGTCGATGAAGTGCTTGGCGCCGGCCTGCACGACCGAGCCAATCAGCGGCTCCGTACCGGCTGCGTAGAGACGCAGACCCATGGTCGCCGCGGCCAGCCTGGCGTTGAGGCGCCCGATTGCCGTCGTGAGGTCGTCCACGACCTCGACGCTTGTGGGCGCGAGGCGTTTCACGGCCGCGTCGCGCTCGCCTGTGCTCATACCCTCAGCGGCGAGGATGATGTTCGTGCGTTGTCCGAATTCGGCGTCGGCACGGGCAAGAAGCTCGGCCGCTGCTTCTGCTCCACCCTGATCGCAGACGATCAGATTGGAGCGGGCGTTCGGGTCGGGACTAAGACCAGGATAGACTGGCCGGCTTTTAATTCCGCTCACGGGCATCCACCTCACTTCAAACTGCCGTTTCCGGCCCTTGGTCGAAGCGGGCCGTGGCGGCGGAGGAACCCGCCACAGCCCACTTCGCGCGTCTACCCGGGCAGCTGGAAGAACCAGTTCGCGATCAGCACCACCGCCAACCCCGCGACGAGCGTGAGGTAGGGAAGGATGCCGGCTTTGCGCTGCTTCAGATCTGCCTGGGTCAATCCGAGATCGCTCAGCATGTGAGCGGGGAACACGCCCTTGTCCTGGACATAGTGGCGGTACCAGAACACGGGCAGGATCAGGAACGCGGTGAACAAGCCTGCCCAGAGCGCGATCGGGTTCCACACCTTCGCGCCCGCGCCCATGAAGACCGCGTTGACGTAGGCGAGCACGGTGCCCGCTGCGATCACCCACGTCGGCGCGCGCCACGGCCGCGTCACGTGCGCGTTGTCGATGCGGTGAATCCAGCCCGAGTTCAGGTTGAGGAAGTTGAAGATGATGTAACCACAGTTCGACACGGCGAGGATGAAGAAGAAGCTCGTCGCGTCGGCGCAGGCAATGGCCAGGATCGCCAGGTTGACCACGAGATCCGTCCACATGGCGGCCGTTGGCGCGCCGTGCGAGTTGACGTGGGTCAGATAGCGCGGCAGCCAGCCGTCCCGCGCGCCCTGGTAAAGCGTGCGCGAGGAACCTGCCATCGCCGTCATCAGGCAGAGCATGAGCGCAAGGATCATCATCATCACGAGCAGGCTCGTGATCCATCCTCCGTGGCCGACCATCTGACCCATGGCCTCGGCAACACCCGAGCCATCGACGATGGACGGCGCGAGCATGCCGTCGAGTCCCAGCACGCCCTGGAACGTGAACGGCACCAGCGTGAAGAGCGCGAGGCAGAGCAGTCCCGAGTAGAATATGGCCTTGAAGGTGTCGCGGCCGGGATCGCGGAACTCACGCGTGTAGCAAATGGCGGTCTCGAAGCCATAGGTCGACCACGCGGCGATAAACATGGCGCCGAGGACGAGCGTCCAGCCGGGGATGTTCCATTCGCCGAGCGCCGGCTCGTAGGCAGCGGCCAGCGGCTGGATGGGCGTGTAATTCGACCAGTCGATCTGCCCGGTTAGAATCGGAACGATGCCGACGATGAACATCGGGATGATGACGGCGAGGCCGATGAACTTCTGCACGGCGGCCGTGCCGAGGATGCCGCGATGCTGGATCGCGAAGGTGACGAGCATCAATACGGCGCCGATAACAAACGCGGCGTTGAAGGAGAACGACACCGGGCCCAGCGTGCCCTGGAACAGCGTCCACTCACGGATGGCAGGCGTCAGCGCTGCAACGGCATCGGCCGAAAGAAGGGTAGACACTGCATCAGCCGCGGTTTTGCCTTCGTGGGCGGCGAGCCACTCCAGGACGCGGGGCGAATCCGCGGGAATCGAGCTGGCGTGTGCGCTGACCCAGGCCAACACGTGCGGCGCGTCGGCAGGCGGGATCGGCACTAGAGCGTTCAGGATGTAGGCGGCTGCGATGGAGCAGCCGAGCGAAAGCACTGGGGTCCAGGCGAACCAGTTGCACCACACCGAGAGCGGCGCGATCACCTTGGAGTAACGGACCCAGGCCGCGGCACCATAAACGGATGCGCCGCCTGACTTATTGGGAAAAAGGCCCGCGATTTCAGCGTAAGTGAAGGACTGAACGAGGCCCATGAGCATCGAGACAGTCCAGACGAGAAAAGCGACATTTCCCGCAACGCCTGCAATTCCGCCTATCGAAAACAAGACGAGGGCGGGAACGCCGCTCGCTACCCAAAAAGCCCCTCTCCAATCAATGGCCCGTACCAGATGAGTTGAAGATTCACCTGGCACGGCGTCGGCCGCTAGCGCTCCCATTCCCGTCATTGGTTGCTCCCTGCTGCGTTGTTATCGGTTCAAGTTTTTCTTTGATTTCCTCCCCGTTTCCCCTTTGCCCGGCGCGAAACCCCGCGATCGGGAAAAGCCGAAACTGGTGCCGGGCAGGCTCTGGAAGCGCTCACAATCGCAACCAATTCAAACCATTTTATACCACCAGAACGCCGGACAACCGGCATCTTATGAAATGCTTTCCCCCTCGCAACCCGTAAAATTCCATCTCCAAGAAAAATGTTTGAACTTTGTGCAACTGCACAATGAATAAGCGCCTTGAACTCCTGAAAATTTGATTCATTGCTGCACCTGCAAAGCTATATTGGTTTTTATTGGTACTTATTGGTTGCAATTCCGTCGAACTCAGGCATTCTTATGAAAACCGAGCATCCAAAAAGCTCGGTACAAGAGCGGGAAACGTCCATGAGCGAGAGACCAAACGAATGGGCGCGCATGACAATTGCGGGCTTCCAGGCGATTGGGGCTTCGCGGCATTCCGAGGCCGGTAGGCTGTGGATTTCTGCCGGAGCGGAGGTCGATCCATTCCTTCCCGATGACCCGCGGCGCGCGGTTGCCCAGTCGAATGCCGGCGTTGCCCACGCTCTCCTCAGCGCGCCCTCGGAGGCGGACGCACATCTTGCAGCCGCCGAGCGAGGCTGGATGCGTCTTGTTAGCCTGGCCGAAAACTCGGACCCGGCACTCGCGGCGGGAAGCTCTGCATTCCAGTTCCGGCTCGCCTCGAAAAATCTCGGGGTATTTCAATCCATTCAGCGCAAGCGCCTCCAGCACCAGTGCGAAGCCGCGCTGGCCATCACCCGCTTCAATCGCCTTGCCGTCGGCTCGGCGACGGCTGCTCAAGCGATGGCGCCTACGCTTGCCTCGCTTCTGTCGGGCCTGCACGGCACCCGCTCGCCCGAGGTGCAGTTGCTGCGTGACGGGGATACGTCGGCCCCCAAGACCCAGTCGGCTGACACGCCCTATGCGGACAAAGCAACCGAGCTGAACGCTCAATACGGCCGCCTCGAGACGTGGCCGACGGACATCTGGCAGCTGCTCGGGCCGGCGCTCGCGTTGCTGGCGCTCATCCGCCCAAGCCTCGGCGCGAGCGCGCCGGGTAGTTCCGAGAATGCCTCCGCTGACCGCTCGGCCCGCGCGGCCACCCTTACATCAAGCAGGCGATAACATGACCCAGACCATCGACGTCACAACGCCCCCGTGGGTCAACGACATCTCACGCCATCCGCTCACCACGCCGCAAGCGAAAGAGATTGCCACGGCCATCTTCGCGCGCATCTCATCGGGGGCCTATACGTTCGGGACGCGGATTCCCGCCGAACGCGACCTTGCGGTCGAGTTCGAGGCGACGCGCGCCACGATCCGACAAGCGCTCGAGTTCCTTGCAACCTATGACGTGGTCTCGCGGCGGGCCGGAAGCGGCACCTTCGTGTCGCATCGCGGCCCGGCGTTACAAAAAATCGAGGCCAACGGAGGTCAGCAGTCGGGCCAGCTCACGATTCACCAGCTCGCCGAGACGGCCTCGCCGTTCGCAATGAACGTCGCGGAATCGATCCTCGAGCCGGAAATGGTGCGGCTCGCGACAATCTACATGTCGACCCGCGATCTTTCCGAGCTCAGCCAGCAGCTGGCGCAGATCGAATCCATCGTCACGGAGTCGGACAGGTTCGCCTCGCTCGAGGACGACTTCATGATGATGATCGCGCTCGGCACGCACAATTCGCTGATCGCCGCCATGTACGCGATCCTGCACGAGGTTCGACGGCAGCCACAATGGGCCTCAAGCCGCATGCAGATGCTGACGCCGTCCAAGATCCGCAGCACCCAGATGCTGCTGCGTTCGCTTTACGATGCGATCGCGCGGCGCGATGTGGAGACGGCCGTCGAACTCATCAAGCTGCATGTCGCCAGCACGCACGAGGACATGATCTACGAGTCCTAATCCCACTTTTGATCAGAGAGCTGCCCCTTCGCACCGTGATATTTCGGGAGAAGCCGCAGGCTGTCTCAGTGGCAGCAACGACGCGAAATACGCCCTAGCGCTAACCTTCGTGCTAAATTGGTACGGCAAACGTCAAGTTTTCAGTGTATTTAATGCGTTTACATATAATTTGATGACGTTTGGTTTATGAATATGAGTGTGGGCGAGGGTCCCAAGACGCCAGTATCCGGTCGAGGCTCGCCGGGGCGCATAAGCGGCATCGATATCTGTCGCTCGGTCGCCATTCTCCTTGCTATGATCAACCACGTTTTTGCTGAATTCGAAGTATTTTGGGCCGGTCAAAGCTTCCTTTGGCTCAAGTTCATATCTACCGCAGCGACCCCGATCTTCGTCTCGCTGTTCGGCGTCATGCTCGAGCTCGTGTATGTGGAGCGATACCGGAACGGGCATGCAATCACGGCGACCAGCCGCCTGCTGAACCGAGCGGGGCAGTGCTATATCCTTTATGTGATTACTGTCATCGCGCTGGTTGTCGTCGGAAAGTACACGCTCGGCTTTGCGACCCGAACCATCCTTCTGGCGGGCATGACGCCCTACACCGACATCCTCAGATTCTATGCGGTCTCCCTGTTATTTGCTCCGCTGATCATCTGGGTGCGGATACGGTTCGGCCTCATCGCCCTGTTCGCGTTTTTGTTTTTCGTGCATCTCGCCTATCCGATTCTGAAAATGATCCCTGCGCCAGAGCCCATACTCGGCCGGGACTTGCTTGGCCCTATCGTTGGGTTTCTGTATGGCGGGGGACATTCCGGGATAGGCGCGCCGTCGTTGCTTCACGGGCTGACATTCGTCGTCGGCGGAATGATCATCGGCTCAGCGTTCGGCAAGCTGCTGTACGGAAATCAAAGAGAACGGCGGCAAGCGCTGCTGATTCTGGGCGGCCTTATGTTGCTCGGCGCCACAGCGGTTATCAGTTTATGGAGTGGTCTCGATCATGTGTTGCAAGCGACCGACCACTCCACCTACCGCAATGACAATCATCCTTTTTACTATGCGGTTGGACTGGTCCTGACGATTCTAGCCACAAGCGTGTGTGTCTACCTGTTCGACGTGAGGGGCTACCGCTGGGCGGATGGCGTGACGTTTATCGGCAAGACAAGTCTCTTCACCTTCGCCTTCGGTAATATGGTGCTCTATCTGCAAACCTTGGGCCCGAGCTCAGGTGCCGGAAAATTCGTGATTGTCACCGCGTGTGTCGCTTTCATCATTTTGCAGAGTTGGTTGTTCTTCAAGCTCAGTTCCAAAGAACAAGCTCCGGCAAATCGTCTTTGGATCGTTGCTTCGCGGGCTGTCAAAACGCTGATATCGACAGCCGGCGCACGGATCGGCGAACTCGTTACGCCGATTGCAATTCGCTATGCTGCTGCGATGGGCTATGCCGCAAGCGGAGATGGCACTCCCGCGAACGCAGCTGTGCAGCGGGCCTCTGCGTAAACCAGCTCATCAGAGAAAGGCCTCACGACCAGGCCGCGATGTGCTCGCGCTGATCCCACATCAGGTCCATCTCGCGCATGTGCTTGATCAGCACGTCCTTGTGCGCGCCCCACCAATCCATGATCGAGCAGAACTCCTGGATCCGCGCGCGACCGGCTTCGATAGTCACGACCGGCCAGTCGCCAATCAGCGCGTTGTCGATGCCGAACAGGTCGCGGCCCCACCAGACCGCCTCACCGAATGCGTGCTGTCCGATGCCGCCAACTTTCATGAGCGCCAGCACCGACAGCGGCTCGAACGTGCGCGCGCGCTGCACGGCTGACTTCCAGAGCTCCAGCGTCGACGCATATTCCCACGACACCGCACTCCACGTACCTGGGAAGCGTCGGCAGAACTCGTCGTAAAAGGCGTTCGGATCCTCGAAGTTCACCCGCGCGTCGTTGAGACGGGGGTCGTCGAAATCCGGGAATTGGAAGACGAACCCTTCCATGAACTCCGGGCTCGTGCGGCGGATCAGCTCCGCGTAGTTGTCGCAAGTGCAGGAGAGAAGCTGTCCCTTGAAGCCCTTGTTATGCGCCTCGATGGTCAGCGCGTGCACGAACGGCTCGTAGGCCGTATCCCAGCACAGGATATCGGGGTTGGCCGCCATCAGCTCGTCGACGATGGGGCCGAAGTCGGTCGTCGCCGGGTCGAAGACGCGCTCGGCAACCAGCTCGATGCCGGCGGCTTCGAACGCTGCGCGATAGGTCGCGATCGAGGGCAACCCGAATAGATCGCTTTGTGCGCACATCGCCGCGGTCTTGAGGTGCGGCTTGTTGCGCTTCAGCCAATCAACCCCCGTGACGTTGTAAATCGGATGCACCTCGCTCGGCGCAACGATGGTCGGCGTATCCGGCGAGAGATCGCTCGGCAGCAGGATCGCGACGAGCATGCGGTGCTGGCTGATGAGACGGCGCACTTCCGATGTGAGGTCGTTGCCGCCGTTCATCAGGATGAGCTTCACCCCATCCTCCAGGATCAGCTTCTTGGCGCCCTGGAAGGCGCGCTCCGGCTGATACATGGTGTCGTAGGCCACGAGTTCCACGAGATACCTGCGGCTACCGATCTTGACGCCGCCGGCGGCATTCACCCGGTCGACCCAGATCTGGCAGCCGTCGAGCCCCGGGGCCGACCATGCCTTCAGCGGCCCGGTCAGTGGTGCCAGGAAGCCAATCCTCAGAACCTTCGATGCGCCCAGTGCCATGTCGCGCAGGGCAACGCCCAAGGCGGAGGCAACCGGGCTTTTGGCGCGCGCGACCATGCGGAAGCTTTTACCTGCTTTTCCTTATCTCGAACGAACGGCCGCGGCGGCGAGCACGCCTCACGCCCCTCGCCGCCCTGGGCGAAAGAAAAAGGCGTTCCCGGTCCGCGTGTCGGAGTGATTTGTGTGCGAAATCAGCCGCTTGAACTTGCTTCGTCGCTTCTTATACCGACCTCAGCAGCTATGCTAGCCCCTGCGCGTGCGGCTTGAAAGCCGGGCCAGCCTTTCCTGCCCGGGCAGGAGCCGCGAGCCGGACCACCATGTCCATGCTCCGCGACATGCCCACTGATCCTGTTTATCATCGATGCATAATGTTCTTCGCCGCCTGTCTCGTTATTCGCTAAAACGCCGGGAGTCCGATTGTGGCTTATGGATTGCCGGCAAAGCAGTTTTAAAGCAGCCGATTTATTGGCCGCCAATCACAATAATGCCCTGGGGGTCGGCATTTCGCGATCCTTCGCAGAGTGAGATCGTCCATGGCAGTCCGAAGGGTCGGTGCCCAGGGTCTTGTCCGTATCGTCTAGTTGCAGGAGCCTTTGGTGCCGACGCCGCCACGCCCGTTTGTCAGCATCGTCATGCCGGCGCTCAACGAAGAGCGCTACATCGCCGAGGCCATCTCGTCGGTCGTGCCGCAGTCGGATACCCTCGATTACGAGCTTCTGGTGTTGGACGGCGGCAGCAGCGACCGGACGCGAGAGATCGTGCGGGACATTGCCTCCCGGAATGAGCGCATCAAACTCCTGCACAATGAGCGGCGCATTCAATCGGCGGCCGTGAACGTCGCGTCGGAAGCGTGCGATGCAAGGACCGCCATTCTGATACGTGCCGACTGCCACGCCAAATATCCCGAGGAGTTCGCCGCGCGGTGCGTCGATACGCTGAGCCGCACGGGCAGCTCGTCCGTCGTCGTTGCCATGCAAGCCGTCGGTCACCATCCGACGCAGAAAGCGATCGCTGCCGCGCAGAACAGTCGTCTTGGAAACGGCGGATCTCAGCACCGTGTTGCCGGACGCTCCGGCTACGTCGATCACGGACATCACGCCGCGTTCGACCTCGAGATTTTTCGCGCGCTCGGCGGCTACGACGAGACTGCGCCTTACAATGAGGACGCGGAGTTCGACACACGCCTAATCGAGGCTGGCGGGCGCATCTATCTCGATGGTTCGCTCACCATCGAATACTATCCGCGCTCGAACTTTCGCACGCTCGCGACCCAATATTTCCGCCACGGCTGGGGGCGCGCGAATACGATCCTAAAACATGGAAAGACGCCGAAGCTGCGTCAGCTGCTGCCGGTGCTGGTGCTCGTCGCCTGCGTCGGAGGACTTGTGCTCTGGCCGCTGGTCGGGATTACAGCGCTTCTGCCTCTCGCGTTCTACCTCGTGACGTGCCTCGCATGGGCAACTGCTCTCGCCGTCCAAGCGCGGGATGCCTCCATTCTGCTCGCGGCCCCTGCCGCCGTCGTGATGCATATGAGCTGGGCGACCGGTTTTCTCGTACGGGAGTTTGCGCACCGCCGGCAGAAACTGGTCCACAGGCTACGGGATTTGCGCGCCCGTTTTGGCACAGCGAACGCCGGCCCGACGCCGTGACGCCGGCCGCAAGGCGTATCTCTTTCTACTCCTTTTGATCTAGGGGCCGTCACCCAGCATCCGGACGGGTATGATCAAGTGTGCCCTTATAGGGAGGTGGGGGTGGCGCGCGCGTGTGCTATCTTCTTGGCTCGGAACCAATTTTTATTCGCTTCGCCGGTTGGGGGACGGCCCGCGGAAGTCAGTACGGAACAGGGCTTGGCGCCCGATAGAGTGCCATTCAGCACGTTCCTCGAAACTGCTCGCAAGCCGCAGGACGCGGCCCTACGCATTGGTACGAAACTGGCATCCGCAGATGTACGTCTCGCATCTGAAGCATCATTGGACCAAAACGGAAAGTCCTTTAACCATGGCACACGCTGATCAGCATCTTAACCGCCGTCCGTCCGTCGTTGGCGACGCGGGACGTGCGCATGATCTCCGGCTCGCTGCCGGGGGGCTCAATATTGGCTCGCGTTTTGGCCTCGTTTTGCCCCGGGCCAGCAAGGTCGCCCTCTGGGCGGCGATCGGAGCATGTCTGGCCTTCCAGCCCATGCCCACGGTGAGGGCAGAGTCCGGTCCTGCCCATGTCGCAAATCAGGACAATGCCGGTCAGCCGGGCGATGTGTATCGTCTTGGGATCGGCGACAAGGTTCGCGTCCAGGTGTTCGAGTGGCGCCCGGCGCGCGACGAGGTGTTCACCTGGACAGCCTTGAACCAGGTCTATTCGATCGATCCGGTGGGCGCTCTGTTCCTGCCGCTGATCGGTCAGGTCTCGGCCGCCGGCTACACCACGAGCGAACTCGCAACCCTGATCTCGCGCCGGCTCGCCAAACGGCTCAACCTCGGCGCTTCTCCAGACACGACTGTCGAGGTGACCGAGTTCCGTCCCATCTTCGTGACAGGTCACGTCGAGAAGGCGGGTGAATATCCGTACTCTCCCGGCATGACGTTGCTGCAGGGCGTGAGCCTCAGCGGCGGCCTCTATAAGAACGCCGGCCTCAACGGGCTGCGGCTCGAGCGCGAGTTCCTCACGGTTTCCGGCGAGTACGATCGCCTGACCCAGGAGCGCGATCGTCTTCTCACCCGCAAGGCGCGCATCGAGGCCGAGCTGGCGTTTGCCGACCGCATCGCCTTCCCGGCGGATCTGCGCACGACGCGCAGGCCGTACAAGGTGGAGTTCACGGCTTCGCTGATGGCCAAGGAGCAGAGCGTTTTCGAGCTGCGCAACAAGGCCTACGAAACGCAGGTGACGGCGCTCAACCAACTGCAGAACTTCCTCGAGCAGGAAGTGGAGACCCTCAACAAGCGCCTCGAGTCACATCAGAAGCAGATCGACCTGATGGCCGCCGAGCTCGGCGGGATCAAGAAGCTGACCGACAAAGGCCTGTCGACGCAGCCGCGCCTGCTCGGCCTGCAGCGCAACCTTGCCCAGCTCGAGGGTGAGCGCCTGCGCATCGAGAGCGAGCGTACCCGCGTTCAGCAGGAGATCAGCCGCATCGTTCTGTCGAAGATCGAATTCGACAACAAGCGCGCCAATGATCTGACGACCGAGTTGCAAACCACCGAGGCCCGTCTCGAGCAGGTTCTGCAGGAGGCGAACGTCAACGAGCAGCTGCTGGTCGAGACCCAGTCTCAGGCCGCGGCATCGCCGCTTCGCCTCGCCGCGACTGGTGACACCATCGATCCGCTGGCCAAGCCGCAGATCAGCTACACCATCGTCCGGCAGGTCAAGGACGGCGTGGTCGAGATCGACGGCAACGAGGCGACGCAGCTTCGCCCCGGCGATACGATCAAGGTCAACATGGCCCTGCCGCGGACCGGCATCACCGCCTTCCCGAAGCACGAGGCGACCCCGGCCACCACGATCGAGCCGCCCAAGCCTCCGCACCAGGCTTCGGTCGAGAAGATCAGCACGGACGCGGTTCCGCACTGATCTCGCCTAACGGTTCAAAAAAGCCGCCCAGCAAGCTGGGCGGCTTTTTTATTTGGGCTCGTAGCTCGCGTTGCGGTCCAGAGAGGCATGGCTACGGTCACCAGCTCTCAGCTCGCTGCCAGGGGTTGCCCGGCCATGAGCCGAAATTTACATCATCGCTTGATGTCTTCGCTCGGTGTCCTTTCCGGAACCTTTGCGGACAGCCGCGCGAGCACATAGTCGAACGCACGGCGCACCTCCTCCAGCATCGGATGGCGCGCCACGTACAGGCCAACGAGCCAGCCCACCGGAGCGGTGAGAAGGCCGATCGCGCCGGCTGCGATGGTGACCTGATGCGTTCCACCGCAGGCGATCGCGACGGCCGCCGGGCCAAGGGCGCTGAACAGGGTCACGACGCCGCTGCGCCAGAGCGAGGCCCACAACTCCTCCCAGGCGAACGGCACGCGCGCGCGAACCATGACGAGCGAGATCAAGAGACAGAACGGACCGGTGATCAGAAGGCTCGCGGCGGCCATCTCCAAACCGTACAGGGACGCAAAGACCTGGACTGCAATCGAGGCCGGGATCGTCACGAGCGCCAAGACAAAGCTATCGCGCACGGCGCCGACTGCGATCTGCACCGAGTTCACGATACTGGTCGGGAGCTGCAAGAGGAACGCAGCGGAGATGATCTGCACGATCGGCACCACCGCGACCCATTGATGGCCGAGCAGCACATCGACGATCGGCCCCGCCAGAATGATGATGAAGACAAGCGCAGGCCAGAAGAACACCGTGGTGTGTTCGATGCTGCGCAGAAATCCGATCTTGAGGTCCCGGCCTTCTCGGGCATGTTGAGAGAATGCCGGCAACAAGACGGGGGCAAGGCCCGCCAGCATGGTCTTCTCCGGCAACCGGCTGACCGAGAACGCGCGCTGGTAGAGGCCAAGGCCATCGGCGCCGAGCGTCTTGCCGAATGCCAGCAGGGGCACGGCCTCCCAGGCGTAATAGAGCAGCTTCTTCAGGCTGTCGTAGATGCCGTAGGCCGAGACGTCGCGCCATTCGGCAAACGTCAGGCGGTAGACGCGCTCCTGCGGGCCCCACCACCAGCAGAGAGCCAGATAGACGATGCCGCCCATCAAGCTCCCCCACGCGAAGCTCATGTAGCTGTAGCCGAGAAGCGCCAACGTGATCGTCACGCCCGTGTTCACGACGATCGACGCCGCGCTCAGGACCGCCATCTTGCCGAACTCGAAATTGCGGCGCATGAGGGCGTGGACGGGCGACACGAACGGACCGAGCAGGAAGCATGCGGACGCCACCTGCATGAACGCCTTGAGCCCCGGCGTGTCGTAGAACTCGGCCAAAGGCCCGGCCATGAAGAAGAGCAGCGCGGCGACTGACACGGTCAGAAAAAAGGTGACGGTGAACACGGCGTGCAGTCTGGCGGGCGTCAAGTCCTTGACCTGAACAATGTATGCGCTACCGCCGAAATCGTGGAGGGTCTCCGCCAGGCCCAGCACCGCGAGGCCGATGACCGCCACACCGAACTCCGCAGGCGTCAGCAAGCGCGCGGTGACCAGCAGCGTTACGAAGTTCAGGATGACTGCGAAATAGCGATCTGCCGAAGCCAGCGCGAAGCTTCGTCGAATACCCGTCATTGGCGCGTTCTGGCCCAAGCAGCCCCTCAGTATCGCCCACAGATAGCCGAAACTACCGACCGGCAGTTAAACAATTCGCTTCAAGGATAACCGGTGCCGCCCGGCGCCCGCACAGTGCACGGGAGCACGTCCGGCACGAACATCCGCACCGGCACCTCCGTAGTCTGGTCACGCAATTGGGCTTCTTCGAAATTTCCGCACGTGTTAAGTCTAAGGTAGTTTCCGAATTGCTATCCTTCGCTGTGGCCTATTGATTCTGGTTTTAGTAACCTTTCAATTCCAACTGATTTTATCGGCTTAGTTTTTATGAGCGTGCGACCCATCGTTGATACCGCGGCTTCTCCGGATCGTGCGGAGAGCGCAGCGCCTGCTCCCATAGAAGCAGTTGCTCAGCAAGCGGAAGCGCGTGCCGGCGAAAGCGCTCCTGTTCCGCTGCTGGTCGATCTCGACCATACGCTCGTTCGTACCGATCTGCTGATCGAAATGGCGCTGGCCTATGTCGCGGCCAATCCGCTGCGTATCGCACACCTCATCGCGTGGACCTGGGAAGGGCGCGCGCAACTCAAGCGGAAGCTCGCCGAGGCGATCGAGCTGGATCCCGAGCTTGTACCGATCAACGACAAGGTCGTGGCGCTCGCTGCCGAGGCCAAGCGGCAAGGCAGGCCGGTCTACCTGGTGACAGCGAGCGACGAGTTGCTCGCCAAGAAGTTCGTTGCGCGCTTTCCGTTTTTCGACGGCGTTCTTTCCAGCGATGGCGTGCAGAACCTGAAAGGGCGCCACAAGGCGGCCGCCGTCGGCGAGCGCTTCCCCGACGGCTATGACTATATCGGCGACAGCGCGGCCGACCTTCACGTCTGGCGCAATGCGCGCGAGGTGATCGCCGTCGCACCTAAGCCCGCCACGCGGCGGCGGCTCGAAGCGTTCGGAAAGCCCACGACGATCATCGAGGGCGGCTCGACAGTACGGGCCTTGATCAAGGCATCGCGGCTGCATCAATGGGCCAAGAACACGCTGATCTTCGTGCCGGCCGTGCTGAGCGGCACGATCTCCGACCCCGGGACGGTGCTCAACTGCGCATTGGCGTTTCTGGCTCTCGGGCTGGTCGCAGTGGGCACCTATCTGATCAACGATATTCTCGACATCACGCACGACCGCCGCCATTGGTCGAAGCGGTTCCGGCCGATCGCTGCGGGCGATCTCTCGATCGGCACGGCGCTCGTAGCCTCCGCCATCACGATTGCCGCGGGGCTCGCGATCGGTGCCGCCCTGGCGCCAGGCGTCCTCACGGGGCTCGCAGCCTATCTCGTGCTCACCCTTGCCTACTCGATCCATATCAAGCGGCTACCGATCCTTGACGTCGTGGTTCTCGCTGCGCTCTTCACGCTGCGGCTCGCGATCGGTATCGCAGCGACGCAGGTTTACGCTTCGCCGTGGCTTCTGGTGTTCTCCATGGCACTGTTCACATCCCTCTCCACCGCCAAGCGATATACCGAGATCCAGCGGACCGAGGCCAAGGGGGAGGCTGCCGTTTCGGGCCGCGGCTATTTCGTCGTCGATGCGCCGCTTGTGCTTGGGCTCGGCATCGCGACGGGCACCGCATCGGTGCTCATCATGGTGCTCTATTTGATCTTCGATGCCTTCAGCCATCAGTTCTATGGCAACCCCCACTGGCTTTGGCTCTTCCCAACCATCCTGTTCCTGTGGATCGGGCGGGTCTGGCTCATCGGCCAGCGGGGCCAGTTGCACGACGATCCGGTGGCCTTCGCGCTTAAAGACAGGGCTAGCCTTGTTCTCGGCGGCGTGATGGCGATCGCTTTCGTTCTGGCTTGGACGGGGGCGCCGCTGTGAGTGCGACAGCTTCGCGAGGCCAGCCTCTGGAGTTTCCCGGCGTTGCCCGGTTCCTGGGTGACGGCGAGTTGAGCGCTGCGCGCCGCCATGCCTAGTCCGTCGGCATCCTCCTTACGGGCCGCTTCGCAGCGTTTTGCAGCCGTGGCAACGCCGCTCGCCGAAGGCGCGTTTTGCTACGACGAGACGGACAGCAGAGCCCGTTCCTACCATGTGCTATGGCAGATCGGGGCGCCGCTCCTTCTGTTTCCGGTGCTCGTTTTCGCCCTCGCCACAGTATGGCTTGTGGTGGGCGGGACGATCTCGCAACCAGCGGCCTGGGTCATTGTTGTCGCCTCTGCTGGCGCGGCGCTCTCGGTTTCGCGACTGTTCGTTTCCGATGGCTGGCGTTTTGCTCCGCTCTTGTCCCTCGCGCTCGGCGCGCTTGCGCTGCTGCTCTCGGGCCTCGTCTACGACACGTCGATCGACGGTCAGCATTATCATTTCCAGGCGATCCACGCCCTTGTCGAGGGTTGGAACCCCTACCGGGACGGCGCGCCGCCGGTCATCGGCGATCCGGTGACGTTGTGGGCGGTTCACTATCCGCGTGGGACGTGGGTCGTCTCGGCGACCCTGCTCTCTGCCGGCCTGCCCCTAGCGGCGGTCAAGGCTGTCAACTTCCTCGTGTTCTTTGCCGGCTTCGCGCTGGTCGCCGCGACGCTTTTCCGCTTCGGATACGCGTGGGCGGTCGCGGGTCTCCTAGCGGGCATCGCGGTTCTTAGTCCAATCGTCACCTCGCAGCTCTTCACCAGCATGAACGACGGCCTGCTCGGGCTTTGCATGCTGATGCTCGTCGCGTCGATGGCGACGTGGATCCATTATCGCGATCCGGCTGCGTTGGCCGCCGGGCTCGCCGCGATGGTGATCGGGCTCAATCTCAAATTCTCGTCGATCCCGATCTTCGCTGTCCTCTGCCTTTTCATCTGCTTTGGTGCCTTCGCCGCCCGCAGCCTCAAAGCGGCGGTTGGCGTTGCGGCCGCCCTGCTCGTTACCGCACTGGTTGCCGTCGTGCTCCTCGGCTGGTCGCCGTATGTCCAAAACGTCCTCCATTACGGACACGTCTTCTATCCGGTCATGGGCGGGCAGCCGGTCGACATCATGTTCGGCAATACGCCCGAGGTGCTGGACAGCCTTTCGGCGCCGTCTCGCTTTCTCTACTCGCTGTTCGCCGAGACGCATGCGGGCTACGAGACGCTCGCGCAGCTGAAGCTGCCATTCTTTCTGAGTGTGCCGGAGCTTCGGGCTGCCGGAGGTGTCGATGTCCGGATCGCAGGGTTCGGGCCGCTTTTCTCGGGCGTCGTGGTGCTCGCCCTGCTGTGTGCGGGCCTCCTGCTCTGGAAAGTTGGGCGCAAGACGACAGCCGCCGTGTGGCTGCTGTTGATCGCGGCGGGCTTCCTGGTCTCCGTGCCGCTGATGCCGCAGAACTGGTGGGCGCGGTACGTGCCGCAGCTGTGGTTCGTGCCTCTCTGCATCGTTGCAGCCGCGCTCGCTGTTCGTGTGCGCTCGGTGCAGTTTCTCGGATTGGCTCTGGCTGGCGTCATGCTCCTCGATGCCGCGATCGTCTCGGGGAGCGCGACCTGGCTCGCCGCCAAACGCAGCGCCGCCGCTTCGGCCCAGATCTCGGACTTGGCGCGCACGGGGCAGACCTATTGTGTCTATCCCGATATGGTGCAGTCACGGATCCACGTCATGCGCGCAGCGGGCCTGGATGTTCGCTACACGCCGCGCGACGCCATTTCGTGCGTGGCCCCGCAAGAGATTTCGGGGTACGGCCCCGACAGGTTCGGCGGGCTGATCTGCGCGTGCCCGTGAGCATGTCGCCGGCTCTGGTCCGGTAGCGTCAGCGCACCGCGTGATGACAGGCGCGGGCCGTCAATGCCATGATCGTCAGCGTCGGGTTCTGAGCGCCTTGCGAGGGGAACGAGGCACCGTCGGTGATATAAAGACCGGGCACGTCCCAGCAGGCATTGTGGCTGTCCAGAACAGAGCTTGTGGGATCGGTGCCCATTCGCGCTGTGCCGCATTCATGCACCGAGGTTCCCGGTATCGCCGGTTTACTCTCCAACCCGTGCAGCTTGGCACCGGCTAGGCCCGCCAGCTCCGTGAGCGCTGCAGCCATCTCCTTTGCGACATCGTTTTCGGCGCTGCTGTAGCGAAAATCGATGCGCAGCGCAGGGTTTCCATACGCATCGCGACGGCTGGCATCGAGCGTGACCCGGTTCTCGACGCGCGGCGTGGTCTCGCAAAAGGCGACCGCCGTGAACCAGCATTTGTCGCCCGCATCCGAGCGGTAGAGCTGGACGCCGAAGCCGCGGTCGCCCGACACCTTGCCGTCGCGCAAATCAAAGCGCGGCAGGTAGAGGCAACGTCCCGGCTCGATCTCGGCTGTGTCCTCGAGCTTGGGGCCGACGCCTTCCGCCTTGATCATCATGTGATCCATCAGGTAGTGGCCGAGCACGCCGGGGTCTGCCACCGGATCTTGCGATTGCAGGAGAATGCGGGTCGACTCGAGCGTGGACGCGCAGAGAAACACGAGCGGCGCACGTGCAATCTCGTGGCTTCCGGATTTGATGTCATGCCACGCGACGCCGTTTGCACGCCCCGCCGCGTCCTTCGTCACGGCTTGTGCGAGGGCGCCCGTGCGGCACCAGAGGCGGCCGGTTGCAGCGGCGGCGCCGACGGAATCGAGCGGTGGCGCGTAGCGGCTCAGAATGGGCGTTGCATGGGGCCAGCGGGCCTTGATCGCGTCCGTCAACGCCTTCTCATCGGACGTCAGCGAGAGCGGGCGCGCGATCTCGCTGTCGGGCGGCTGCGCGATCCCATCGCGTGCGCCGGCAAGCCCGAGGCGCTGCTCGACGACCGCATACCACGGGTCGAGCTCTCCTTCCGCAAACGGCCACGGCGGGCTGAGGCCATCGCCCGGCGTGAAATCAATCCGGCCGAGGCGGTAATATTGCCTGCCGTGACCAGGAATGATCATGCGGCCGCCGAGACCGTGGGCCCGGATCCAGTTGAAAGGCTGACCGGCCGGCGTCTCGTAGGGGAAATCGCGATCATCGACGAAGGCGTCCGGGAGCTGCTCCCAGGCGAAGCACTGTGTCTGGATCGGCTGGCGCACGCGTCCGGCCAGTCGCAGCGCCTTGCGGCCGGCGTTGATGGCGCGCGGAGGGACAACCTTGATCAGGCGCGGATCGGCGACGGAGCGGATGAGCGTGTTGGTGATGCGCCGAAACGGCCGGCGCCATACGGGCGGCAGATAGCCGGCATCGAGCAACAGGACGTCCAGCCCCGCCTCACAGAGCAGGTTCGCGGCCAGCCCACCGGCGGCGCCTGCGCCGACGACGATGGCGTCGAATGTGCGATTGCTCGCTTCGGTGTCGCCTGCGTTCAGGGCGCCGGCGAGATCAGCGGTCGGCATTGCTTTCGAATATGTGATGGCGCCCCCCGATGGGCATTCTGCGATTTGCGGCTTTCATCCTGTTTCTGTTCCGCCGCTCATTCTCATAAAAAGCTGGGCAATATGGCTGGACTTATGAAAGTGATCATAGCAGCCTTTCGCGGCCAGCAATTGCCGAATGTCGGATGGCCTTAACCGGACTGGTGGCCCCTTCAACGAGATCAATCCGATGAGCCTGCCCCCCTCCTCCGAGGTCGCCCCGCTGACGACCGTGCTCTCCAAACCGTCGGGACGATTGGGTTTCGGGTCCGGCCTTCTCTTATCGGCGGGCGACCGGAAGACTGCCGTGCGGCTGCTCGAAACGGCGTTCGACAACGGCATCGTCTATTTCGATACCGCCCGGCTCTACGCCGAAGGGTTGGCCGAAGGGTTGCTGGGCGAAGCGTTCTCCCACCGGCGCGATCAGGTCATCCTGGTCAGCAAGGCCGGCATCCTGCCGACGTCGCGCGCGCTTTCGCGGCGCCTCGTCAACAAGGCGCTGCACGTCTCGCGCAAGGTGCCGCCTCTCCGTGCCATCTTGCCCGAACCAAAGGTGGCCGAGCCGGAGTTCGGCGTGTTCGACGTTCCGTGCCTGCGCATGAGCGTCGAGACAAGTCTACGGGAGCTTCGGACCGACCATCTCGACGCGTTGCTGCTGCACGAATGTACTCCCGAAGACGCCGCCGATCCGGAGATCCGGGCGTTTGCCGAGGACCTTGTGCGGGAAGGGAAGATCCGCGCTTACGGCGTCGCACCGCGGACCGCGGATGCGCTCGCGATCGCGCAGCGGGGCATCGCTTTCGGCACGATCCTGCAGGTCGCCAGCAGCCCGTGGGACGACAACGTCTCGCGCCTCGCGCCGGGCGGCGATCGCCTGGTGGTGACGCATTCGGTATTGGGGCCGCGTTTCCGCGAGACGGTGGAAGCGTTGCGCCACAATCAGGAGGCCGGCGATCGCTGGCGCGCCGCCTTCGAGATCGATCCGACCGACGGTGCCGATGTGGCCCGCTTGTTCCTACGCTATGCGTTGCAGCAAAATCTCGCGGGTGTCGTGCTCTTCTCAACGACCCGCCCGGCCCGCATCCGGCAGAATCTTCGCGCCCTTGAACGGCCACTGCCGCCCATCCAGGCGGATCTTCTCCCCGAGATGCTGAGGGCGCTGTAGCCTCCGTATATTGCGCAATTTCACCGCAAACTGCGGCAGGCCCTTAAGGGGCTCGACGCAACGGATGCTGGCTCTCGCTCCTCATAAGCCGCTCGAATGTGGCGAGCTAATTCCTTTGGCTTATTCGATAAGCTGCCGTTTTCTCCCGGATACGTCCTTTGCGGCGATTGTGGGGACGGGGGCTTCATAGGACAATAATCGTTACCGTGACGATCATATTCCGGTCACGGGCGAGAGTTCGTAAATGTCCGTATTGTTCCCGCGGCTTTTCGCGTCATTCGCGCGCTCTGCTACGGACGGGTTCTGGGCCACGTTTCACCGCCCGCCACGCGCGCCGACGCACAGGAATTTGGGTCTCGAAGAGGGCGCGCAATTCCCCGAATTGCGACACAGCCGGATGCGGCCCGTCGGCGGGCTCGGCAAGCGGGTCGCAGACATTGCCATCGCGGGGGTCGTTGGCATCGCCGCAATGCCGATCCTTCTCCTGGTGGGGCTCGCGATCAAGCTCAGCATGGGTGGCCCGATCCTTTATCGCCACCGCCGCATCGGCTTCGGCGGCCGACCGTTCGACTGCCTCAAGTTCCGCACGATGGTCGTCAACGGAGACGAGGTGCTCGCGCGCTACCTGGCCAACAATCCGGCTGCCGCGGAGGAGTGGCGCCGCGATCGCAAGCTCGTCCACGATCCGCGCGTGACGCGCCTTGGCGCCTTGCTCAGGAAGTCCAGCCTCGACGAGCTGCCGCAGCTTCTGAATATCCTGCGCGGAGAGATGAGCTGTGTAGGGCCCCGGCCGGTCGTCGCGGACGAGCTCGTACGCTATGGTATCCACGCGGAAGCGTATCTCAGGGCCCGGCCTGGGATGACGGGGTCCTGGCAAGTGAGCGGGCGCAGCACGATCGACTACGGTGACCGCGTCGCGCTGGACAGCGCCTACGTCAGGAAGTGGTCGTTTGCCTCCGACATTCTGATCCTGGTCAGGACCGTGCCGGCGCTGCTCAAGGTCGACCAAGCGGCCTAAAAGACACAAAGCCGTTGTTTCCCCTCGCCACCGTAAAGTTACGGTTGCAAATGCCCTTATTTATCTACACTATGAGTTATGCACTATCGTTACCAAAGTGCAGGAATTTATGTTACATTTTGTTCTCAATTTTAATTTCTCTCGTGAAGACCACTCAGTCGTGGCTAATATCGTATAAATAAAAATTTGTAGGCGCCGCACCAAAGCACGGTGTCTCGATGAATGCCGGCGAAGTGTTTTTCCGAGGCGGAGTCGGTAAAATGCGTACGCTCTCATCACACCCACTGCACACCAAGAACCCATCGATCCACAAGATGCCGCCGTCTGGTCCAGCCATGGCGGTGGATACCTACTCCCGGGTCGCCGGGTCTCCCCGCACAGACGCGGCGACGTCCGTCGTTATCATCGAACGGCATTCGTTCGTCCGCGGGTGCATTCAGTCCATGCTCTCTCAGGGTGCCCCGCTCGATTGCGTCGGCGTCGCAACCGTTGACGACTATCTATCGCGCGCCGGCACCGCAAAGGGCGACGTCATCGTTCTTTGCGCCATCGGCCTGGGGGCTCGGGAAGCTGATATGCAGCTTTCCCTCCTGATGGAGGCTCAATGCCGCGCCCCGATCGTCGTCATGTCCGATCTGGAGGATCCCGATCTGCTCGTGACCGTTATGGACAAGGGCGTAAACGGCTTTATGCCGGCCGACATCTCGCTCGAGGTGGCGGCGCACGCGCTGCGCCTGGTCGCGGCCGGCGGGCAGTACTTCCCCGCTGATACGCTGCTGGCTGCACGGAAGGCCATTGACGGCGCGAGCACCTCGGAGGCTGCCGGGAAAGGCATGTTCACGCGGCGGCAAGTGGCCGTGATCGATGCCCTGCGCCGAGGCAAGGCCAACAAGGTTATCGCCTACGAGCTGAACGTCTGCGAAAGCACCGTTAAGGTGCATGTACGCAATATCATGAAGAAGCTCAAAGCGAAGAACCGCACGGAAGTAGCGTATCTCGCGAATGGGCTTCTCCCGGAGCCCAGGCTTTAAGCTCTCGGCCGGCAGCGGCAGGCGACGGCACGCTCGGCTCACGCCTCTGGGTTGCGTCGAGCGTTGAAGCCTCAACGCGTGCCGGGAAAAATTTATCGTAGCGACCGGTTTCCGGCGGCGGCGTGCGGCCGATGCGCTAGATAGGAGGTATCGCGTTAAATTCGAGGGCCACGTGTTGCGGGGCGAGACAGTCATGGCCGTGCGTCAAATTCCGGCTTCGGAGCCGACGCCGGAGACCAGACAGCAGACGGCCGTGAAGACAATTGCATTCTTTGCGCACGATTCCGGCGAAAGCGTCGTGATCAAACGCGCCAAGGCGTTTCAAGCGAGTGGTGCTTCCGTCACCGGCTTCATGTTTCACCGCGTGCGCGACAAGGCGCGCCCGACTCCCGTCTGGCACAACATATCGCTCGGGGACACCGTCGACCGCAACTATCTGGCGCGCCTTCCGAAGCTTTGCGCCGGTCTTTGGAAAGTGCTGCGCCATCGCCGCGAGCTCGCAGCGTGCGATGTCATCTATGCGCGCAATTTCGACATGATGGCCATCGCGACGGCAGCCAAGTGGCTGACCCGCTCACGGGCGCGCCTCGTCTATGAAGTGCTCGACATCCAGCGTGCCTTTGTCGGCACGGGGGCGGTGAGCGCCGTGTTCCGCTGGTGCGAGCGCCGTCTGCTCGCTGCCTGCGACATGCTCGTCGTCAGCTCGCCCATGTTCATGACCCGCTATTTCGAGCCGCAGCAGGGCTACACGGGCGCCTGGTACCTGCTCGAGAACAAAGTGACCGCGAGCCAACTGACAGAGTCCCAGAAATCAGTCCCCGACACGGCGCCGGCGCCTGGACCGCCCTGGATCATCGGCTGGTTCGGCACGCTCCGCTGCACACGCAGCCTGGACATCCTGGGCCGGCTCGCTGCCATATACCCCGACAAGGTCGCCGTGCAGATCCGCGGTACGCTGTCGGAGGAGGACATCAGCAGGGACGTGATGCAGGCGGCGACGGCCGGGCGCGCGAACTTTCGCTATTTCGGCCCTTACGAGAGCCCGCGCGACCTCCCCGAGATCTACAGTCAGATCCATTTCACCTGGGCCATAGACTTTCTCGATGCGAACTCCAACTCCGATTGGCTGCTGCCGAACCGCCTGTACGAGGGCGGTCTCTTCAACGCCGTGCCGATCGCGCGCGCGGGAACGGCGACGGGCGACAAAGTGGTGCGCGATGGTCTCGGCGTAACGCTGGCCGAGCCAATCGACGAGGCTCTGGCCGCCTGGCTTCTGGGCATGGATGCGGAGCAGTTCGATGCGCTGCACGATGCCGCCCGCCGGGCGCCGCGCTCCTTGTTCATAGACGAGACGGATACCGCATCCCTGCTCGAAGCTGTGGCCCAGACAGGAAACGAGCGGCCTGCTGCCAAGGCCTGACGCGGCTTCTCGCTATTTGCCGTTGAGCTTCTCCTTGCCGAGCTTGCACACGATCGAACCCGGAAACTGGCAGTCGTCGCCCAGCTTGGTGAAGGCGATGTGCTCGTAGCTCGCCACGATCGGTTTGCCCGGGTAGGTGAATGGGCCGAGCCAGTCGTCGAGCTGCGCGCTGCCGCTCCAGATGCTGATATAGATTTTGCTGGGTGTCGTCGGGTACTCTTCGCCTTCCGTTTTCGTCACCTCGCGCAGCACTTTGCCGTTCGCGTACCAGGTCATGCGCTCGGGGGTCCAGTGCACCGCGAAGTCGTTGAATCCGGCCCGCGGATCGAAATCGAGCGGCACGGACTGAACACGACCGCCGTTGCCTTTGGCGTGGTAGCTGGCATCGACGGACTTCTCCCGCGTGCCGATGAACTCGAAGTCAATCTCGTCGTGCGGCTGGTTGTGGGACGGGCCCGTGTAGGTGAAGAACGTTGCCAACATGCCCGGGTTTGCTGGCGCCGCCTTCATGCGCACCTCATAGGTGCCATAGCCGAAGAAGTCGTTCGACTGCAGTTCGCCGCAGGAATAGGCGTACTCGCCGCGCCGCACATCCGTCACGGACAACTCGATCCGGTTGTCGACCAAGCGCACATTATCGACCGCCCAGACGCAGCTCTGATGGCTT
Source organism: Hyphomicrobium sp. CS1GBMeth3 (assembly GCF_900117455.1). Taxonomy (NCBI): domain Bacteria; kingdom Pseudomonadati; phylum Pseudomonadota; class Alphaproteobacteria; order Hyphomicrobiales; family Hyphomicrobiaceae; genus Hyphomicrobium; species Hyphomicrobium sp. CS1GBMeth3. The sequence continues at coordinate 1,389,246 of NZ_FPHO01000002.1, forward strand.
CCGTTCGACCATCCCTTGGAGATGTACCAGCGCTTTCTGTCGAGCGTCGCCCCAAACTTATCGAAGAACGAGTTGCCTTCGGCGAGGGCCGACGACAGCGGGGCGATGCACAGCACCAGGGCAAGAACTCGCATAGGAACCTCCTACCGTCGCTTAAGGCGCGAGACAGGTCATGCGCCGAGTCGCCTGTTGGCAGTCCGGGGCGCGTCCGGCCCCTCCCACGTCTCGGTTGCCACGCTGGCTGGACGAGGCGCGACGTCGGAGACGCGGCCTGTCTTGAAGCTCGTCGCACTCACGAATGACAGCAGGTCGCGGTAGCAGGCTTCCGGTGAATAGAACCGGCGTGCAACATCGAGCGCGTCTGCGGCCTTGGCGCGGCGCAGCTCTTCGTTCGTCAGGAGATCGACGACGGCATCGGCGAAAGGCTGCGGCTCGTCGCGCTCGAAGATGGCCTCGATGGCCGCGTCCTCGTAGCCCTCGGTGGTGACGCTCGTCGCGACCACAGCCTTGCCTTGCCCGAGCGCCTCCACCAGCTTGATCTTGAGGCCCGAGCCGACGGTCAAAGGCGAAATGACAACGCCGGCCTCGGCGTAAGGAGGATCGAGATCCGCGACCATGCCGAGGAAGCGCACGCCCGGGACCTCGTCCGGAAATGCCGCCGCGACGCCTCCAGCGACCAGCAGCCGAACGTCCGGGGTCCGGCGTCTGACCTCCGGCCAAATGGCTTCGATGAACCATTGGAGGCCGATGACATTCGGGGCGGTGTTGCTGCCAACGAACAGGAGCGTGCGGTCGTCGCCCGGTTGTGGCGCTTCCTTCACGCGCGACGCGAGCGGTGCCACGATCACCTGCCGCTCCGGCAAGAGACGGGCAATCTCAGCCCCTTCGAGCTTCTGGATGGCGATGACGGCGTCCGCCCCCGCAAGCAGCCGCAGCTCGGTCGCTTGATCCAGCCACGCGACGGAATCGGCGAGTTTCTGCTCGCGAAACCGCTCGGCGCGCGCCGAGAAGAAATCATGCATCACAACCGCGCTCCGCGCTGATGGTGCCAAAGCATACGGAATGCCCGGTGTCGTGAACGCGTAGTCGACCAGGACAAGCTTCGGCGCGCGTGGCGCGTGGCGCGCGATGAAGAGCTGGTCCTCGCGATGCCACGGCTCCGCGATGGCGTACGGGGCCGGCCGATCCCAGGCAGACGGTGGCTTGACGCCGAGCCGCGATACCAGCCTGGACGCGATCGTCAATGCCGCGTTGATTGCGATCCGCGGGTCCTTGGCGATGTACAAGCGGCGCCTGATTTTCCACGAGCCGCGAACGTGAATCTCGTCGAAGGCGTCCATCTCCGGGCGCAGGCGCAGAAACGGCCAGCGCCCGAACGTCGACATGCTCGGGGAAATCAACGTGATCTTATGCCCGTCGTCGCGTAGCGCTTTGGCCAGCGCGAGCAGATAGGCTGAGCTGCCGTTGCTGTTGCCGACCAGGCGCTGGCGCGAGATCAGAGCGACCCGTTTGTCCGTGTCGGTGGCCGGCTGCTCACCTCGGGGAGCTGTCAGCTTCCGCCAGCGGGCTGCGATCGGCATGGCCAACAGCGGCAGGGCGCGCGGATTTCCGACCATCAGGGCCGCCGCCTGTCGCCAATCGCGTTTCTTCAACGTGGCAATGATTTCCCCATAGGCGGCCGCGCGCTCGATGGATGCCTTGCGCGTCTCGAACGCGCGGGCGACATCCGCCTCACCTGCGCCGAACAGTGTGCGCAGACGTGCATCCGCGGCCAGCATCTGCGCAACGTTGTTGCCCGACATGCGGTGGGAGGTCGACTGGCTGTGCTTACGGTAGAAGTAGCCCAGGGACTCCACCACGCGGAAGCGCGCGCCCTTCGCTAGTAGCTGAACGACGAGATCGTAGTCCTCCCCGATCGGAAGATCAGGCGTATAGGAGAGCCCATGCTCGCGCAGGAACGCCGTGCGGATCAGCGGCTTCAGATATCCGAGCACCGGCTCGCGCGTGAGAAGTTTGTTTCCGGCGATGAAGTCCGCGGCCGATAACCAGCCGCGGGTGCGCTGGCGCGCGGACAATAGGCTCGTCGGTGTGGTGCCGTCCCCGAAGATCAATAGGTCATCGGCGATGAGGTCGGCGTTCGCTGCCTCGGCCTCGGCCACAAGCTGCTCGAGCCGGGACGGATGCATCAGGTCGTCGTTGTCGAGGATCGCGATCCATCGTCCGCGCGCGGCAGAGAGCCCTGCGTTGCGGGCTGCGCCGGGGCCGGACCGCGTCGCCAACGGGAGCACGCGGATGCGGCCGTCCGCGCGCGCTGCGGCATCGGCAATCTCGCGGCTGGCGTCGGACGATGCGTCGTCGATGACGATCATCTCGACGTCCCGAAGCGTTTGATTGCGCGCAGACGCCAAGGCGTCGGCTAGAAACCGTTCGCCGTTAAAGTTGGCAATGACAACCGAAACGATGGGATCAGTCAGCGGCACGGGTCCGTCCTTTGCACAACGACGGGCGTCCCGCCGTTAGACAATCGAGGCCCCGGAAGGCCAGTTTGCGCTTCACTCCCGCAACTTCCAGGCTAGGTCTAGATTCAGCGCAACGGCCCAAACGGAAAGTCCCCGAAAAGAGTTAATGCTTTCGACTAGTCCGGCGGTCAGACGACGCCGATCGTCTTTTCTCCGATGAGGCGGCGTATGGCCGGCTGCCCGGCGTCTCCGTTGTCTTGGCCCCACAGCCGCCGGCCGAGCCGCGCGGACTTCGCGCGTGCGATCTCGGACGCGACGTAAGGGATGCTCGCGGGTTGCCGGGAGAGGAAGCGCAAGGCTGCTCCCACCCCCTGCTCACGGCGGATCTCAAGTGCGCGCGCCAGGGCCCACTTCCCTGCCGTCGCCTGCTCGTGCGCGGCAAGGGCCTGTCTTGCAGGCTCATAAAGGCCCGGCGTTTCAGCGCTGGCGGTATCAAACGCGCAAATGGCGGCGAGATCAGCCGCTTTGTGCACGGCGCTCAGAGAGCTCGATCGCTCGACCGCAACATAGCCCGAGAAGCCGGCGACCTTGAATTTGGCTCCGGCCATCAAGGCGTTGACATAGAGAGCGTAGTCCTCGCCAAGGCGCAGGCCCGGCTCATAGCGCAGGTTACGCCCATCGAGAAAGCGCCGCCGCATCAGCGGTTTCAGAAAGCCGAGCTCGGCTCGGGGGCGGCGCGGATGGGAAATATTGCTTCGCACGAAAGTCGGCAGATCGAGCGTCAGCGGAGCCCGCTGGGCTTCGTCGGACATCTCGCGCGCACGCGTTTCGGCGAGGCTCTCGGGGACAATCAGGATATCGTCGGCAAGAAAATCCCAGGCGCCATAATCGGCGGCCAGCAGCCGCCTGATGCGGTCCGGCAGGAAATAATCGTCAGAGTCGAGAACGCAGAAAAGAGCGGCACGGGAGCGGGCAAGCGCCGCGTTTCTCGCCACGGACGGACCGCTGTTCCGCTCCAGGACGGCGACCGAAAGCCGCCCGGTGCCGTCGTCGGACTGTTCTGCGGCCGCGGCCGTGGCGTCCGTCGACGCGTCGTCGACGACGATCACCTCGGTGACATGAGCCTGCGCGAGCGCCGACGCGACGGCGCGCGCAATCGTGCGCTCGGCGTTATAGGCTGCGATGCAAACGCAAACGCTATCGTTTTGAGCTGTCGCCATACGACACCGCGGCTTTGCCGTCCTGGTATTGAACTCCCGCTGGCCCAAACTCTAAGTCAAAATCCGGGGCGTTACGTAAGTCCTTCGATCAGTTTTGGGGCGGATGGATAATTTCACAAAGATTGCAGCTACGTCCTGAAATCGGCCGACAGCGGACATTCGCCGTGTTAACCTCGCGGTCAGCTTCACCATGAAAATGACGAGTGTCGGCCCTAGAAGTTAGGATCTATTCGATCTCTTCTGTTCATTTATTCATACGACGATCAGGCAAAAAAAGTTTCCTAATTTCCAAGCAGGTCCTGGAGCCAATACGGTGCTTGACGGCGACAACAGCGCCCCCGAACACAAACGGCGGCACACCGACATTTACAACACGTTCGGGCACCTCAGCATAGCCGACGTGTTCGACTTCGTTCGCCGCCATCTCCAGCTTCTTGCGGTGACGACGTCGACTGCCATCGGCCTCGCGCTCCTGTACGGCCTTTTCGCCACGCCACACTACACGGCGTATGGGCAGCTTCTGATCGATGCGCGGGTTCCGCATCTCGCCAACGAGCAGTGGACCGAGACGGGACTCGTGCTCGATACGGCACAGGTCGAGAGCCAAGCCGCGGTGCTTTGGTCTGAGCACATCGCACGCGCTGTGGTTCAGCGGCTCGATCTCCTCGAAGACCCGGAATTCGGGGGCGCTCCCGGGCTTACGCCAAAGGCGCCAGAGGGAGACGAGGCGGCGTCCGAAGCCGCTGCGGCCAAGATCGACCCCGATCTGTTGCGGCGCATCGCGACGCAGGTGCAAGGACATCTCGACATTCGCCGGGTCGGCCTGTCGTACGTTCTCGAGGTCGCGTTCACATCGCGCGATCCGGAAAAAGCAGCCGATATCGCGAACGCGATCATGCAGTCTTACATCAGCGATCAGATCTCGCAGCGGGCAGAGGCCGCGCGCCAGGGCAGCCAATGGCTTGAACGGCGCATCAATACGTTGCGGCTGCAAATGAATGCAGCGTCGCTCAAAGTGCAAGAATTCAAGGCACGCCGGGACTACAGCATCGTCGGGCACTCGACGCTCGATGGCGACGCGCCGGTGGACGGCAACGCTCCGGCCGACGCCGGCCCTGCGCCCACCAAAGGGTTTACCGAAACGCTAGATGAGCTTGAATCGACTGCGCTCACCTACCGTAAGATGTTCGAAAGCGCACTGCAGGCCTTCACCGAAGCGGAGCAACGCCAATCCTATCCTGTCAGCAACTCGCGCATCATCTCCACGGCAACAAAGCCGCTCTACAGAAGCTCGCCCAAGCGGATGCGTGCGCTGGCCATCGCAACAGTCGCCGGGCTGCTGCTCGGCCTCGGCCTTGCACTCTTGCAGGAAGGGATGACTTTCGGGCGTCGGAAGCCCCAAGCCGGGCAGCGCGCTTGAGCTGACCGCCCGGGCGAGACTCCAAGCATTCAAGCTTCGAGCAGCTTTTTCAGATCCGGCCGATCGCGCGAAACGCAGCAATAATTGCAGAACCTGAAGTTCTCCATCCGCCAGTCGTAATCTCGGAAATCGACATAGCTCGGATAGATCTTGCCCATCCAGTAGCGCTCGCCCAGCAGCTCGTAATAGTCCTTGAGGAGAAAGCGCGTCTGGATCGAGAAGGCGCCGTACTCGAACTGGATGCAGTTGACCTTCTTGCCGTCCAGGAAGTCAGAAAAGCCCTTGAAGACGCGGTTTTCAGCACCTTCGACGTCGACCTTCAGGAAGTCAACCTGCTCGATGCCGTGGCGCTTGCAATAATCGTCCAGCCTCTCGAGTTTGGCCTCGAACGGGACGGCCACCTCGTTCACGTGACGGGGTGAGTCGCACGTCAGCTCGGGGGAGTCCGGATAGTAGTACATCGTCATCGCACCGTTGGCGTCGGAAACGCCGAAGTCGTTTAGAACGATCCGATCGGCGAACGGTGAGGCTGCTATGTGCTCCTGCAGCTCCTTATAGGTATCGGGCGCCACCTCGAAGGCGTGGACGCGGCAGTTGAGCCAAAGCGTGAGCGCGGCAATGGACCAAGCGCCCGTGTTGGCGCCGACGTCGAACGCAGTGCGAAAGTCCGCCTGCTTCAGCTTTTTCAGAAGATCGTGCTCACCGTTGCTCGCGAAATCCGACCCCTCATTGGCGTAGGATTCCTCGATAAATGCGGTGACCTCGTGCAAGAGCTTGATCGGCAATGCCTGACGGTGGCGCGAAATCGCCACCTTCATTCCGGATTTCAATCGACCAGCGCCGATCGTCCGCAGAATATCGCGCATCATTTTTGAAAAATTGCCCTCGCGCTCGTATTCGATGGGGCTCGACCGCCCTTCCCCTCGCGGCTTCCAAAGCCAACGCCAACATAGCGCAAAGGCCGGATGGGCCATCCATGGTTTTTGCCGACACGGATAATTTCGATCCTACGCCCGGCTTAGTTTTCGTGCAGCCAGCACCCCTCCGAATCGGCACCATCCGAATAGGCCCGCATCCGTCCGCCGGCTGACTTGGCCCGCTTCTTGAATGTACAGCAATAGAACTAACGAAGCGTCCCATTCTGAGAAAGGCGGACGGTCCGATGGCCCACGTTGCGCCCCATGGACGAGGGCTACCTCCTTTTCCGGTGCGGCGGGCCCGGACGGGTCCGGTGTTAACCTTATGGGCGAGCGACTGCGGCCGGACGCTCTTAAGATTAGCGTTCAACCGTTGTAGCAAAGATGTTAGGAAGGCTTATTAAATCCTAAACTTATGTACCAAACTGGGTAGGGCGCCCAGATCTGATGTCCAACGTGCGGGGGTGGAGAGAGGTTCGGGGACTGAGTATGCGTACTACTAATGTTCATGTTTCACGAGGGAATAAGACCTCGAATGAAGTTTCCGTTGTATCGACAGAGGCGGAGGCAGACCGCGAAGCTGCATTCCCTAACACCGAAGCATTAGCGACCATCGCCGTCATTGAGCGGCGCGCCTTCTTCCGGGACTGCATTGTCAAATCGCTGGACGCCTACGCGCACCTCGAGGTCGTTGCAGCGGCGAGCGTCGATGATTGGCTTCAATCGCAAGCCCAGCGCGACACTGCTCTCGTCGTCCTTTCGGCGGAAGGCAGCAGCAATGAGAGCACCAAGGACAACCTCGAGAAGCTCGCGGCGGTCGCTCCCGAGTTGCCGGTGGTTGTGCTGTCAGATTCCGACACCGTCGAACGGGTCGTGGACGCCATCGGCAAGGGTGCGCGGGGCTATATCTCGACGGAGACAAGCCTCGACGTGGCGATCGAGGCGATGAAGATCGTCAAGGCGGGCGGCACATTCGTGCCGGCAAGCAGCCTACTCGCAGCCTATCAACGCAACGCCGCGCCGGCAGAGCCGCGCCTCGAGTTCAACAGCATGTTCACGTCTCGACAGGCTGCGGTGGTGGAGGCCCTTCGTCTCGGCAAGGCCAACAAGACGATCGCTTATGAGCTCAACATGTGTGAGAGCACCGTCAAGGTGCACGTACGCAACATCATGAAGCGACTCAAAGCACAAAACAGAACGCAGGTGGCCTACCTCGTCGGGCAACTCATGCGTAGCTCGGACAATCCTTGAGACTGGACTCGGTCAGAGGCTAACCGAGGGGAAAGCGCGGCACCGCTCGTGCCCTGCGCGCATTGACGCAGCTCACGCCGCTAAGTGTCCGCGTGGCACGTCGAAATACCACTGACGTCGAGGCCGAACTACCTCCTTTGCCTAGCTTCACGCGGATGCTCGGGTGGCCGATGTTTAGGCGTTCTCCTCGACGTGCGGTTAAGGGCGGGCATGCTTGTAAATTCTAACTTCAGCGTCGCAGCCGCTGCGGGGTCAGCGGACATCGAGCCGCTGCGGACGCGCCCAGTCGGAGGAACCGGCAAACGTGTTGCTGATCTGATGATCGCAGCGACGAGCCTCGTCATGCTGATCCCGCTGATGCTCATCATCGCGGCTTTGATCAAGCTTACGATGGGGGGCCCCGTCTTCTATTATCAGTCGAGGATCGGCCATAACGGCAAGAGGTTCCGCTGCTACAAGTTCCGCTCCATGCTCGCGGACGCGGACAAGCGGCTCGCGGATCTCGTGGCCCGCGATCCCGAGGCAGCAGCAGAGTGGACCGAGACGCGCAAGCTCAAGAACGATCCGCGCGTCACACGCTTCGGCCAGATCTTGCGCAAGTCGAGCCTCGACGAGCTTCCGCAGTTCTACAACGTTCTCATCGGCGACATGAGCTGCATCGGGCCGCGCCCGATCGTGTCTGAGGAAATCGCGCGCTACGGGCGCTATGCGCCGGATTACTTTTCTGTTCGGCCGGGGATTACGGGCCTGTGGCAGGTCAGCGGCCGCAGTAGCCTAAGCTATTCGCGTCGCATCGCGCTCGACCGGTACTACGTCCGGCGCTGGTCTCCGCTGCTCGACGCTTCGATCGCGCTGCGCACCCTCAAGGCCGTGATGTCGCCGGATGAGACGTCCTGAACGCGGCGGCGACCTGCCATGCAGCGCTATTTCCTGAACCGCCTCCTGTGGCACACGGAGGATGCGGTGACGCCCAAAAGGTACGAGGTCTGCAGCGCGAACAGCGACGCTGCGATCGTGCCGAATGTCGACAGCAGCGGCCAATCTCCGGCTACCGCGACGGTCGCGATCGTCGCTGTAAGCACGACAGAGCACGCAATGACAAAGGGGACCTTGAACATGAGTCCCATGAGGAAACCCACGAAGGCAATCGCGACGTAGATCCAAGTTTGCAAGAGCATCCTCCTCAATGGAGCGATCCCGTCACCCTTACGCCCGCGATGCCTAACGCTTGGTTCCTGCCCACCCTGGCCCCTCGCCCCACCGTCGCGGTAATGCTTGGGCCAGCTACGATGTTCCCTACTCTGACAATCCAATAGTGGTATCGAACCCTACCACCTATTGGGACGGGAATTAGGCCCCGGTTCGGCTCTAAATTTGCGTGCTCGCACAGTGCAATACGACGGTACGCGTCGTCGCCAGAGCCACGATACCGAGAGGCACGGGTCTCATGCTATCGCTCTTTCGATCCTCCCGCGGGGCAGCGACCTCTCAGCGCGCCTGGGGCGACGGGCTGCTCGACGGATCGCTCGGGACGCTCTGGTATTCGGCAGACTGGTCCACGATCGATCCGGACGAGCTTTTGTTTCTCTCACCCTCTCTCTCCGCCTCCCAAGCGGCGAATGATGCAGATACAGGGCTATCCCGGCACATAGAACAGCGATTCTCTCAGGAGATCCAGGCAACCGCCCTCAAGCTCGGCGGCTTGGCTAAAACGAAGTGGGGGGGCGGGCACACGCTCGACCGCATGCGGTCGAGCGGCGCGCTCAACGCGTTTCTCGCGGGGCGCGCTCCAGACCAGAACGCCCGCCGTGGAGACGCGCTGCGCGCACCGAGGCTCTTACCTCTAAAGGGCGAAGCGCGCGCCATCTGGCTTTACGACCTGTTCGTTCTCGCCTGCGTGGACCGCATGCTGTTCGATGCCGCCCCGGTGGGCGAGCCGCCTTTGCCGATGCTTCTTGTGCATGTCGGGCTTGCAGACGCGCTCGTTGCCAGCATCCACACCGGGGTCAATGCAGGCTATGTCTACCCTCAGTATGCCTACGCGCACGAGACGCTAATGTGCGGAGCGTGGCTCGGTCTCCTGGCTGCCGGGCGCGCTGCGTACATGCCTACGGCTGTCGGAGAGGTGTTGATCGCCTACCTGGACCGGCGCGTGCCTTGGGACGACAGCTCTGAGGCGAAGCTTGCCGATATTCTCGGCTACTACGCAAACTTCGCGGGCGGCCGGGAGCGCCTGCTCAAAGTGGCGCGCAAGGTTTCCGCCTCGGGCTCGCCAACGCTCGTCCGGCCGAGACGGCAGCCGAGCATCGGGCCAGCCCGTGTCGAGGCTTGGAACGCCGAACTCACCCAGCGTCTCTCGGAGCGGCTCTAAGCCGCGGTCGGCACGCTCTAGCGGCGCTCGATCGCCCGCATACTCGATATCTTCGCCAATACGCGTAGAGATACACCGTACACGTTGAAGCAAAGCACACCTTTTGCTCTTCTTGCCTCCCTCCCGCGCAGTGGTCTAGCTTGGCCGGACGACGATAGAGGGGAAGCCGGCCGCGTGAAGTTTGTGAGTTGCAGTCTTCCGGACGTGATCGAGATCACGCCCAAGCGACATGCTGATAGCCGAGGGCACTTCGTCGAAGTCTTCCGCGCCGACCTGTTCAAAAAGAACGTCGCAGACGTCGACTTCGTGCAGCATAATCAATCGCTTTCACGGCAAACCGGCACCATCCGCGGGTTGCACTACCAGCTCCCGCCGGCGGCTCAAGGGAAGCTGGTACGCTGCGTTCGGGGCTCTGTGCTCGACGTTGCCGTCGATATCCGCCGCTCATCGCCCACGTTCGGCCAGCATGTGGCCGTCACGCTCTCCGCCGACGCGGGCAATCAGCTGTGGGTTCCTCCCGGGTATGCGCATGCGTTCTGTACGCTCGAGCCGGACACCGAAGTCTGGTACGGCGTGACCCATGTCTACAGCCCCGAGCACGAGGGCGGCATCGTGTGGAACGACCCCGATCTCAAGATCGCCTGGCCGGTGGAGCCCGGAGCCGCCGCTCTGGCACCGCGCGACGAAACGTGGCCTCGCCTTCGCGATGCGTCGCATATTTTTCAGTAGCTCGCTGTTTCAGTGATTGTCCGGAGAGCGTTATGCGGATCTTAATTACAGGCGGAGCCGGGTTCATTGGATCGGCATTGGTGCGCCACCTCGTGCAAGAGGTCGGCGCCGAGGTGCTGACACTCGACAAGCTCACCTACGCCGGTACGCTCTCGAGCCTCAGAGCCGTTGAGCAGGCGCCCAACCATCGTTTCTTGCGGGCGGACATCTGCGATCGCCGGGCCGTCGCCGCGGCATTGGACGACTTCAAACCGGACCGCATCTATCACTTGGCGGCCGAGAGCCATGTCGACCGCTCGCTCGATGGTCCGGCGGACTTCATTTCGACCAACATCGTCGGCACCTACACTCTGCTCGAGTGTGCGCGCCAGTACTGGCTCGGGCTCGATGGAGCAAGAAAGAGCGGGTTCCGTTTCCTCCACGTCTCGACGGACGAGGTTTACGGATCCCTCGGCGCAGACGACGGGCTCTTTACCGAGCAAACCGCCTATGACCCGAGCTCACCCTATTCGGCGTCGAAGGCGGCGTCCGATCATCTGGTGACATCGTGGCATCGCAGCTACGGCTTTCCTGCGCTCATCTCCAACTGCTCGAACAACTACGGGCCCTATCATTTCCCGGAGAAGCTGATCCCACTCACCATTCTCAACGCCGTGCATGGGAAAGAGCTGCCGGTCTATGGAAACGGGACGAACGTTCGCGATTGGCTCTACGTCGAGGATCACGCGCGCGCCCTACACCTCATCGGCAGCGAAGGACGGCTCGGCGAAAAATACAACGTCGGTGGGCGTAACGAGCGGCGCAACATCGACGTCGTCACCTCGATCTGCAGGATCCTGGATCGGGTTCGACCCGGCACGCGGCCGCACGAAAGTCTCATCACCTACGTCACCGACCGGCCCGGCCACGACTTCCGCTATGCCATCGACGCCACGCGGCTCGAGCAGGAGCTTGGCTGGCGGGCGCAGGAGACCTTCGAGACCGGCATCGAGAAGACCGTGCTTTGGTATCTCGACAACGATTGGTGGTGGCGCCCGCTGCGCGAGACCGTCTATGCCGGAACGCGTCTCGGCACAGCCGTGAACGCGGCCTAGGTCAGCCCGCTCATGCGGATCGTCGTCACCGGAAAAACAGGGCAGATCGCGCAATCGCTCCTCGAGCGCGGACCGGCATTCGGCGCGAACGTTGCCGCACTCGGTCGGCCGGAGTTTGATCTTGCCGCGCCTCTTCACGCCGAAGAGCTGCTGGCCGCAGCCAAGCCAGACCTCATCATCTCTGCCGCCGCCTACACGGCCGTGGACAAGGCCGAGAGCGATCGCGAGGTCGCGTACGCCGTCAACGCTGTGGGACCGCGCGCGCTTGCGCAAGCGGCAGCTACGCTCGGCGTGCCAGTGCTGCATGTCTCAACCGACTACGTCTTCGACGGCTCGAAAGCCGAACCTTGGCGCGAGGAGGACACGCCGCGTCCGCTCACGGTCTATGGCGCCTCGAAGCTCGCGGGCGAAGAGGCGGTGCTCGCTGCCTCGCCCGACAACGTCGTCGTGCGTGTTGGCTGGGTGTACAGCCCGTTCAGCGCCAACTTCGCCAAGACGATCCTGCGGCTTGCGGGCGAGCGGGACACATTGCGGGTGGTGGCGGATCAGACCGGCGGACCAAGCTCGGCGCTCGATATTGCCGACGGGCTGCTTGCGATGGCGCGCAACATCGCGTCCGAGCCGGAGCGCGGCAATCTCAAGGGTCTCTTTCACATGTCGCCCGAGGGCGTCGCGACGTGGGCGGATTTCGCCGAAGCGATCTGCGGCTGGCTCGGTGAAACTCGCGGCCGCAACGTAAACGTCGAGCGCATCACGACGGCGGACTACCCGACGCCGGCGCGGCGTCCGGCGAACTCGCGTCTCGACAGCAGCCGCCTCGCGGCGCTGCACGGGATACGCCTGCCCCACTGGCGCACTTCGCTGCCGGCCGTGCTCGGCCGGCTCGCTCCCTAAGACCTATGTCATCGAGGACCTCATGAAAGGCATCATCCTGGCCGGCGGCAGCGGAACGCGACTGCACCCGATGACCCACGTCACCTCCAAGCAGTTGCTGCCGGTCTACGACAAGCCGATGGTCTACTATCCGCTGACCACGCTGATGCTGGCCGGGATCCGCGACATCCTCCTGATCTCGACGCCGCATGACCTGCCGCATTTCCAGCGCCTGCTTGGCGACGGCTCGCAGTGGGGTATCTCGCTCAGCTACGCCGAGCAGCCTCGTCCGGAGGGCCTCGCACAAGCCTACATCATCGGCGCCGACTTCGTGGCCGGCCATCGCTCGTGCCTGATCCTCGGCGACAACATCTTTTACGGGCACGGCCTGCCGCAATTACTCGGACGCGCGTCGACGCGGACCGAGGGCGCAACCGTGTTCGCCTATCACGTCACCGACCCCGAGCGGTATGGCGTCGTTGCCTTCGACGAGGCCATGCGGGCCGTTTCCATCGAGGAGAAGCCTGCCGAGCCGCAATCGAATTGGGCGGTGACGGGGCTATATTTCTACGACGAGCGCGCGGCGGAGATCGCGGCCGGTCTCAAGCCATCCGCCCGCGGGGAGCTCGAGATCACCGATCTCAATCGCACGTACCTCGAGAGCGGACGTTTGTCGGTCGAGCTCATGGGGCGCGGCTACGCCTGGCTCGACACCGGGACGCCCGATAGCCTCATCGAGGCCGCGGAGTTCGTGCGCACGCTCGAGAAACGGCAGGGCTTCAAGATCGCCTGCCCCGAGGAAGTCGCATGGCGGCTCGGCTTCATTGGCTCCGCCGCGCTCGAGCAGGCGGCTGCCAAGCACGGGAAGAGCGCTTATGGCGCCTATCTCGCGCGGCTGCTGGTGCCGGACCGCTCGCCGTCGCGTGGGGTCGCCTAACAAGCGCGAGCTCGTACCGGCTCGGCGCGCTGCAAATCGTGCTATAGAGCGCGGGCATGATCGCCAGCGCGCCAACATCGTCGTCCACTTCCCTGCCCGCCACGATCGATGTCTGGACGTTCGCGCTGGACATTCCGGACGCGGCGGCGCTCGGCGTTCTGCTTTCTCCTGACGAGCATCAGCGCGCCGACCGGCTGCAGCGCGCCGAAGACGCCACGCGTTTTCGGGTTGCGCATGCGCGTCTGCGCGAGATTCTAGCCAGCTATCTGGATGTCGATCCGGGACGCATCGTGCTCGAGCCGGACGCCAACGGGAAACCGTTCGTCGCGTCGCCCGAAACGTCTCTGCACTTCAATCTCTCGCACTCGGACGATCTCGCGACGGTTGCAATCTGGCGCGCCGAGGTCGGCATCGATATCGAGCGCGTCCGCGTCCTGGACGGCCCGGACCTCGAGCCGATGTTCTCTAGAAGCGAACAAGCTGCTTTTGCGGCCCTCTCCGGTTCCGAGCGGCGCGAGGCGTTCTTCCGCTGCTGGACGCGCAAGGAAGCCTTGCTCAAGGCCTGGGGACGGGGCCTCGACGTGCCTCTGGACAGCTTCGACGTGCCGGTGGGCGCGGAGCCGGACGTCGTCGCTCAGATTGCTCAGGAAACGCCGGACGCACGGGCCTGGCGCCTCCTCTCTTTCGCACCTGCGGCGGGCTATGCGGGCACCGTTGCCCTGGCCGCAGACGCCACCGGACGCCGCGCCGAACTCATTCTTAAGACGTGGCCGCCCGGCGGTTGAGCGCAACCTCGCTCGCCAGCCCGCGTTAGTTTCATTGGAGGCACGTCATGTTTATTGCGCCGCATTCGCGTCATGGGCGTGAAATGACGACCTCTCATTCTTAAATCTCAAGGCAGAGCGGGCGTCGGTGCGTCTAAGCTTTGCCGCAACCGTTTGGAGTCTCAACCTAGGGAGCCCACCGGATGAACAGGATCGTTCTCGAAATCAAAGACGGGGGCGAGGAACCCGACGCGGAGGCCCGCGAATGGGTCGAGGCGGTCAGCTCGGTGATGGCCTTCGAGGGTAGCGAGCGCGCCGACCACCTGCTCGGCCGTGCGGTCGACATGGCCCGACGGCAGGGCGCCCGGCTGCCGTTCGCTGCGAACACGGCCTATATCAACACCATCCCACCGCATAAGGAAGCGCCACATCCCGGCGATCCCGCGATCGAGCGGCACATCCGGTCTGCCGTGCGCTGGAACGCACTCGCCATGGTGCTGCGCGCCAACAAGGAAAGCAGCGAGCTTGGTGGGCATATCGCGAGCTTCCAATCGGCGGCGACGCTCTACGACACCGGCTTCATGCATTTCTGGCATGGGGCGAGCGAGACCCACGGCGGCGACCTCGTTTTCATCCAGGGGCATTCCTCGCCCGGCATCTACGCACGTGCCTTTCTCGAGGGGCGGCTGACGGAAGACCAGCTCGCGAACTTCCGGCAGGAAACGAGGGGCAAGGGACTGCCTTCCTATCCGCACCCCTGGCTGATGCCGGAGTTCTGGCAGTTCCCGACCGTCTCGATGGGCCTGGGCCCGATCATGGCCATCTATCAGGCACGCTTTCTCAAGTACCTGCATGATCGCGGGCTCGCGGACACGTCCAACCGCCACGTCTGGGTGTTCTGCGGTGACGGCGAGATGGACGAGCCGGAAAGCTTGGGCGCCATCTCGCTCGCCGGGCGCGAGAAGCTCGACAACCTGATCTTCGTCATCAACTGCAACCTGCAACGGCTCGACGGACCGGTGCGCGGCAACGGCAAGATCATCCAGGAGCTCGAAGGCAGCTTCCGTGGCGCCGGCTGGAATGTTCTCAAGGTCATCTGGGGCTCGAACTGGGACCAGCTGCTCGCCCGCGACACCACGGGGCGGCTGCGCCAGCTCATGGAAGAGTGCAACGACGGGCAGTACCAGGACTTCAAGTCGAAGGACGGCGCGTACATTCGCAAGAACTTCTTCGGCCGCTATCCGGAGACGGCGGCACTCGTCGCCGATTGGTCGGACGAGAAGATCTGGACGCTGACGCGCGGCGGGCACGATCCGCGCAAGGTCTACGCCGCCTATTCGGCCGCTGTCGCGCATACGAACCAGCCGACCGTGATCCTCGCCAAAACCGTGAAGGGTTACGGCATGGGCGCTGCCGGCGAAGGCCAGATGATCGCGCACCAGCAAAAGAAGATGGGCATCGAGGCGCTGACCAGCTTTCGCAACCGCTTCGGCGTCAATGTCTCGGACAAGGATCTCGAAACGCTGCCGTTTATCCGCTTTGCAGAAGGCACCCAGGAACTGGCGTATCTGCGCGAGCGCCGCGCGGTTCTCGGCGGCTCACTGCCCAAACGACGCACGAAGACTTCGTTCAAGCTCGATGCGCCGCCACTGTCGCTGTTCGACGCGCAGCTCAAGGGCTCCGGCGAGCGCGATATCTCAACCACGATGGTGTTCGTTCAGGTCCTGACCAAGCTCTTGCGCGATAAGACGCTCGGCAAGCACATCGTGCCGATCGTGCCCGACGAAAGCCGCACCTTCGGCATGGAGGGTATGTTCCGCACCTTCGGCATCTACAGCCAGGTGGGCCAGCTCTATCGCCCGGAAGATGCCGAGCAGCTGATGTTCTATAAGGAAGACCGCAGCGGGCAGATGCTGCAGGAGGGCATCAGCGAGGCGGGCGGCATGGCCTCGTGGATCGCGGCCGCGACGTCGTACTCGTCGTCCAACGTGCCGATGATCCCCTTCTTCATCTACTATTCGATGTTCGGCTTCCAGCGCATCGGCGATCTCGCGTGGGCCGCGGGCGACATGCGCGCACGCGGCTTCCTGATCGGCGGCACCAGCGGGCGGACGACGCTCAACGGCGAAGGATTGCAGCACCAGGACGGGCACAGCCACATCCTTTCCTCCACGATTCCGAATTGCATCTCGTACGATCCGACGTTCGGCTACGAGCTGGCTGTCATTGTGCAGCGTGGCCTCGAGCGCATGCTCGACAAGCAGGAGGACGTCTTCTACTACATCACCGCGCTCAACGAGAACTACGAGCACCCCGCCATGCCGGAAGGCGCCGAAGACGGGATCGTGCGCGGCATGTACCTCCTAAGGTCCGTCGGACCGACGATGGGTGCACCGAAGGTGCAGCTCATGGGGTGCGGGTCGATCCTCAACGAGGTCATCGCAGGCGCGGAGCTTCTGGCCGAGGACTTCGGAATTGCGGCCGACATCTGGAGCGTGACGAGCTTCACGGAGCTTCGGCGCGACGCGCTCGCCATCGAGCGCTGGAATATGCTGCACCCGGCGGAAACGCCCCGTGTTCCTTATGTCACGCAGTGCCTCGCCTCGCGCGGCGATGCGCCGGCGGTGGCCGCGACCGACTACATGAAGCTGTTCGGCGATCAGATCCGCCCGTTCGTGCACGGTCCCTATCTCGTGCTCGGAACGGACGGCTTCGGACGCTCCGACTACCGGCGGCGGCTGCGACATCACTTCGAGGTCGACCGCCACTTCATCGCTGTCGCGGCGCTGAAGGCGCTCGCCGACGATAACAAGCTACCGTCATCGAAGGTCGTGGAGGCGATCGCCCGCTACGGCATCGATCCCGAAAAGGCCGACCCGGCGCGCGCATAGTTTTTGTCGTGCTTCTTATCGGTATTTTTCGTTTGCATGGCTCCGCCATGATCCGGTTCCCACTTTTCCGGAAGCACTCTATCGAGGTGTTGCATGTCCGTCATCGACGTGAAGGTTCCCGACATCGGCGACTACAAGGACGTGCCGATCATCGAGGTGCACGTGAAGCCGGGAGACCGCATCAACCCGGAAGATCCCATCGTAACGCTCGAAAGCGACAAGGCGGCTATGGAAGTGCCGGCGCCACAGGCTGGAGAAATTGCCGAGGTTCTGGTCAAAGTCGGAGACAAGGTCAGCGAGGGCTCGGCGCTCGTGCGGCTTGCGTCCGAGGGTGGCGCAAAAGACAGGGAGAAGGAGACCGCCAGCGCCACGACGGCTGTCGAAGCCGAGAAGCCGGAGGCGACGGCCGCGGATACTCCCGCACGCACGCCTGCCCCTGCGGAGAAGCCCACATCGGAGAGCGAGGCCGCCGGCGCGCCGGAGCGCGTGGCCCTGCCGCTCGGCGTCGACTTCGGCGGCGTGCATGCGAGCCCCTCCGTGCGCCGTCTCGCGCGCGAGCTCGACATCGACCTCAGGACGCTCAAGGGAAGCGGCGAGAAAGGTCGGATTACCAAGGACGACGTCAAACGTTCGCTCGGCGGTGGTGCGGGCACCGGCGCTGGCATTCCCGAGATCCCGCCGCAGGACTTCGCTAAGTATGGGCCGATCGAGACGCAGCCGCTGACGCGCCTTAGGCGCCTCGGCGGGCCGCACCTGCATCGCGCCTGGCTCAACATTCCGCATGTCACGCACACCGACGAAGCCGATATCACAGACCTCGAAGCCTATCGCAAATCCCTCGACGACGCGGCGAAGGAGAAGGGTTACCGCGTGACGCTGCTCTCCTTCATCATGAAGGCATGCGTGGTGGCGCTGAAGGAGTTCCCAACCTTCAATGCCTCCCTGGCTCCCGACAAAGAGAACCTGATCCTCAAGCGCTACTATCATCTCGGCATCGCCGTCGACACACCCGATGGCCTGGTGGTTCCCGTGATCCGCGACGTCGACCGCAAGGGCATCGTCGAGTTGTCGCAGGAGCTCGGCGTTGTGTCGCAAAAGATGCGCGACGGAAAGATCGCACCGACCGACATCCAAGGAGGCACGTTCTCGATCTCGAGCCTGGGCGGCATCGGGGGCACGGGCTTCACGCCAATCATCAACGCGCCTGAGGTTGCGATCCTCGGCGTGGTGCGGGCGCAGATGAGGCCTAAATGGGACGGCGACGCCTTCGAGCCACGTCTCATGCTGCCGCTGTCGCTCAGCTACGATCATCGCGTCATCGACGGCGCGGAGGCGGCACGCTTTGCGCGGCGTCTGGCCGTGATCCTCGAAGACGTGCGCCAACTCGTGCTCTAGAGGGAGACGGTCCGTGACTGACGCAGAGACGATCAAGTGCGATGTCGCCGTGCTGGGCTCCGGTCCGGGCGGCTATTCGGCAGCCTTCCGCGCTGCCGACCTCGGGCTCAAGACGGCGCTCATCGAGCGCGACGCGACGCTTGGCGGCGTGTGCCTCAACGTCGGCTGCATTCCCTCGAAGGCGCTGTTGCATGTGGCAGCGTTGATCTCCGAGGCGCAGGCGTTCGGCGCGCATGGTGTCCAGTTCGCTGCGCCGAAAATCGATCTCGCGAAGCTTCGCGCCCACAAGGACGCCGTTGTCGACAAGCTCACGAACGGGCTCCTCGCCATGGCGAAGGCGCGCAAGGTCACGGTGGTGCGCGGTACGGGCTCCTTCCGGGATTCCAACACGATCGAGGTGGCGCTGGCTGCCGGCGGTCTAGGGCGCGTGCAATTCACGAACGCCATCATCGCCGCCGGCTCCGAAGCGGTCTCGTTGCCGTTCCTGCCCGAGGACCCGCGCATCGTCGACTCGACGGGCGCCCTGACGCTGCCTCAAATCCCGAAGCGCATGCTGGTCATCGGCGGCGGCATCATCGGGCTCGAGATGGCGACCGTTTACGCGGCGCTCGGAAGCCGCATCGACGTCGTGGAGACGCTCGACGTGCTCATGGCGGGTGCCGACCGCGACCTCGTGCGCGTCTGGCAGAAGCACAACGCGGCACGGTTCGGCCGCATTCTTCTCAAGACCAAGGTCGCTGGCGCAAACGCGAAGCGCGACGCCATCCATGTCCGCTTCGAAGGCGGCAACGCGCCGAGCGAGTCACAGCCTTACGATCTGGTTCTGGTCGCGGTCGGGAGGTCGCCCAACGGCAAGCGCATCGGCGCCGAGCAGGCCGGCGTCACCGTCGATGCGAACGGCTTCATCCCTACCGATCGACAGATGCGAACCAACGTTTCGCACATCTTCGCCATCGGCGATATCTCACGCCCACCGATGCTCGCGCACAAGGCCGTGCACGAGGGCCATGTGGCGGCAGAAGCCGCGGCTGGACGGTCCTCCTATTTCGATGCACGCGTCATCCCCTCGGTTGCCTACACGGATCCCGAGATCGCATGGGTTGGCCGTACGGAAGATGAGCTCAAAGCCGAGGGGGCCGCGTACGAGAAGGCCGTGTTTCCCTGGGCAGCTTCGGGCCGCGCGATCGCGATGGCACGAGACGAAGGCTTCACCAAGCTTCTGTTCGAGCCTGAAAGCCATCGCGTGATCGGCGGCGGCATCGTCGGCGCGCACGCCGGCGACCTCATCAGCGAGGTCGCACTGGGCATCGAAATGGGGGCCGACGCCGTCGATATCGGCAAGACGATCCACCCGCATCCCACGCTTTCGGAATCGATCGGCATGGCCGCCGAAGTGTTGGAGGGGACGGCGACCGACTTGCCGCCGGTGAAACGTTCCCGCTCCTAGCTGGCCGCGATGAGCGCAAAAAAACGGGGAGCGATTACTCGCTCCCCGTTTCCAAGTGACGTGCCACGACGTTAGTCGGTGGCCTTGGCGTCGTGATACTTGAAGTCCGGCGCGTTCTCGAGCGCGTCCTTCGTGCTGTCGAGCGTCACACGCATCGTGCCGTCGGCATCGCGATTGAGCTGAAGATCGCTGAAGGAAACGCCTACCAGCTTCTCGCCCATTCCGAGGAAGCCGCCGACACCAATTACGGCGTGGCTGATCTTGCCATCCGGACCAAGGATCAGGTCGTTGATGTCGCCGATACGCTCGTTGGCGCTGTTGTAAACGGTCTGGCCAACCAGCCGGCTAGAGCGCCACTCATCGGCAGCCTGGCTCGACGCGAACGCACCAGGCGCACTCTCGGCCGACGGAGCCGCATCCGTCGCGGACGGCGAAGGAACCGGCGACGGGCTCGTCTCGGGCATGCGCTGCTCGGGCTCAGCCGGTGAGGGCGAAGGCGACGGAGCCGGCGCGGTGGTCTGCGCGAAGGCCGTCGCTGCGCCAACGGCAAGCGCCGCGGGCATGGCAATAGCGAACAGCAGCTTGGATTTCATCGGATCGTCTCCCTTATGATTTTTCAACGTAGCTTTTTGCTTTGCGTCGCACGCGCAAATGTCGGCGCGTTGCAGCGGGCATTAACCTGCCTGCAAAGCAAACGCCGGAGGTTGGGCTTGGTTCCTCGGGAGGCCGTGCGCGGGCGTTACGCACGCCCTGACGTTAATGGACTGTCTCAGACTGCGCCGGCACGTATCAGACGATGCACGAAGGCGAGCTTATCACGCGTCGCGCCCGAGATCACGAACGGATAAAAATCGCCGTGACCGAGGCTGCGGCTCAGGTTGTTCAGCGCGAGCGACAGGGGCACCCAACGCGCCATCAGCGAGTCGAAGCTTTCCTGGCGATAGACGTCATATTTCTTGAATGGCCAGGCCGCGCCGAAACGGAGCCCCGCCGCGCGTGGCTCCATGCCTTCGGCCTCCGCCGTCTCGACGGCGTCGACCATGTGCAGATAGTGCGCCCATGTTTCTGCCCAGTCCTCCCAGGGGTGCGCGGCCGCGTAAGCTGATACGTAGTTGTCTGCCCAATTGGGAGGTGCACCGGTCGCGTAGTAGGCCGATAGCGCGGTCTGATAATCCTGCTGCTCGTCGCCGAACAACGCGCGGAACGCTTCAATGACTCCTTCGCGATTGACAAGGAGCATCCAGTAGTAGTGCCCGATCTCGTGACGGAGGTGGCCGAGCAACGATCGGTACGGCTCGGCAAACATCTGACGGCGGCGCTCGCGCTCAACGGAGTCGGCTTCGAGGACATCCAGCGTGATGACGCCGTTTGCGTGGCCGGTGAGAGCCTGTGCCACAACGTCGAACATCAAAGGTGGGGCCTGCGATGCACCACCATCGAGCGGCAGGCCGAAGCGCAGCAACGAATAGGTGAGCCGCTTTTTTGCGTGCTCGACCTCGCGCCAGGCGTCCAGGCGGCCGGTCTCCGAGAGATTGGGAATGGTTCGGTTGTGCGAGCATGCCTCACACAGTGTCGTCGACGCCGCATCCGGCACCAGCCAGTTGCAGGCGCCGTGCATCGCGTTCTCGCAATAGCGAACGTCGGCCGCAGCGTCCTTGCCATTGCCGCCGATGCGATGGAACAGACCGCCATCAGGCGCGACCGGCTCGACGGCGACCATCGCGAGCGTGCCTGCGTCGAAGCCGAGGGTGTGGCCGCAATGCAAACAGACTGTGTTCTCGAAGCAGACGCGGCTGCCGCAGGCCGTGCAGTTAAATCTCTTCATGCGGCAACTCCGAGCGCGAAGGGAGCGATTAGCCAACCACAACGGCCGGCGCCCGGCGAGGTTCCGCCGCGCTTGAAGCTTAAGAGATCCTGCCAGGGCTGAACCGGGCCGGACTTAAGGGGCCCGGGTCTCGCCATCCGACGCGACGGTCGCGAGAGGTACGGTTGCCTCGACGGGAGTAACGCCGGCGGTTGCGGCTTCCGGTACCGGCTCCAGGGCAGCGACGGGCGCTTCGGGTCGCGGCTCAGACAGGAAGGCTTCGATCGCCGTCCCCCAGACGTCCCAGCCGGCACGGTCGTCGGCGAGCCCATGCCCATCCTCGCCATAGGGCGGAAAGACATGGAGGGCCGCGTTTCCTCCTCCGTCGCGCCAAGCGGCGGCCATCGCGCTCGCGAGCTCGGGGCGGAAATAGCTGTCGTTTTCTGCATACAGCCAAAGCGTCGGCGCGCGAGCCGTGCGGCCGTAATCGCGGGCCGCCGCGATCAGGCGGTCTTCGCCGCAGACGCTATCGACGTTCTGGCCGAAAGGGCGCCCGCCGCGTCCACCCGCGATGTTGATCACGGCGCGAACGCTTTCGGGGTTGCGCGCTGCGAGCGCGAGCGATGCCCAACCACCGGACGAGATTCCGACCACAATTGCTTCGCCTGGCACCACGAACGGCTGCTCCGACATATAGTCGACGGTGCTCCCGATATCGTCGGCAGCGGCAAGTCCGGAGAGATAGTGATCCGGATTGGCGCAGGAGCCGATCGACTCCGCCATCGGGCCGCCTGTTGCACCGTGGCCGCGACGCTGTGGCAGCACGACGACGTAACCTCGCTCCACGAACCACCGCGAGAGCCAGTAGTAGACGGGCATGGCGACGGCCAGACGCGTCGCGTCCGACGTGCCGTGGTTAATGACGACCAACGGATGGCGAACCGCAACACCGTCGGCTCTAGGCTCATCGTCGGGGCGGAAAACGGTCGCGCGCAGCGGATAGTCCGGATCGGCGCTTGGCAGGATCCAGAACTGCTCGCGCAGGCGTGGTCCCTCCGGACCGAAGGGACCGAAAGCGCGCGCATCTTCGGCAGATGCCGTGTGTGGCTGGATCAAGAACGCCAAAACGGGCATGAGCGCAGCGCAAAGCATCGCCATCCATCGCGTGGAAAGTTGCCCGCGGCGCCCCCGAGCTTGCCCGGCGTCAGCCGTCAACGTCATGGCGATCATCGCAACATGCCCCCCGTCTGAACCTTCGCTGACTGCTTCCGCTCACGCATGGCTGATGTGTGAGCGCGTCTTCGATCCGAGCTCCCAGTTAAGCGGAACCCCCTTTACGGCTACGCGTTGCCGTTTCGGTTTAGTTTGCCCCGAGCCAGGCCATTTGGAATGGATAATGGACTCAGATCAACGAAAAAGCTGTGCGTTGTGAGCATAGCCGCCGTCCTTACCATCGCCGGAACCCCGTTGGTCGCTGGGAACGCCTGGCGAAAAAACTTTCGAGCGCCTAATGCGGCATCTCGCGGAGCTCGCAGAGCGTTTTCCATACTCACACCCAACTCTCGCCCGGCCATAATCCTGATTGCCTTGTGACGCAGGATGGTTTTAAGACCACTGGCGTCCTGGACTAGCTTTTGCTCAACAAAAGCGATTGAATTTCGACTTGGCACGACCCCTGGCGCAGCCGGACACAATGCCACACGCTCGTATTGCCTCGTCGCCAAGCCGAGTCCTAATGCTTCACACACCGTTCAAATCACAGGGAACGCAGCCCCTTGAACCTCCCGCTCCAATCGCTCGAGCAGGTGTCCATGCTCGCTGAACAACGTCCGGCACAGCCCCTCGACTTCGCCGTGATCGGTAATGGCCGTGTCGCCGCGCTGCTCGACCGCTCCGCCCGCATCGTGTGGTGGTGCTTCCCGCGCTTCGACGGCGATCCCGTTTTCTCCCGCCTTCTTTCGGGCGACGAGGAAAAGGGCTTCTGTGACGTCGTGGTCGAAGGCGCCGTGCGCGTATCCTCCGGCTACATGCGCAATACAGCGATCCTCGAGACGACGATCGAGGACGATCAGGGCAATGGCGTGCGCATCATAGACTTCGCGCCGCGCTATCCCCGCTTCGAGCGCATGCTGCATCCGGCGCAGATCATCCGCCGCATCGAGCCGATCGGCATGCCGCGCATCCGGATCCGTGTGCGTCCCACGTTCAATTATGGCCAACCGCGGTCAGCGCATGTGGTCGGCTCGAACCACATCCGCTACAGCGGCGGCGACTTGACGGTCCGGCTCACGACCGACGCGTCGCTCTCCTACATTCTGCACGAGACGACGTTCGCGCTTTCGCGACCGGTGACGCTGGTGCTCGGCCCTGACGAGTCACTCGAAGCGGCCGCCGACACGGTCTCGCGCGAGGCGCTGGAGCGGACGCGCGATTACTGGATGGGTTGGGTGCGCGGACTTGCGGTGCCGCTCGACTGGCAGACAGACGTCATCCGCGCAGCGATCACGCTGCAGCTTTGCACGTTCGACGAGACAGGCGCGATCGTTGCGGCGCATACGACTTCGCTGCCGGAGGCGCCTCATACCCAGCGCAACTGGGACTACCGCTACTGCTGGCTCCGGGATGCCTATTTCGTCATCATGGCGCTCAACCGTCTCGGCGCGACGCAGACGATGGAGGCGTATCTCGATTACATCACGACGCTTGCCATCCAGTCCAAGGGCGCGCTGAAGCCAGTCTACGGCATCGTCCACGACCAGCCACTCGACGAGCGAGACGCCGAACACCTGTCGGGCTTCCTCGGCATGGGTCC
This sequence comes from Hyphomicrobium sp. CS1GBMeth3, assembly GCF_900117455.1. Classification (NCBI taxonomy): domain Bacteria; kingdom Pseudomonadati; phylum Pseudomonadota; class Alphaproteobacteria; order Hyphomicrobiales; family Hyphomicrobiaceae; genus Hyphomicrobium; species Hyphomicrobium sp. CS1GBMeth3. The sequence continues at coordinate 1,413,630 of NZ_FPHO01000002.1, forward strand.
GGTGCGTGTCGGCAACCAGGCAGCCGAGCAGCTTCAGCACGACTGCAGCGGCAGCGTCATTCTCGGCGTGGCGCAGATGTTCATCGACCAGCGTCTGCCGCGTATGGGCGACGAGGCGCTCTACCGGCGGCTCGAGCTGCTCGGCTACCACTCGCTGCGTGTCTTCCGCGAGCCGGATGCCGGACTCTGGGAGTATCGCGGCCGGCTGCGCGTGCATACGCATTCGGCGGCCATGTGCTGGGTTGCTCTCGATCGCCTGGCGCGGATCGCAAACCTGCTCGGGCTCACCAATGACGCGGAGCAGTGGCGGCAGAATGCCGATGCCGTGCGCAGGGAGATCCTGGCGCGGGCGTGGAGCTCGAAGGCCGACGCGTTTGCCGGCGCGCTCGACCAGCACGAGCTCGACGCGAGCGTTCTGCTGTTGCCCGAGCTTGGGCTGATCAAGGCGGACGATCCGCGCTTCCTCAAGACGCTGGATGCCGTCGGCCGGGAGCTCGGCCGAAACGGCTTCATGCTGCGCTATACCAATGACGACTTCGGCGCGCCGGAGACCTCATTCCTGGCCTGCCAGTTCTGGTATATCGACGCGCTGACGGCGGCGGGGCGGGTCGAGGAGGGCCGTGAGTTGCTGAGCGATCTTTTGTCCCGCCGCAACGCCTTCGGGATCCTGTCGGAAGACATCCACCCGACCACAGGCGAGCTTTGGGGGAATTTGCCCCAGACCTACTCCATGGCCGGGATTGTTAATTCCTGCATGAATCTGTCCCGCAACTGGACGGAGGCTTGGCCGCGAACGCCCGCGCCGGAACCGGGCGTCATCTCAAGCGTTTGATCTTCGGATCATTTTAGGCCGTGTCTCGTTCGACGCCCCCGCTGGGGGGAGTCAACATGCGGTCATGCTTGGGGAGTTGAAGGACTTGAAGCGCGTCGTCGTCGTATCGAACCGCGTCATGGAGCTGCGTAAAGCGGCACAGGCCGGTGGCGTGGCGGTCGCCGTGGCTGATCTGCTGAAAACACGGCCGGGCCTGTGGTTCGGCTGGAGCGGCAAAATCGAAGACGAAGCCGCTGCGGAGGCGGCCGAGCCTAAAATCGTCAAATCGGCCGGGAACCGGGTGCTTGCCACCGTCCCGCTCAGCGCGGACGAGCACCGCGATTACTATCTCGGTTACTCGAATTCCGTTCTCTGGCCGGTGTTTCACAACCGGCTTGATCTCGCACGTTTCGAGGCGGGCTTTTATGCACGGTACATGGGCGTCAATCAGCGCTTCGCGCGGGCGCTGAAAACCCTCATCCAACCCGACGACGTCATCTGGGTGCACGACTATCACCTCATTCCGCTCGGTGCCGAGCTGAGGCGCGCCGGCGTTGACAACCCCATCGGGTTCTACCTGCATATTCCGGTTCCGCCGTCCGAAGCCTTCCTCGCCATTCCCGAGCACCGCGCGCTGGCGCGTGCCCTCACCGCGTACGATCTCGTCGGCCTCCAGACGCGCGGTGATGTGGCGAACCTCATTCAGTTCCTGGAGGACAGCCTCTCCGGTCGCATTCTCCAAGATGGGCGCATTTCAGCTCTCGAGCAGCGGCTCGCTATCGAGAGCTTTCCGGTCGGCATCGATGCCGACCACTTTACCCGCGCCGCGCCGGCCACACCGCTCGTGCAATCCAGCGACGGGGCGCAGCGTATCATCGGCGTCGACCGCCTAGACTACACCAAGGGTCTGCCACAGAAATTCCGGGCGTTCGGGCACTTCCTCGAGAGGTATCCCGAATACCGGCGCAACGTGGTGCTGACACAGATCGCGCCGCCGACACGCGAAAGCGTCGAGGCTTACACCGACATCCGGCAAGCACTCGAGGCCCTGTCGGGCAAGATCAACGGCATGTTCGGCGAACTCGACTGGGTGCCGATCCACTACATTTATCGCCCGACGCCGCGCGATAGACTGCGCGACATCTATCGTGCCTCCCGCATCGGGTTCTTTACGCCGCTGCGCGACGGCATGAACCTGGTCGCCAAGGAGTATGTCGCGTCCCAGGATCCCGACGATCCGGGCGTTCCCATCCTGTCGCGCTTCGCGGGGGCGGCCGCGCAACTTCGCGACGCGCTCATCGTCAACCCGTATGATATCGACGAGATGGCGGAAGCCTTGAAGATCGCGCTCGGCATGGAACGCTCGGAGCGGATCGAACGCTATCGGCGCATGATGGCGGTGATCCGCGCCTACGACAGCGCGACGTGGTCGGCTTCCTTCCTCGCCACGCTCGAGGCTGTCGCCCGCGAGCGTTCTCACGTCGCGCCACCGCTTCCCCCTGCCATTCGCGCTTCAATGGCAAAGCTTGCCCGCGCGCCGATCGCAGGATCCGCGCCCGCGGCTCGTCGCGGCCTGGATAAGTCCGCGGAGCAAAACCGTCCGAGCCCCGTCAAATGAGCGCAGCACCGAAGAGCGTGCCTCGCGACCTCTCGCGCTCCGAGGGACACGACGCGCCGCTCAAGGTGCTGACCATCGGCGGTGCCATGATCGATACCATCGCCATCATCGCAAGCTCGGCCATCGAGCGCATGACGTTGCTCAATGCGGATTCCTCATTCCTTCTGCTTGAGGAAGGACGCAAGACCGAGGCGCTCGAGGTCTCGACGCACTGCGGGGGTGGCGCGGTCAACGCGGCGGTGGCGTTCGCGCGGCTCGGTCTCGACTGCAGCGCGCTGATCAAGCTCGGGCAGGACCGACGCGCAGAGCAGGTCATCGCGTGCCTCGAGGCCGAAGGGATCTCTGGCCGCTGGGTCATCCGAGATGCGCGCGCCCCCACCGGCTCCTCCGTGCTCGTTTCCTCGCACGAGCGCAACGCCGCCGTGTTCACGTTTCGCGGCGCCAACACGCTGCTTGCGGCGGATGATCTTGTGGATGGAGCGTTCAACGTCGATCTCGTCCATATCGCCAACCTCTCCAACCAGGCGGCGCATTGCTATCCGTTGATCATCGAGAAGGCCAATGCCGGAGGAGCGCGCGTCTCGACGAACCCCGGCATCCGGCAGCTTCACGGCCACGGAGGGGCTTTTCGCGCGTCCTTCCCCTCTCTCGATATACTGTCGCTCAACCGACGTGAGGCGGACGAGGTCGTGGGGCTGATCGAAACCAACGCGGGGATCGGTGATCGTGATCGCCTCGATTTTCCCACGGATATATCAGTACCGCCGCTCGCGGAACGCGGTCTCCGGTTTGAGAGCCGCCGCATGAGCGTGCGCGCATTTTGTCGCGCTTTGATGGGACGCGGCGTTGGTTGCGTCGTGCTCACGGATGGGCGCGACGGCGCGTTCGCCGCCACTGAAGGTCGCCTCTTCTACTGCAGCACCCAAGAAACGCACGTGGCGGGCACAGCCGGGGCAGGAGACGCTTTCGTCGCAACTTTCGCGGCTTACGTGTCCGAAGGTAACGCACCCGATACCGCCCTCAAGGCCGCCACGATCAACGCATCGGCGGTGCTTGGCTACGTCGATACGCAAACGGGCTTGCTGCGACGCTCCGACCTCGAAGCGCACCTAGCGAGAAAGATTGAGACACCAAATGTGATAGAATGGCCTCTGTGAAGGGAGTGTTAGCCTTATCTGCGACACGTTAGGTAGCGATGAGGTTTCTAGGTGATTATTTGTTATTATTGATGCTGTGGACTATTGACCGGCCGGCACGCCGAGGCGGCGGCAATCAAGAAAAGTGAGGTGCGGGAGCCGATGACTGCTGAGACTTTTTCACAATTCAGCCCTCACCTCAGCGTTTGTACGTCGTCGATCCTCGCAAACCCACGCGCGTGCGCGCTCTTCCTCGATGTCGACGGAACCCTTCTCGACTTGGCGGACACCCCGAAGGGCGTACGTGTGCCGGACGGGCTGATCGCAACCCTGCAGCGGCTGTCGCTTGCGTTCGACGGAGCGGTCGCGATCATCACGGGGCGCCTCATTTCCGAGATCGACCTCCTCTTGTCTCCGTTGCGTCTGGCGGCGTCTGGCGTGCACGGCGCGGAGCTTCGCAAAGGGCCGGACCGCGACATCGAACGGATCACGGCGACGCTGCCGAGCGACCTGATCCAATCCATGCGCCGGCTGGCGCTCGATATCCCAGGCGTCATCGCCGAACCGAAGGGCGCCGGGATCGCGGTTCACTATCGTCTGGCGCCGCAGGCCGAGAGGCTGGTCCTTGAAGCGCTCGAAGCCGCGCTCGACAAGCATGCGGGCGCGTTCGAGCTCCTGCCGGGCAAGCGGCTTTTCGAGGTGGTGCCTTCGGGTCTCTCGAAGGGCACTGCGCTCGCCTCGCTCACCTCGCTGCCGGCGTTCCGCGGACGCGTTCCGATCATGATCGGTGACGACATCGGCGACGAGCCCGCATTTGCCGCCGCCGAGGGCATGCACGGCTTTGCACTGCGCGTGGCCGGCGAGCAGTATCCGATGGAAGCTGCCGATTTCGCGGGGCCGCGGTCGGTCATCAATTGGCTCGACCAGCTTACCCGCCGCATGACACCTACCGAGCGTCCGCAGGTTCAGCCCTAAGCCTGGCTTCAGCTTTCAGCCACGAGCGGAAAGGGCCTGAACCGAGAGATCGGTTCAGGCCCTTCTAGGTTGCACCCCGGCAAGCGCGCTTCTCCAAATCCCGAGGCGCTCAGATCCCGCTAGTGGCGATGACGCCAGTGGCGATGATGGTGGCGATGCCGATGGAAGTGGCCGTAACGCGGCCCGATATAGATCCCGATTCCGGGGCCGTAGCCGTACCGGCGATAGCCGCCGTGGCAGAACCGGCGTCCGTAACGACGGTGGCAATGGCGATACGGACGATAGTGGACCTGCTCGAGGTTTATCTGCTCGGTGGCGAGCGCTTTGCCGATGGGACCGACAGGAGCCGCATTGGCCGCTCCTCCAAAGCTCAGCGACGCGGCCGCCAAAGCAACCGCAATAAATGTCGCCCTTATTCTATTCATCTTTGCACTCCGATGAATGATCGTGCGTGATCTAATCAATAATGTAGGAGCCAGAAAACCGGTTCCAACTGGATGTTTGGGCTTAGGGCGAGAAAATCTTTCTTGCGGCAAAACATTGCGCGTATCTGCACGTGTGTTGACCGTCATAATTTCGCGCTTTAGAAGGTTTGCATTCACTTCACGTTCATCCATGTCGCATTTTGTTTATCCGCCGTTCAGTTTTGGGCAGCGGAGTTCTTGGGGACCAAGGGGGAACTGTTGAGGGGACTGCTTCCGTCCGTTTGCGTCGGGCTGCTGGTGCTGATCTCGGCTCCGGTGGATGCGCCCGCTGACGAGGCCACAAGCAAGCAGATTGCGCGCGAGTTTCGCTTGCTCGAGCTTGGCGGCCGCAAGGTTCGCTGGTCCGTTCCCAGGGGCGGACTGCCGGCGACCATCAGCTACGCGTTCCTGACCGAACCCAAACAGTTTCCGGGCGCGCGCAACTGCGACGCCATGCTGCCGCCAGTTGCAGCGCTTCAGCCTTCCGGCATCGACTTCGCGGCCTTCCGCAAGGAAGTTCGCGCAGCCTTTGCCGCCTGGGAAAAGGCTGCCAACGTGGTGTTCCGCGAGACGACCTCCGTTGCCGCGGCCGGCATCCTGATCGGCGCCGACGCCAATGCGCGCGGGCGCGCATTCACGAATGTCGCTCTCAACGAGACGACGCGCCCCTCGCACAATGGGTTGGGCGCCATCCGCCAATCGCTGATCTGTCTCAATCCGCAGCGGCCGTGGAAAATCGGTTTCGACGGAAATCTCGACGTCTACGACGTGCGGTTCACGGTCATGCACGAGATCGGGCATGCCATCGGGCTCGATCATCCAAGCCCCGAGGGGCAGCTCATGAGCTATCGCTACGTCGAGAAAGCACAGGGGTTGCAACCCGGCGACATCGCGGGCGCCGTGGCGCTCTACGGCAGGCCCGGCGCCGCGCCGGCCGTGGAGAACGGTGCGCCCAGTCGTGCAGCCGCCGCCACCCCGTCCGGCCCCCTTCCGCGCAGCCGTGCTTTCGGAATCGGCGAGCCTTTGACCATCGGCAAGACCCGCTAACAGTCTCGTTTCATTGTCACAAACAGCGGGTGAGCCCCGCTGCGCGGCGCCGGAATCCGGAACCATCTGACCGACCACCCGTTTCTTTTCTATCCACCCACGTGGCGAGACGGTCAGAGCGGAGGGACGACGCCATGCATAATGGGGCATTGCGCCTATTGACGATCGGCACGCTCGCGAGCCTGCCGCTTTGCGCGGCTGTCGGTCAGGTAAAAACCCCGTCCGCGCCGCAGACGCCCCAGAGCGCGCCGAGCCAGGCATCGCCCGACGTGGCCCCTCCTTCGTCCGAGGTGCTGACCGGCGACTGGCGCGCCAGCAAGCTCATCGGCACTACAATGAGCAACGTGCTCGGCGAGTCAGTCGGGCGCGTCGAGGACGTGGTGATCGGCAGCGACGGCAAGGTCGTGGCGGTGATGGTCGGGATCGGCGGGTTCCTGGGTCTCGGCGAGACATCGGTTGCGATCGGCCTGCGCCATCTCGTTATCACGCCACTCGATTCGGACCAGCTCGAGGTCAGGACCTCTCTGTCGCGTCGCGCGATCGAACAGGCTGCGCAGGTCGGCCCGATCGACGACGGCCCGCTTCCGGAATAATAGAGCTTAGTCAGCCCGCGAGCGCGGCGCTGCGCGGCACGCCGCGTCCCTCCGGAACGGGCGCGGCGATGATATCGATCGGCACCTTGAGGCGGCACTCGAGCCCATCCGGCGCGAAGTCGATCGCGGGCTCGGATGCCATGGCGCTGACCATGGTTCCGATCAGGGTCAGGCCGAAACCCTTGCGCGTGGCCGGCACGACGGGAGGCCCGCCCTTCTCCTTCCACTGAAACTCCAGGTGCGGCTCGCCCCGAACGTCGATGATGCTCCACTTGATGGCGATGCTGCCCTCGGCGTTAAGCAGAGCGCCGTATTTGGCAGCGTTGGTCGCAAGCTCGTGCACGATCAGCGCGAAGGTCTGCACGGCGGAGGCCGTGAGCAACAGCTCGGGCCCTGCGGCGCGCACGCGATCCGAGAAGCCCGCGACCTCGGCATTGACGATGTGACCCAGGTCGGCTCCCTTCCAGCATGCTTCCGTCAGATGCTCATGCGCGCGTGCCAGCGCGTGTAAGCGTCCGACGAGCACTTGGCGTGCGTCGGCGACGTTACGACTGTCGTTCAATGTGCGGACGGCGATCGACTGCAGAACCGCCAGCAGGTTCTTGACGCGATGCGTGAGCTCGTTGACCAGCAGCGAAAGGCGCTCCTCGGCACGCTTGCGCTCACCGACCTCGACTTTCAGGATCTCGGCCGTGCGCTCCAATTCTGCTGTGCGCTCCTCGACCCGTTTCTCAAGCAGCGCGTGAGAGCGAGCCAGCTCGCTTCGCATCTGATGCAGGTCGACGAACACCTTGACCTTGGCCCGCAGCACTTCCGGCACGACCGGCGAGAGAATGTAGTCCACGGCGCCCAGCGCGTAGCCCTCGGCAGCTTGCACATCATCGGCAAAGGCGGTGATGAAGATGATCGGCGTGTGCCGCGATTTCTTTCGCTTGCGGATCAGGGCCGCCGTCTCGTGGCCGCACATGTCCGGCATGTTGACGTCGAGCAGAATGACAGCGAAGTCACGCTCGAGCAGGAGGCGCAAGGCTTCGGCGCCGGACTTGACCGTCACGACGTTCTGATTGAGCTCCTCGAGGCTTGCACGATAGGCGATGTGCTTCTCCTCGAGATCGTCAACGATCAGGATATCTGCGGGCACCGGATGGCTCATGTCAGCAATCCCGATCCAAGGCCGCTCAGCGGTAGAGCCATGAGCGCATGACGGAAAGCAACGCGTCGGCATCGACGGGCTTGGCGAGATAATCCCAGGCTCCAGCCTCGATACAGCGCTCACGGTCCCCCTTTAGAGCCTTGGCCGTTACGGCGATGAACGGAAGCTCACGGCACGAAGGATTCTCCTGCGCCGCGCGAATGGTGGCGATGCCATCCATATCGGGCATCATGATGTCCATCAGCACGATATCAACTTGAGATCCGTTGTTCAGGAGCCTCAGCGCCTCGCGGCCACTGGTGGCGGATACGACATCCATTCCGTGGTCCTCCAACAGCGTCGCCAATGCGAAAATGTTGCGCGCATCGTCGTCCACGACAAGAACCTTTTTGCCCACCAGTGCCGATGCCGTATCGTGCACACGCTTGAGCATTACCACGTGCGGCTCGGGTAGACGATCGACCGGCCGGTTCAACGCCAGCGACACGAGATCCACGAGGCGTTCGGGCGACTGGACGTAGCGCACGGTGAACGCTTCCACAGGCGGCACGGACGACCGGGGGGCACCCTGCTCGGACCACACGATCACCGGCAGCGGGGCGATGCTGCCCGCACGCGTAGTGTGGCCACGCAGCGCCTCGGCACAGGCAAAGAGCGGCAGGTCGAGACGGCCGTCCACCACCAGGCAATCGACCGGGGTTTCGGACAGAAGGCGCACTGCGGCGGAGCGGTCGTTGGCCTCGATGATCTGAACATCGTCAGCGGAGAATGCGCGCACGATGTTCAGTACCGGCGCGCCAGGGGCAGCCGCGACGAGGATACGCCGCTCCTTGCGCGAGAAGCTCGCGAGCAGCGCGCCAAGGCCGTCCTCCAGATCCATCTTCGACAGCAGCGGCTTGGTGATGAACCCCTGTGCGCCGAGTTCGAGGGCGCGCTCGCGCGCATCCTCGGCGGATACGATCCAGACCGGAATGTGACGGGTTGCAAGATCGGACTTGAGGCTATCGAGGATGCGCCAGCCGTCGAGGTCAGGAAGCACCATGTCCAACGTGACGGCGCTCGGCATCCTCTCGCGGGCAAGATCCAACGCCGCGCGACCGCGGCCCGCGACGATTCCCTTGCAGCCCATCTCGCGGACCGTGTCGAGAAGAACGCGCGCAAACGATGCGTCGTTCTCGACGATCAAAATCGTGGTGTCGCCCGGCGCGATGCCGTCACGATCATCCTCGACCGTAGGCTCCTCATTGGGATCCGAAGCCATGCGAACGACGTTGTCGCGGGCGTAATCGGCCTCAAGACCGCCAGCAGCAGCATCCGAAGCGTTACCGCCCTGGGATGCAGATGATGCCGCCGGTTCCGGCGCGCGGCGCGGCGAGCGGGCCGGCACGTAGTCCAGAGGCAGGTAGAGGACGAAACTCGATCCCTTGCCGACGGCGGAGACGAGCTTCATCTCGCCCGACAGCACGCGCGTCAGCTCGCGGCTGATGGCGAGCCCGAGACCCGTGCCGCCGTATTTGCGGCTGGTGGATCCATCGGCCTGTTGGAATGCCTCGAAGATGATGCTCTGTTTCTCCGGCGAAATGCCGATGCCGGTGTCCGTGACATTGAAAGCGACCACACCAGCCGCGCGGTTCAACGTCTCACTGTCCGACCAACCTTCCTTCACAAGGTCAATGCTCAGGGCCACGCGACCCTGATGGGTGAACTTGAAGGCGTTTGACAGGAGGTTCTTCAAAATCTGCTGCAGGCGCTTCGAATCCGTCACCATGGCGGTGGGCAGGCGCGGGTCAACGCTGACGTCGAAGGATAAAGATTTCTGCTCCGCCACTGGGCCGAACGTGCGGCGAACATAATGATAGAGGTCGTCGAAACGCAGCTCTCCGACATCCACCGCCACGGTGCCGGACTCGATCTTCGCCAGATCGAGAATATCGTTGATCAGCGTCAGAAGGTCCTTCCCCGAGGCGTGGATCGTCTTGGAGTATTCGACCTGGCGATCGGTGAGGTTGCCGTCGCGGTTCTGGCAAAGCTGGTCGGACAAGATCAGCAAGCTGTTCAGCGGAGTCCGCAGCTCGTGGGACATGTTGGCGAGGAACTCGGATTTGTACTTCGACGTCCGCGCGAGCTGATCGGCCTTCTCCTCGAGTGCCTGGCGTGCCTGCTCGACCTCCGAGTTCTTCCGTTCGACCTCCTGGTTCTGATAGGCCAGCAGGCGCGCCTTCTCTTGCAGCTCCTCGTTCGTGCGCTGCAGCTCGAGCTGGCGGCTCTGCAGCTCCTTGGCCAGCGACTGGGATTGCTCGAGCAGATCCTCGGTGCGCATGTTGGCCTCGATCGTATTGATGACGAGGCCGATCGATTCCGTGAGCTGGTCGAGGAAGTCGTGGTGAACCGGAATGAAGCGCTCCAGAGACGCAAGCTCCAGGACGCCCTTCACCATTCCTTCGAACACGATCGGCAGGACCAGGATGCTGGCCGGCGGCGCCTCGGTCAGACCTGACGCGATGCGGATCGGCGCAACGGGCACGCTTTCCAGCACGATGCGCCGCTTGTCCTGCGCGCACTGGCCGACGAGGCCGGCGCCGACATCCACGGTCTTGCCGTGCATACCCTGCCCGCTCGATGCGTAGCTCGCGAGCAGCTTGAGCCGGGGCCGCTCCGAGGCATTGTCCCAGACGTAGACCTCGGCCTGGTGCGCGCCAACGACGGGGGCCAGCTCGGAGAGGATCATCTGGCCGACGGCGACGAGGTCCTTCTGACCCTGCAGCATGCGGCTGAACTTGGCGAGGTTCGTTTTCAGCCAGTTTTGCTCGGTGTTCTTCTGCGTTGTGTCGCGCAGATTGCGGATCATCTCGTTGATGGTGTCCTTCAGGACCGCCACCTCGCCTTCGGCGTTCACGGCGATCTCGCGCGTGAGGTCGCCCTTCGTCACGGCGGTTGCGACCTCGGCGATAGCACGCACCTGGGTCGTGAGGTTTGCCGCGAGCTGGTTGACGTTCTCGGTCAGCGCCTTCCACGTTCCGGCAGCGCCAGGCACCTTGGCCTGGCCGCCGAGCTGGCCTTCGACGCCCACCTCACGCGCCACCGACGTCACCTGCTCGGCAAAGGTGGCGAGCGTCTCCGTCATGCTGTTGATGGTATCGGCGAGGGCCGCGATCTCGCCCATGGCCTCGACGGTCAGCTTGTGCTTGAGATCGCCGTTGGCGACCGCCGTCACGACGCGGGCGATGCCGCGCACCTGGGCCGTCAGGTTGCCGGCCATGGAGTTCACGTTGTCGGTGAGGTCTTTCCAGGTGCCGGCGACGCCCGGCACGTCGGCCTGTCCGCCAAGCTTGCCTTCCGTGCCGACTTCGCGGGCCACGCGCGTCACCTCGGCCGCGAACGAGCGCAGCTGATCCACCATCGTGTTGATGGTGTTCTTCAGCTCGAGGATCTCGCCCTTGACGTCGACCGTGATCTTCTTCGACAGGTCGCCGCGCGCCACGGCGGTCGTCACATCGGCGATGTTGCGCACCTGATCAGTCAGGTTGCTCGCCATCGAGTTGACGCTCTCGGTGAGGTCCTTCCAGGTGCCTGCGACGCCTTGCACGTCGGCCTGTCCGCCGAGCTTGCCTTCCGTGCCCACCTCGCGCGCCACGCGCGTCACCTCGGCCGCGAACGAGCGCAGCTGGTCCACCATCGTGTTGATGGTGGCCTTGAGCTCGAGGATCTCGCCCTTGACGTCGACGGTGATCTTCTTCGACAGGTCGCCCATGGCGACCGCCGTCGTCACCTCGGCGATGTTGCGCACCTGGTCGGTCAGGTTGCCGGCCATCGAGTTCACGCTGTCAGTCAGCGTCTTCCAGGTGCCGGCGACACCCGGCACGTCGGCCTGACCGCCGAGCTTGCCTTCGGTACCGACCTCGCGTGCGACGCGCGTCACCTCGGCCGCGAACGAGCGCAGCTGATCCACCATCGTGTTGATGGTGTTCTTCAGCTCGAGGATCTCGCCCTTGACGTCGACGGTGATCTTCTTCGACAGGTCGCCCATGGCGACCGCCGTCGTCACGTCGGCGATGTTGCGCACCTGATCGGTCAGGTTGCTCGCCATCGAGTTCACGCTGTCGGTCAGCGTCTTCCAGGTTCCGGCGACGCCCTGCACCTCAGCCTGGCCGCCAAGCTTGCCGTCGGTGCCGACCTCGCGTGCGACGCGCGTCACCTCGGCTGCGAATGACGACAACTGGTCCACCATCGTGTTGATGGTGATCTTCAGCTCGAGAATCTCGCCTTTCGCGTCGACGGCGATTTTCTTCGACAGGTCGCCGCGCGCCACGGCGGTCGTCACCTCGGCGATGTTGCGCACCTGGGCCGTCAGGTTGCCGGCCATCGAGTTCACGCTGTCGGTGAGGTCTTTCCAGGTGCCGGCGACACCCTGCACCTCGGCCTGGCCGCCGAGCTTGCCCTCGGTGCCGACTTCGCGCGCCATGCGCGTCACTTCGGAGGCGAACGACGACAGCTGGTCCACCATCGTGTTGATGGTGCTCTTCAGCTCCAAGAGCTCGCCCTTGACGTCGACGGTGATCTTCTTCGACAGGTCGCCGCGCGCCACCGCCGTCGTCACCTCGGCGATGTTGCGCACCTGATCGGTCAGGTTGTCGGCCATCGAGTTGACGTTCTCGGTCAGATCGCGCCAGGTGCCCGACACGCCCTGCACGTCGGCCTGGCCGCCGAGCTTGCCTTCCGTGCCTACCTCGCGCGCCACGCGCGTCACCTCGGAGGCGAATGACGACAACTGATCCACCATCGTGTTGATGGTGCTCTTCAGCTCCAGAAGCTCGCCTTTCACGTCGACCGTAATCTTCTTCGACAAGTCGCCGCGGGCAACCGCCGTCGTCACCTCGGCGATGTTGCGCACCTGGGCAGTCAGGTTGCCGGCCATGAAGTTCACGCTGTCGGTCAGATCGCGCCACGTGCCCGAGGCACCCTTGACGTCAGCCTGGCCGCCGAGCTTGCCTTCGGTACCCACCTCGCGCGCGACGCGCGTCACCTCGGCCGCGAACGAGCGCAGCTGGTCCACCATCGTGTTGATGACCTTGGCCGTGCGCAGGAACTCGCCCTCGAGCGGGCGTCCTTCCACCTCCAACGGCATGGTCTTGGTCAGGTCGCCCTGCGCCACGGCGCCGATCACGCGCGCGACCTCGCTCGAGGGATGCACAAGGTCGTCGATCATGGAGTTTACGGACTCGATCGACGTGCGCCAGAAGCCGCTTGCCGCGCCAAGCCGCGCGCGCTCGCGCAGGCGGCCCTGCTTGCCGGCGACGCGGCTCAGGCGTTCGAGCTCGCGCTCGAGATGACCGTTCAGCTCAACGATGTCGTTGAATGTCTCGGCGATTCTTCCGGCGATGCCGGGCCAATCGAGCGGAAGCCGCGCGGAGGCGTCGCCTTTCTTTATCGCGATCAGGGCTTCCAGGATGGCGGGGGCCTGCTCGGCGAGGTGCGTCTGGTCGGGGCGCATGCCGGTGCCGGCGCCGTTCCCTCCACGCAGGGGCCGCAGGCGAGTTAGGCCATGGGGTTGCGCCTGGCTGCCTCCATTGTTCGCCCCTCTCTCGGCGAGGGCGTTGAAGGCGCGCGCAACATCTCCTGCAATTCCAGGCGTTTCAGGGGGCAACCGGACGGATCCATCTCCGGAGGCGAGGGCTTCGAGCGCAGTGAGCACTGACCTCAGCGTCTGATCTTCGTTGGCGCTTTTGGCAGAAAACACGCAGCCCCCCTCACCTCGCCGACAGCCGGACCGTGCGTAACGCTGAGACCGACCAAATGTTCCCTACGTAGGTCGTTTCTTACTGGTGAGGGAAGGCGCAGATCTGGCCGCTATTGCCCCAACGGAACGTTGAGTTGCAGCTTACCCAGCCAGTTGTCGTTGGTGGTCTGGCCACCGGTCTCGACGCCGCCCGTAGCCTGAAGGCTCATGCTATCCTTAACGCCCACGGCGACGCCTGCTTCGGCCTTCCAATGCAAATCCGGGTCGGCCCCGGTGATGCCGCCCGGCGCAAGGCGCGAGATATCGTCGAATGACAGGAAGCCACCGGCGGCGATGCGCGGCTCGATGTAGGTTTTGCTGTCGAGATCGAAGCGCCGTTTCATCTCCGGCAGGACATCGAGGCGGCCGGTTCCGACCGTGGTCGCTTCGGAGAACGCCGTGTCCCGGAATTTCGGCGTGTCCTCGACGTAGCTCAGGCCAACGCTCGGTGCCAGCGTCCATCCGTTGACCTGGCGCGTGCCGCGGAGCGTTCCGCGAACCATCGAGCGCTCGGCTGGCACCGTATCCAGCATAACGCCGTTCGGCGCGATCTCCGTGTTGCCCCAGGCGGCGCGTCCATCGAAGATGATGCCGTGGCCGAAGCGAACGCTCATGTAGGGGCCGGTGGTCCAGCCCTTCGTCGACACGCCGCCGCTGTAGCGGCTGTACTCGCCGAGCTGGTCGAACTGGGTCAGGTATCCCAGCATGATATCGGGGCCGAGCATGTAATGGCCGCCCATCGACATGGTGCTGAAGTTGCCGTCGTTCAGGCGCGAGTCCATGTCGATGGTGTCGTAAGTCTGGTGGCGCCCCTCGAACCAGAAATCCATGATGCTCGGCGCGCTCGGATCGCCCATCTTCATCGCCGCGGCGAGCTCGGAGAGGCTGATCGACGCCGCGGCTTCACGCGGCATCGCGCCGCCTGTCTCGGAGGCCGTATAGGAATCGATCGGTTTCGCTTCGGTGCGCGGACGGTCGATGCGAATGCGGTCGGGATCGCGGTTGGCCAGAAACGCCCTGCGGCGGTCGGCGAGTGCGCGCTCGGCGCTCGCCCGCGCGACGGACACGCAGGTGACGCTCAAGGCGGCCGCCGCCTCCGCATCGGCGTCGAGCCGAATGCCGTAGGAAGCTTCATTCGTTGCAACGAAGCTCACCGACGCGGTGCGGCCCGAATGCAGCGTCTGCGCTTCGCCGCCGGTGCTCGATACGGTCACCGCTGCCCTACCCGCTGTCGAAAGGGACAACGTGAGCCGTTCTCCCTCGCCTAGGGACGCCTGGCGCGAGGCGTTACCACCCGCCGCCGCTCGCATGTTCAGCGCACCGTTGTTGGCGGCCGTGCATCCGGCGCTTGCCCGCTCGGCGGCTTGGAGCTGCGCGTAGGGAAACGCTGCGCCAAGTGCGACGCAGCATGCCGTGGTCCAAAGACCCCGACGGAACGCAACCTCATACATCGTCCGCAGGTCCCTCTTCACGAATAATTCCGTGTCTGATCAATGGGCTCTATGCAGGCGAATATGGACCAAAGGATGACCCCGACGCGCGAGTGCAACGATGAATGTGTCCGCGTGCGACTGCATCAGACACGCTGATCGTCGTTCGGAAATTTTATCGGCCCTCGATCTTTCCGGCCGGGATGCGCGTTTATCAGCGTGGAGCGCTTCGCCACCTGCGTTGCGCTCTTCATTCTTCTTGCATTCGACGGGGTCAGACTTGCCAGTCATCACAGAACATGGCGCGAAAATACTGCCGAGCGTAGAGCTCGATGGCTACAATCTCGAGATCCGCGACGAAGAGGGCTTTGTCGGAGATCGGGCGAGCCGCGGCGCCTTTCGCGAGATCCTGGAGGAATGGCGCGAGCCGCTGCGCAAGCTCGGCGCGGATCCACTCGGCGATCAGGCGACCGAAGACGTCAGCAAGAAGGACCTCGATGCTTTGCTCGCCAAGGGCGATCCGGAGGTCGGCGGTCTCATCCATAGCGCCATCGAGGCCTTCGCCAAGGAGCTCGAGCGCGTGATCCGTCGCTTCTTGAAGTCCGCGAGTTGGCGCGACACGCAGGCCATCGTGATCGGCGGCGGCTTCCGAGAGAGCCGGGTCGGAGAGCTGGCTATCGGGCGCACCGAAGTGCTGCTCAAGTCCGGTGGCACCGATATCGAGATCGAGCTGATCCGCAATCACCCCGACGAAGCGGGGCTCATCGGCGCGGCGCATCTCATGCCGTCCTGGACGCTCGAAGGCTTCGACGGCATCCTGGCCGTCGACATCGGCGGCACCAACATCCGTGCCGGTGTCGTCGAGCTTAATCTCAAGAAATCATCGAAGCTCGCGAAGGCCAAGGTCTGGAAGTCTGAGCTGTGGCGGCACGGGGACGAGAAGACGAAGCGCGACGAGGCTGTCGATCGACTGGCCGACATGCTGAAGGATCTCATCAAGACCGCCAGCAAGGCCAAGCTGAACCTCGCGCCGCTGATCGGCATCGGATGTCCAGGGCTCATCCGTCCTGACGGCTCGATCGAGACCGGCGCCCAGAATTTGCCCGGAAACTGGGAGACCAAGACGTTCAATCTGCCCGCCTATCTGCGCGAGGCCATCCCGGAGATCGGCAAGCACGAGACCGCGGTTGTGATGCATAACGATGCCGTCGTGCAGGGGCTCAGCGAGCTCCCCGTGATGCGCAAGTTCGACCATTGGGGCGTGCTGACGATCGGCACCGGGCTCGGCAACGCGCGCTTTACCACGCGGCGCAAAAAATAAGCGCCCCGCTCGCCCCCAGCCGAGCAAGGCGCTTCGTCTCTGCAGGTCTGTCTCGGAGCTTCAGGCGGCGGCCTCGGCGTCGCGGTTCACGGAGCCGCGCGCGATCTCAGTCAACAGCTCGTCTGCGTGATGCTCCTCGTCGAGGTTCTGCTTCAGAAGCTTGGCCGCGTCTGTATAGCCGAGATCGTTGGCCCATTCGACGAGCGTGCCGTACCGGCAAATCTCATAGTGCTCAACGGCCTGGGCCGAGCTGATAATGCCTGCGTCCAGCACCCGCTCGTTCTTGATATCGCCCATGTGCTCCTTGGCTTCGTCGATGATGCCCTCGATAGCATCACACTTCTTGCCACGCGCTGGCACGTCGAGCAGCTTGAACACCTGCTCCAACCGCTCAACCTGGCCTTCCGTCTCGGCCTTGTGGGTCTCCAGCGCCTTCTTGAGCTCTGCGTTGTCGGACTTGCTCACCATGCCCGGCAGCGCCTTCAAGATCTGCTTCTCGGCGTAGTAGATGTCCTTCAAAGTCGCGACGAACAGGTCTTCCATCGTTTTTACTGACATTGCTCTTGGCTCCGTTACTTGAGGGGGCAACTGCCGATCAATCCGGAGTGGCGGCGTCCAGTTCCGCCCGTCCCATGTGTGCGCTGCGGAACCGCGCTCGGGCGGCCGCGTTACGGCCATTACGTCGGTTCCCTCCCGGATGACGAAAGGGCCCTCTCATGCAGGATTTCGAGCGCGCCTATATGCGCACCCTGCGGCATGCCTTTGACACCGAAAAGCAGCTCTTCACCTCGTGTAGCGCTCTCGCAGCCGTGACGACCGATGCGGCCTTTGGCAAGCTTCTCTCCGAAATCGAGGCCCAATCTGCCGCCCAGGCGGACCGGCTCGAGAGCATCTTTCGCCTGCTCTACCTCGAGCCGCAGGGCGAACCGTCATGGGTTGCCACGGCGCTGCTGAGGGAAGCCCTCGAATGCTGCACGCTGGGACCTGAAACCGGAACGCAAGGCGCGGCAGCGGCATTGCTCGCCATCAAGCGCTACGAGATCACGCTTTATGAGGCCTTGCTGCGCTGGTCGGAGCATTGCGATCTCGTGGAGGCGCTTGCGGATATCCGCCGTAGCATTGCGGAAGAGCTCGTGCAGGCGAGTGCTCTTTCAGAAATGGCTTTCGAACGCGTTGGGGCCGATCACGCCGCGCTCGCTGAACGCAGCCTGCTGCACTGAACAGAAAAATCGACGCTGACCCGAAAAGAAAAGCCGGCCACGAGGGCCGGCTTAGAAAAGCTTGCTTCAGACTACGCATCTCATCGACGCGATCAAATGAAGCCAAGCAAGTGCAAGACGATGATACCGGTAATCGGAACGCCGGCAGCCCAGAGTATCACGTAGCGCATGTTTTTCTCTCACCAAGCCTGGCCCGGCCGACCGGTTGGTCCGGGCCCGACGAGCGATCTTGCTCAGTGAGCAATCAACACGCGATCGAGCGGCAAGTTCCGCTCGTCCGTGCCTTTCAGCCCTCGTTCGCTAGCGCTGCTCCGCAGGCAGAAACGAGCTGACCTTGCGCACGAGATCAGCGACGTTCTGCGCGCCCATACGCTCCATAACCCAAGCCCGGTATGTCTCCACCGTGCGCGGGCTGATCGAGAGCTTGGCCGCGATCTGCTTATTCGACATGCCTGAGGCGACAAACTCCAGCACCTCGCGCTGACGCGGCGAGAGAGCCTTCAAGCGCTCTGCAATATCGACACGCTCGCTCGCCTCGCTGGTCTGACGACGCCCCTTCTGAACTGCGTCCGAGACGCTCGTCGCGAGACGCTCGCCATCGTACGGCTTTTCGAAGAAGTCGAATGCGCCTTCCTTCAGAGCCTGCACCGCCATCGACACATCGGCGTGGCCGCTAATCAGGATCAGCGGCGCCTCGTTGTTGCGATACTTGAGCTCGCGCTGCAGCTCGAGCCCGGTCATGCCCGGCATGCGCACGTCTGCAACGACGCATGATGGCTTATTTCCGGGCAGCTCCTCGAGAAAGGCTTCCGCGGATCCATAGCAGGCTACTGGAATGTCGCGACTTTCGATCAACAGCCGCATGGAGTGGAGCACAGCGGCATCGTCATCGATCAAAGCTACGGTCACTTCGGCGTCCCTTTTGGTCATTCTTCCAACGATGTCGTTTCAGCAATGGATGTGGGCAGAGTAAAGGAAACTGCGGCCCCGCCGCCAGCGCTTTCGATGACGAGCTGACCGCCGTGAGTTTCGGCTGTGGACCGCGCAAGCGCAAGCCCGAGGCCAAAACCTTCCTGTTTTGTCGTGGTGAACGGCGTCAGAGCGCGTGCAAGGATCTCCGGATCGAAGCCCGGGCCATTGTCACGCACACTGACCAGGACACGGTTTGCGTCCGTCAGATCCGCCTCCAATACAATACGGCCATTCGAACGGCCACTGGAGGATATGGACTCTGCGGCGTTGCGGATCAAGTTCACGAGCACCTGCTGGATCTGCAAACCGTCGCAAATCACGGACGGCAGATTGCGCGCGATCCGCGTTTCCACGCTGACGAGGCCGGCCTGCGTCTCGAATCTGCAGTGAGAGATTGCCTCGCGAATGAGATCGACGGCCTGATGGGGCCGCATTTCGGCGCGGCCAAGCTGGATGAAGTCGCGCAACCTGCGCACCACCTCCGCCGCGCGATCGACCTGTGCCACCGCATGCCCGGCGGCCTCGCGCGCCGTCAGATTATCGGGCGACTGCTTCTCGACGGCCATCTTGGCGATCCTGGTGTAATTGGCGATTGCCGTCAGCGGCTGATTGATCTCGTGAGCGAGCGCGGCGGCGAAGGCGCCCATTGTATCGAGCCGCGCGGCGCGCTCGAGCGCCTCCTGGTTGCGCCGCAACTGAGCCTGAGTGCGCAGCTGCTCGCTCACGAGCGTACCGATGGTCAGTCCCGTAAGTGCCAGAACAATCATCAGCGCCTGGTAGGCCGTCACCTCGTTAGCGTCGATGCCCGCGTACTGCATGGCGACCATGAGTCCGACCTGGGTGAGGACAAGTCCGGCTGTCACGCCTTCGAGGCCGAACCGGACGGCGGTCCACATCACCGGCAAAAAGAACAGGTAGAATTGCTTGACGCGAAACGTATCGGAAAGCCCGAAAACAGCGGCCAGGGTCGCGATCAGGACGAGCACCAGAGCCGCCATCTCGAACGACGGAACGAGGTGACGCTTGCGCGTGAAGAGGATCAGGAGGAACGGCGTCAGCACCGTGATGCCGATCATGTCTCCGATCCATTGGTGCGCCGTCGTTTCAATCAGCTTGGCCGGCGCGACGAGGCCGAAGGCGGTCAGAATCCCGACGTAGGCGATCGCGACGACACCTGTGCTGATCGCCGCGACGCCGATCAGCAGCATCAGAGACCGCTTCGAGCTCAGCGTACGATCGAAGTCGAGGCGAGGAAGCGTCAGCAGAGTTGCAGCGGCTCCGTAGCCTGCGCCGATGACGAGCGATCCCAGGAGGTGCGCCGCCACCGGCATCGGCAGATCCAAGACGAACGCATTGACGAGCATCGGCGCGACAAACAGCCAGGGCACATACTCGCGGCCAAACAGCAGAACGAGCGCGAAGCTGAGACCCGTCGCCGGGTTCCAGGGCGTGATGCCGATCGGCGCAATAGGGCTGATGAAGCTCACCCAATCCAAGAGGGCGTAGGCGACGAGGTAGGCGATGCCGATGGTCAGCGGGTGACGTGAAAACAGGGCGGCGACGGGCAAATTCTTTGCCGACGCTTCCTGACTCCACTCGTGCATTCTTCCACTCCCTTTTCCGTCATCCGGCAAACTACTCAGGACCATTTCCCGATCCATGCCACCGCACGTGCGCATCCCCAATTGCTGCGACCACCTGACATCAGGACGATGCAAAGCAACGAAAGACGCGCTTTCCGTGCTCCGAAAATGAAACTTTATACCAAAACATTCTTCGGGGCACTTCGCGTCGGCAGACGAACGGCAGATCTGCAGGCAATTTAGGCAGAATTTTCCGGGGATGAAGACTTCATATGCCGGGAAGCTCCGGCAATCGTCGACGGGGAGGGGGACTGGATGTACGGACGTAGGTATCTCAAGCTCACGGTGATGGCCGGTGCAGCGGCGCTGATGGCGTCGCCCGCCGACGCACAGACCGCCGCGGAGCCCGCCGATGGCGGCCTGCCGGAGGTGGAGGTCATCCAGAAGAAATCTCCTCCTCCAGCCGCGAAGAAGAAGGCCCCGGCCCCTAAAGCCGCATCTCCCACACCGCAACCGCCGCCGGCGGCTCAGCCGGTTTACGCCGAAGAGGAGCCTGCGCCTGAGCCCGCGCTCGAAAACTCGCCGTACGGCGCGGCCGCCAGCGGCGGAGCCGCCGCGCGCGCCGAGAGCGGCCCGCTCGCTCCGGTCAACGCCAAGTCGATCGTGCCGGGCGACCTGCAGAATGCCCAGGGTGCAGCCAGCCGAATCACGACAGAGCAGCTCGACGAGCAGCGGCCGCTCACCAACCACGAGGCTCTGGCCCGCGTTCCGGGCGTCGTGACCGTGACCGACGACGGTTTCGCGCGGCACAGCGGCATCGGCGTGCGCGGCTCGCCGTTCCGGCGTTCGCGCAAGGTCCTCGTCATGGAGGACGGCGTTCCGATCAACTTCTCGACTTATCTCGATTCCTCCACCCACTACACACCGCCCATTGAGCGCGTGGAGAGCATCGAGGTCTTCCGCGGCCCGATCGTCAACTATGGCCCGCTCAACAACCACGGCGTGATCAACTTCCGCAACCTGTCGCCGTTCGGTGATAACGAAACCGTGATCAAGGCCGGCATCGGCCACACGGAGGGCTCCGATCGCAGCGTCGACAATATGCGTCATGTTCACACGCGCCAGAATCTCGGCAACGTTGGCGTGGTCGCGTCCTACTCGGGCGCGGACGCCGGCGGAGCGTGGGACGTCGAAGATCTCGGCTACAACGACTTTTACGGCGCCATCGGCTTCCGCGGCAGCCGACAGGATCTCACGATCTCCGGCGGCTACTTCCGCCAGCGCGATACGTATGATGAGGACAACTTCGAAGGTACGGTCGCCGAGTTCAATCAGTACCGGCGAAACAAGGTCCGCGCCGCCGCCGACGGGCTGTTCGCGCAGCCATGCTGCTACCAGTGGAGCAACTACAATGCCGACTACTATCGGCTTCAGGTGGCCCACAACCTCTATCTCGACGAGAACACCACGATCTCCACGCGCCTCTACGGCAACGACCACGAGCGCGCGCGCTTCTACGTCGACGACTTCACGGACGCCGACAACTTCATCATGCAGGGGCGTGATCGCCACTATCGCAACTACGGCGCGGATTCACGTATCGAGCTGGCCAACCTGCCGCTGTTCGGCGGCCTGATGCACACGCTGCAGGCTGGCATCCGCTACGAGGAGCACTTCTTCGACAACAAAAACCGCGAAGGCGAAAACGGCGAGCGGCTCAACTTCAACCATCGCGGCGCTCTCGACGGCGCCATCCAGAAGCTTGAGGCTCAATCCTTCGCTGCCTTTGTGCAGTCGGCGATCAAGGTCACGCCGTCACTGACGGTTACGCCGGGCGTGCGCTTCGAGACGTATGAGGTCGAGTTCCGGGATCCGGACGAGTTCAACGGCAACGCGAATTACGACCACGTCTTGCCGATGCTCTCCTTCGCCTGGGAGGCTGCGCCGCGCACCACTTTCTACGGCGGCTATCACCGCGGACTGACGCCGCATATTGTGCGCGATCTTCTTGAGTCTGACGCGGATCGCTTCGTGGCGCCGGACGAAGAGATCGGCGATAACTTCGAGCTTGGCGTGCGCACCACCGCGGTTCGCGGCCTGACGCTCGACATGGCCTACTTCCACAACCGGATCGACAATTATCAGTTCGGAGAGGCCTTCCAGACCGGCGGCGGCGACCGTGTGTTCACCTCTCTCGAAGAGGTCGAACTCAACGGCTTCGAGATCTATTCGCGCCTTGACAGCCGGCCGTTCACGGGCAGCCCGTGGAACTTCTTCGGCGAGGCCGTCTACACGTACGTCGACAGCGAGATCAAGAAGGGCGTCGACGACGACGGCAACGATGTTTCCGGCAACCACGTTCCCGAGTCGATCAAGCACTTCGCGAACCTGACGCTCGGCGTCGAATACAGGAAACTGTGGGACGCCAGCGTGTCGTGGACGCATCGTGGAGAGTACTATACCGACGCGCTCAATACCGGGTTCTCTCCTGATGCTGAGGATGGGAAGGTTGATGGCGTCTGGCTGCTATCGGCGCGCGCGAACTACCACCTTTCCGAGCAGTTGACGCTCTGGGCGTCGGGACAGAACCTCACCGACGAGTTCTATGTGTCCGACCGCAACGACGGTGCCAAGCCTGGTGTGGGCCGTACGCTGTGGGCGGGGTTCACGCTCAAGTTCGACTGACGAAAAACTTCACGACGACCCAAGACCCAACTGCGCGCAATGCTCCGGGCCCAAAGATGTCCAACCCATCTTTGGGCCCGGAGGCTTTTCAATTCATTCGGAGATTTCAGAAATACGCCGCGCACGGAGAACGGAATAATCCGATGCGAGCCCGCGCCATTTTCCCAGCGTTTATTCCCAATTCATGGCGGGATACTTGGCGCCGTGTTGCCATTATATCCTGGATGATCAAGTCATAACTTCCTGATTTTGTTGATTTTTTCTGTAATTCTACGGCAGCATTCGCACCGAGCAATGCCACCGCATGGAACCATCCTGAATTGCTGGTCGCATTCGGGATCGAGGAACATGCTGCAACTTTATAACAAAAGTTTTCCAGATCCGGGGGGATCGCTTTGCAGCGCGCAAATGTCGCTGCCCGAGTGGGTCGCCCGCTGCGGTGGCTGAGGAACTTGGGGGTTGCGTCTGCCATGCGGACGCACGTGGGGGAGGAAGCAGTAGCATGTCACTCAAAGTTCATTTGAAGCTGACGGTCATGGCCGGGGCGATCGGGCTCCTGGCTTCGCCGGTCTCAGCCCAGACGGCGGCCGCGCCCGCAGACGGCGATTTGCCGGAAGTCGAGGTCATTCAGAAGAAGGCGCCTGCCGCCAAGAAGAAGGCGCCGCCCGCTGCCAAGGCGGCCCCCTCACCGGCGCAGCAGCCACCAATGGCCGCTCCAGCGGCGGCTCCAGACTACCCCGACCAGGCTCCTGAACTAGCTAATTCTCCCTATGGCGCGGCCGCAAGCGGTGGCGCTCAAGTTCGTGCCGAAAGTGGTCCGCTTTCTCCAATCGATGCGCGCCAAACTCTTCCCGACGACCTGCAGAATTATGTAGGTGCCGGAACACGCGTGACGTCCGAAAATCTCGACGAGCAGCGCCCGTTGAATAATCACGACGCGCTCGTCAACGTACCTGGCATCATGACAGTCAGCGACGATGGCATGGGGCGCCACTCTGGCATTGGCGTGCGCGGCTCGCCTATGCGCCGCTCTCGCAAGGTCCTCGTCATGGAGGACGGACTACCGATCAACTTCTCGCCCTACCTCGACGCCTCCACGCACTACACCCCGCCAACCGAGCGCCTCGAGAGCATCGAGGTGATGCGCGGTCCGATCGTCAACTACGGTCCCCTCAACAATCATGGCGTCGTCAACTTCCGAAACCTCTCGCCGTTCGGTGCGAACGAAACGGTGATCAAGGCCGGCATCGGCCATACGTGGGATGTCAATAAGGACGTCAATAATTTCCGCCATGTGCATACGCGGCAGAACGTCGGGCAGGCTGGCGTCGTTGTCTCTTACTCGGGAGCGGAAGGTGCGGGCTCGTGGGATAACGAGGTGCTGCGCTACAACGATTTCTATGGCGCGATCGGGCTCAAAGGTACGACTCAGGATTTCACGATTTCAGGTGGCTATTTCCGCCAGCGCGACCGTTATGACGAGATCAACTTCGTGCCACCGGAAGGAGTCGCCAACGGATACGCCGAGTTCTATCGCAACGGCCGCAACAAGCTCGGAACGGGGGGTGACGATGGTGGCTTCGAGGGTAGCCAGCGCTATGCCAACCTCAGCAGCTATAATGCCGACTACTGGCGGATCGTCGGTACGCATAATTTCTACATCGACGACAGCACGACTCTGACGACGCGCGGCTATTACAGCGACCATGAACGCAATCGCTTCTATTTCAACGAAGAGGACGGCGACGACTTCTTCATGCGCGGTCGCGAGCGGCAATACCGGTTTTACGGCGTGGAATCGCGTATCGAGTTCGCTGATCGGCCGTTCCTTGCCGGCATGAGGCAGGATATTCAGGCCGGCATCCGATTCGAGCGGCATGAATTTACGAACTGTAACACGGTGGGACAGGCAAACGAGAAGCTCGACTCCGGAAACAGTGGCCGCTGCGATATCTTCCTGAACTCCGACCCAGATCTGCCAGACAACGGCGACCGCTCTCGCCGGGCGGACATGGATGCAAATTCTTTCGCAGCGTTTGTGCAGACTGCGATTCACGTTACGCCCGGACTGACCGTGACGCCTGGCGTCCGCTTTGAGAGCTACGATATCGATCGCTGGACGCAGCCGGATCGGGCCGAGGCGCCGCAACAACCAGGCTTCTCGAGCTCAAGCACGGACGAGGTGCTGCCGATGATCGCGGCGGCCTGGGAGGTGATGCCGCGTACGACGATTTACGGCGGATATCATCGCGGACTTACGCCGCAGATCACGCGCGGCCCGGCTTTCCCGCTGCCGGACGAGATCGGCGACAACTTCCAAGTTGGCGTACGTTCTACTGCTATCCGCGGTTTCGCTTTCGATCTCGCCTATTTCCACAGCGATATCGAAAATTATCAGGTGAAATCGCCGACGACGACCGGCGGCGGAAACAATATCTACGGCACCGCCGATGAGGTCGAAATCGACGGCTTCGAAGTAGCTGCACGCTTCGACAGCAAGCCTTGGACGGGCGGTCCTTGGAATTTGTTTGGTGAAGCTGTCTACACATATGCTGACTCCGTCATCACCAAGGGGTTTGACGGAACCGATGACGTTGCCGGAAATCGCGTACCTGAGGTGCCGCGCCATTTCGCCAATCTGACGGTTGGTGTCGCTTACAAGCGGCTTTGGGACGCGAGCGTAAGCTGGACATATCGCGGTGGCTTCTACACCGACATGGCCAACGGCGAACTCGAGTGGGACGACGAAGAAGTCGAGGCTGGTTTTGTACCCGACATCTGGTTGCTGTCCGCGCGCAGCAACGTCTATCTCACGGACAACCTATCGCTCTTCGTATCCGGCACGAACTTGACCAATGAGTTCTATCTGTCCGACATCGACGAGGGCATGAAACCCGGCGCCGCCCGTACGGTGATGGGAGGATTTACTTACAAATTCTAACTGCAGACCCTTCTCCCGGAAGGTGCAGCGAACGCCCGGGCCTGGTTTTCAGGTCCGGGCGTTCGATTGTGCGGCCGCGTGCGAGCCGTGCCTCCGTCGCGGCATGGGCCCGTGCGGCACGAAGCGGTGAATGCGCGTGTTAGCCCGCGACCCAAAGCAAGCGGCGGACACGTTTCAACAGGGTGATCATCCGGCGCCCTATTTGGTCAGAATGAGCCGGCCATTGGCTGTAATACGCAGGTGATACTCGGCGCCGTCGTGCTCCAGGATCGCCTCGCGGCTGCCCTGCATCAGCTCCGACACGACATAGCGAACGACACGAGGCGCACGATCATGCACGGCCGCGGCCTCAGTTTCTGTTTTGGTCTCGCTCGTCGACATTCCTTGTCCTGATTAGAACCGTTCAATTGGAGCGCGCGATAGGCGTCACCCCTCCGTTTATTCTTGACTATGTAATTCCAGTTTACTAGGGTGTGCAAGTCTGCGGTTCACGCGGACGTTTCGAGCCAACCTCCTAGCGGGGTGCTCGCGATTTAGGCGGTGGACCGCCGCGGTCATGTTTCGGCTGGTCCACTCATCCGTCTTGGGGCCCAGTACTCCTCCCGCACTGCCTGGGACCCCCAAGTTGGCGGCGGCGCGCCGTTCCGGTTGTTCTTCCGAGGCCGGTCCGGACGCTGCCGCCCTTTCACTCGCGAAGCACGGCCGGTATGCTGGTTTCGAACTCACGCAAGCAGGCAAGATATCGGCCGGGACAATCAGATGTTCATTGCAATGAACCGCTTCAGAGTCATCAAGGGCGCGGAGGCCGACTTCGAGCACGTGTGGCTCTCGCGCGAGACGCACCTCCATGAGGTGCCCGGCTTTGTCGAGTTCCATCTGCTCAAGGGGCCGGAGCGCGACGATCACGTTCTCTATGCGTCTCACACCATCTGGCGTTCGCGGATGGACTTCGACGCCTGGACGCGGTCCGAGCAGTTCCGCAAGGCGCACGGCGGCGCCGGATCCAGCAAGCCGCTTTATCAGGGTCACCCCGAGTTCGAGGGGTTCGAGGTGCTTCAGACCGTTGCCGCAGATGGCACGCGTCGCGTGGCAGCGGAGTAGTGCGCAGACGACCGGAGGTCACGCATGGGCACGGCGATACATCAGCGCGAGGACGTCTTCATGCCGCTCGGACAGCGTCTCGCCGCCAACGCGGATGGCGTGCTCGAGGATATCGCGCGAACCTATTGCGTGAGCACACTCGACGTGGTGCACGCGCTTCCGGAGGAAAACCGCAAGATCGTGATGGGTGACCAACTCGAGGCCATTCTCGATGCCGTGGCCGACTGGGGTCCCATCCTCTTCATCGTGCATACGTCCGATCTCGTGCTCGAATGCGAGGGACCGCTGCCGCGCGGCAGCTACGGCCGCGGGTACTTCAATATCCACGGCGAAAGCCCCATCGGCGGACACATCCGCGCCTCGCGTTGCCGGGAGATCGCATTCGTCTCGCGACCCTTCATGGGCCGCCAGTCGCACTCCATCCAGTTCTTCAACTTCGACGGCGACGCGATGTTCAAGATCTTCGTGCGTCGCGATGAAACCCGCAACCTTGTCGCGGATCAGGTCGCTCGCTTCGAAGCGCTCAAGGCGTCGCTTTGAGGGCGGGTGCGACGCGCGTCAGAGACGCTATCGGAGTTCCTTGATGTGTAGTGACGGGTACACGCTGACAGATACTCCCGCCTCCAGCCTCGACGAGATGGAGCGCGAGTGGCTGCACCTCGTGCGTCTGCAGTGCACGAGCTACGAGCATAATCAGGCCGAGGGACTCGACCGGGCCATCGATCACGCGGAGCACCGTTACGGTGCCGACATCGGTCCTGAGATGGCGTGTCGCATTGCCGTTCTCATCCGCGCCATGCGTGCCGAGAGGCAAGGCGGGTTCGGCTACCTGTCGCCGTACTGTCCCAACTGCAGCCGGCGCGTGACGGAGGACGAGTGGCACCTCATCCTGCTCATGCAAGCAGGTTATCGCGGCGTGCCAAGCGACATCGACGAGGCCGCCGCCGAGTTCGCGCGCCGTGCGGAAGCGCCGGCCCTGGTCGCAGCGGCAAGGCGCTTCGGATCGACGGCGGTAGCCGCCGTTCCCTCGCGGCGCTCACGGATCACTGCCAGCGCCTCTCTGCATTGAATCGCCAGACACGGGGCTGATTTCGCCACCGCTGCGCCATTATTTACTCCGGTTCGGAAACTAGACCTTGCGCCGGCGCCTCCCTGTGGGCATGGCCCCGCCGGTGAAGCTCTCACATGCCGCCCAATAATAATGGACCTCTCATGACACTTTTGCGGACCTTCCTCCCCCCGTCTCTGCTTCTCTCCGCCTTCGCTCTTGGAACGCCGCTTGCTTATGCTCAGGACGCTTCTCTCGCCGAAGCGCGGAAGCTCGAGCTGGCTCAGAAAGCCGACGAAGAGGAAGAGGGAAAGAAAAAAGGCAGGCGCGACTCCGACGAGGAGCGCGGAAGGAAAGGAAAATCCAGGGACGAGACACCGAACCGCGAACGCAAGCGCGAGGATGCGCGGCAGGACCGCCAGCCGGAGAAACGAAAGACCTCCGAGCCGAAGGAACGCGAGGCACCTGCGCGGCAAGACGTCATCGAGCGGAAGCATCAGGAGCCCCCGCAACCGCGTGAGAATATGCTTCCACGTCGGCAGGATGAAGAGCGCGCACGGCGCGACGATGCCAGGCAGCGGCGCGACGCCGAGCAAAGCCGCGAAAAGGCCGGCAAGGACCAGCAGCTCCGCGAGTTGGAAGCTCGCGATCGCAAGCAGAAGCAGGAGGCTGAGCGAGCGCGACAGGAGGCCGAAAAACAGAAGGCCGATGCAGCCCGCCGCGAAGCCGAAAAGCTCAAGCAGATCGAAGGGCAGAAGGCCCGCGAGAATGCCGAGCGACAGAAACAGGAGGCCGAACGGCAGCGGCTGGAGGCAGAGCGTGCCCGTCAGGATGCCGCGCGTAAGAAGCCAGAGGCGGAGCGTGGAAATATTGGACGTGAGCGGTATTCGCGAGAGCCGCAGCGCGAGGCGGACCGTGAGCGTAAAGATCGGCGCGATCGCGGCAAGTTCGACCGGTCCCGTGCGGACCAGGAATTCCAGAGGGCTCGCAAGGAGGCTGAACAGAAGGGTGGCAAAGGCCCGGCGGAAGTGTTTCGTCCTCAGGCTGCAAAACGCTTCGAGGAGTTGCGCAAGGGGCGGAAAACGCGAGAGGTCGGCTCTCGCGAGATCATCACCGAGCCCGATAAGCGCGTGATCGTACGCGATGAGAAACGTACCTTCATCCGCCACGACGAAAGTGCGCGGCTGACGCGTAAGGGTCGCGAGGTGCGCCGCGAACGGCGCAAGGACGGACTGTGGACGGTCGTGACGGCGGGCCTCGCCGGCGCTATGATCTATTCGCTTATGGATGACGACGGCCGCGTGGTGCGACGCAGCCGCAGGGATCGGGACGGCCGCGATTACGTGCTGTTCGATGACCGTCGCCATTACCATGGACGGGGCCGCGGGTCCGATTACCGGCCCATCTACATCGACCTGCCGCCGCCGGTGGTGCGGATTCCGCGACATCACTACATCGTCGACTACGAGCGTGCGTCGTTCGACGATATCTACGATGCGCTCAACGCACCGCCGATCGAGCGGCTGGACCGCAGCTATTCCCTCGACGAGGTGCGCTACAATTACAGAATCCTAGAGCGCATGCGGCGCGTCGATCTCGATGCGATCAATTTTGCCTTCGGCTCGTGGGAGGTTGGCGAGGACCAGTATCCGAAGCTTGAGCGTATGGCGCGCGCCATCCATCGGGTGCTCGACCGCTCACCCAGCGAGCTGTTCCTTATCGAGGGGCACACTGATGCAGTTGGTGACGAGATCGACAACCTGTCGCTCTCCGACCGGCGCGCCGAGATGGTCGCGGCGATCCTGAGCGACACCTTCGACATCCCCCCAGAGAACCTCACCACGCAAGGCTACGGAGAGGAATACCTCAAGGAGCTGACCGACGGCCCGTCGCGGATCAACCGTCGCGTGGCGGTCCGGCGCATCACGCCGCTCCTGTCGCGGGATGGCTGGGACGACCCGACCTGACGCCTGGCTGCACGCTAGCCGTAGCAGGGCATTAAGCAAATTGTGTCTTCTAGACCACGGGCTGCGGGAATGTTTCCGCGGCCCGTGGAACTTTTGGCGGTGGATGGAATTTTTGTCGGTTAAGCAAACCAACAACTGAACCCGTCCGGAATTTAAGAACATGGCCGAAAAGACGTCGCCGGATGATCGGGAAACCGGCGCGGAATCGCAGCCCCGAGAGCAGGGAGAGGCGGAGAACCACGCTGCCTACCTGGCGGCTATCGTCACCTCCTCCCAGGACGCCATCGTCAGCAAAACTCTGGACGGGCGGATCACGTCATGGAACGAAGGCGCCACGCGGATCTTCGGCTACCGCGCTGACGAGATGATCGGGCAGTCCATCAAGCGCGTTATTCCTCCCGAACTACTCGATGAAGAGGACAGAATCCTCGCTCGTATCCGCTCCGGCGAGCGCGTGGATCCGTTCGATACGGTCCGCATGACGAAGGATGGCCGGCGCATTGACGTCTCCCTCTCCATCTCCCCCGTGCGCGACAAATCCGGCAAGCTGATCGGCGCCGCCAAAGTGGCTCGTGACATCAGCGAGCGGAAGCAGGCGGAAAAGTTGCAGCAGCTTCTGATCGGCGAACTCAATCACCGTGTGAAGAACACGTTGGCGACAGTGCAGGCCATCGCGGGCCAGACCATTCGGCGTGCGAAGAGCCCGTCTGATTTCGCCGCCAGCTTCAACGGTCGCCTGCAGGCACTGGCTCGCACGCACACCATGCTGACGGACAACACCTGGCGCGGTGCGGACCTGCTTTATTTGATCAAGGATCAGCTCCTGCTGGGCGAGGATGAGGATGAGCGCATCGCGTACTATGGACCGTCGGTGATCCTTCAGCCTCAAGTGGCGCTTCATCTCGCCATGGTCATTCACGAGCTTGCCACCAACGCCCGGAAATACGGCGCCTTGTCCGTGCCGAATGGGCGGCTGGCCGTTGACTGGGTTGTACGGACCGGCGGTGACCGCAAGCTCGATCTTTCATGGCGCGAAACGGGAGGTCCAACGGTCACGGCGCCGACGAGCCGCGGCTTTGGCATGACCGTGGTCGAGCAAAGCCTTGCTGCCCACGGGGGCGAGGCGCGCCTTCTCTACGAAAGCCACGGTCTCTCCTGCTCCATCAGCCTGCCGCTACCGGAAACTCTCGAGCCGGATTGGATCGAGAGAGCAACTCGCATGGCGCTGAGGCCAAACGGCATCGGACGCGGCGGAGTGGCCGCCACCCGTTTCATCGTGATCGAGGACGAACCGGTCGTAGCGATGGATGTTGAATCGACCTTGACCGACCTCGGTCATGACGTGGTGGGCACGGCGGCTACCCTCGAGAAGGCGAAAGAGCTAGTAGCGGCTGGCGGCTTCGACGCTGCGTTGCTCGACGCCAATCTCGCGGGTACGCCCGTGGACGAACTGGCTGCCGCGCTCACACGAAACGGCACGCCGTTCGCTTTCGTAACCGGCTATGGACGCGAAAGCCTGCCCGAAGCGTTCCGCAACAGCCTTATCCTCGGCAAGCCCTTCACTCTCGAGGGATTGAAATCGACGATCGCGCTGCTCGCGCGGGACACGCACACGCCGCCCGCTGTCTCGCGGCTCAGGGGGCGGGCCTAGGTGTAGTGGGCGTGGCGCATTACCGCTCGCCACGTGCCTCGCGCCGCTCCGCCTCTTGACGTCGCTCGCGATCCCTGTCGACGCGTTCGTAGAGATCCTCCGTCGCTTTCTCCGTATGCTGGCGCTGGCGCCAGCCGATGCCCCGCGTCTGCAAGACGAGGTAGAGGATCACCAAGCCGAGGATCAGCGGCGCGACGAAGTTCATCAAGATCGTAAGAAATCCTGTGTTGTCTTCCATGGTCCGATGCTCCTTTTGAGTTAGAGCGTCCGGAACAACGATCTGTTCCAGGATGGAGCGACCTAGATCAGCACACGGGCGCTAGCGGGACACGTGCGCAAGGCGGCGCTGCGGAGCCTTGATCAGGCAATTAGCGGCCGAGACGTATGCAGGTCGTGCGCCACCGTTCACGCGTCATGTGTGTGCTCTTGTCCCAGAGCTTCATGCATTCGTCGAGGTCGCGGCCTGCCGCGCCGGCGCCGCGCGTGACCCTGTTCGGCTCGTCACCGATCGAGTTGGCGGGCCGTCCGGAACCGTAATCGGCAGGACTGCCCGACGGATCCGTCGGCGTGAGCGAGTCTTCGATGGTGGCCGGGTTATCGGACGCCGCGCTGCCGCCGCTGCCGAGCGGTGTATCCGTGCGCGACGGGTCGGCATCTGGCAAGCCGGGTCCTGGCGTGATGGCGTCCCTCTGCGGCGTGAGGGCGCCCGGCGGCGTATCCTGACGATAGATGGGCGAGCTTCGTTCCGCATTGCCGGCAGATGGAACCGGCGGCACGCCGCCGGTATCCCGCGGCGGTATTGGCGAGGGTGGCGTCGCCGGCGAGCGCGCTTGAGGGCCGCTTGACGGCGGCGTTGCCACGGTGCCGCCTGGAGCGCCGCCGCTCATGCCGCTGTCGGCTCCGGACGAGGTTCCCGTTCCGCTGGTGCTGCCTGCTCCTCCGCCAGTGCTGCCACCCGTCTGGGCGAAGGCCGGCGCGAGGCCCGGCGCCGCGACGCAAACCAACGTGAGCGCCAACGGCAGTGCGACCGCCGCCGCCGATGCTGACCACGCGTGTGTGATGATCTTATTGCGCATGGATTTCACGCCTCCTCCTGCACACCGTCCATGACGCGGCAACGTGAGGAGACGCGGTGCGTTCCACACGCGTCGCGATAATCGCAAGCGGAACCTCGTCGCTAGGCGGGGGTTGCTCCATCAATGTCTGTGCTGCGGATTATTCCGAACATGGTTTCCGCACGTGCTCGGACTCGCTTTGATACGAGGAGATTATTCCATGTCGATTCCCACTCGTCCGCTCGCCGTAGTGACCGGCGCCTCGACCGGCATCGGCTATGAGCTCGCACGCTGCTGCGCGATGGAAGGTTTCGATCTAGTTCTTGCAGCGGACGAGCCGGAGATTCACGCCGCCGCGCGAGAAATGGTGCTGCTCGGTAGCAATGTGGATGCTGTGGAGGCCGATCTCTCGACGCTCGAAGGCGTCGATACTCTGATCGACAAGATCGGCGGGCGGTCCGTCGATGCGCTTCTTGCCAATGCAGGCCGCGGTCTCGGTCAGGCCTTCCTCGATCAGAACTTCTCGGAAGTCATGCACGTGATCGGGACGAACGTCACAGGCACGGTCTATCTGATTCAGAAGGTCGGGCGCAGCATGCGCGATCGCGGCGCGGGACGCATTCTGATCACCGGATCGATCGCCGGCTATATCCCCGGGCCTTACAATGCAGTCTACAATGCAACGAAGGCGTTCATCGACTCCTTCTCCCTGGCGCTGGCCAACGAGCTCAAGGATACGGGCGTGACGGTCACGTGCCTCATGCCGGGGGCGACCGACACCGCCTTTTTTGCCCGCGCCCACCTGCTCGACACCAAGATCGGTCAATCCAAGAAGGATGATGCGGCCGACGTCGCGCAGGTCGGCTTCAGGGCCATGATCAACGGCGATGCCGACGTGGTGACCGGCTGGCACAACAAACTGCAGACAGCGCTAGCGAGCGTCACGCCGTCGACCATTCTTGCCGAGCAGCATCGCAAGCAAGCGGAGCCCGGTTCGTCCGCCGCGGCCTGACATCTCTACCGCTACCGCAGACGGGAGCACCCCATGAAGGCGTTGTGCTGGCACGGAAAGAGTGACATCCGCTACGAGACCGTGCCCGATCCGACGATCGAGGACGGGCGCGATGCCATCATCAAAGTGACGGGCTGCGCCATCTGCGGATCGGACCTCCATCTCTACAATGGCGTCATCCCGGAGATGCACGAAGGTGACGTCCTCGGGCACGAAACGATGGGCGAGGTGGTTGCCGTCGGAGCCGAAAACAAGAGGCTTAAGGTCGGCGACCGTGTCGTGGTGCCATTCACGATTGCTTGCGGTGAATGCTTTTTCTGCAAGCGGGGCTACTACTCAGGTTGCGAGCGCTCGAACCCCGACGCGGAAAAGGTGAGCAAGCTGTGGGGCCATTCTCCGGCGGGTCTGTTCGGATACTCGCATCTGCTTGGCGGCTACCCGGGCGGGCAAGCCGAATACCTGCGCGTGCCCTTCGCCGACGTCGGGCCGATCAAGGTGCCGGACAGCCTCAGCGATGAGCAGGTGCTGTTCCTCTCGGACATTTTTCCTACCGGATACATGGCCGCCGAATTCTGCGACATCCAGCCTGGAGACACCATCGCGGTGTGGGGCTGCGGGCCTGTGGGGCAATTCGCGATCCGCAGCGCTTTCCTGCTCGGCGCCGAGCGCGTGATCGCGCTGGATACTGTGCCGGAGCGTCTTGAGATGGCGCGGGCATCCGGTGCAGAGACGCTCGATTTCATGAAGGAGGACGTTTACGAGGCGATCCAGGAGCGCACCGAAGGACGCGGTGCAGACGCGTGCATCGACGCGGTCGGCACGGAGCCGCACACGATGGCCAGCTTCGATTCGGTTGTGGACCGCGTGAAGGTCGCAACGTTCATGGGCACCGACCGCCCGCATGTGGTGCGGCAAGCGATCCAGTGCTGCCGCAATTTCGGGACCGTGTCGATCGTCGGCGTTTATGGCGGCTATCTCGATAAGATTCCGTTCGGCTCAGCAATCAACAGAGGACTCACCTTCCGCATGGCGCAGACGCCCGTGCAGCATTACCTGCCGAAGTTGCTCGGCCTCATCGAGGACGGGAAGATCGATCCGTCCTTCGTCATCACCCACGCCGCCCCGCTCGAGGATGGTCCGGAGCTCTACAAGACGTTCCGTGACAAGGAGGACGGCTGCATCAAGGTGATGCTCAAACCTGCAGCGTAACCATGGACGGCTGGATCACGACCGCAATCGGTCTCGCGGCGGCGATCTGCACCACCGCCTCCTACATTCCGCAGGTGAAGAAGACCTGGGAGACGCGGGAAACCGACGATCTCTCGCTGCGCATGCTCCTCACGCTCGCGACCGGTCTCGCCCTGTGGTGCGTCTATGGTCTCGCAAGAGGCGACGCCGTGATCATCCTGGCCAACGCAGCCAGCCTCGCCATGCTGATGATGCTGATTTACTGGACGGTCCGCGACCGAACGCGTGGCAAACGCACGGAGCAGTTCGCCGAGCGATAGACCCACCTCAGCGCTGGCGTATCACCGCTTCGGCCTTGGAGCGTGCAGTGTTGGCCATACGCCTTAGTGCGACGCGTGCCCGCTCTACATTGTAGAAGCGTGGGACGCGGCTGCGATAATGATCGTAGGCGTCTCCATAGGCTGCAAGAAGCCAGCGCTCTTCCAACGTTGCCATCTGCCAGAATATGACGCCGACGAGAGCGGCAAGGCAGAGCGCCGGCGCGGACGCGGCGCCGACCGCAAGCGCTACGTAGCCCGGCATGGCGGTGGCGTACTGCGGGTTGCGGCTCCACCTGTAGATGCCATCGGTGTTGAGGCCTTCCGTAGCGCCGTAGAGATTCCGGCGCCCCAGCTGCACGCACCCCATCGCGTAAAAGATGAAGCAAATCGCACCTACGCCGGTGGCTATGAGCCTCGGCACAGACTCGGTCACGCCCGGCGTCCAGGTTCCGGCGATGACAATCAACGTTGCGACGTTGGCGATCCGGAACAACGCCCAGAAGGTCAACGCTTGCCACGACCGGTGGTCGGGGCAAGGCCAGATGCTGACGGCCGACGAGTGGCTCGACATCGCGAGCAACGCGATGAGCGCTGACGCGGCGACTAGGCCAATCAGAAAAACGAGCTGCAGCTCAAAACCCATAGATGGCCAATCCGAAGCGCGCCGCACTATTTATTTGTTTTTCCATCGTTATCTCGCTCTTGCGAGCACGCTTTCGCCCAGCACGTCTTCTCACTTCATCATCTTTATATGACGATCACATTTCACTTCGGCGACGGCGCGGACGCTGCGGCGGAATGACGACCCGATCGCCGACGGCGTTGCGTGGCAGGCCGCACGTTCCGGAACAGCTTCGGCTCGTAGCTTCCACTCTGTGATTCTTAAGTCTCGCAAAGCTCCGGACTCGAGGCCTGCGCATGAGCGACATCAAGCTCAGCATCTGCATCCCGACATTCAACCGCGCGGCCTATCTGCAAAACGCCCTCAGCCGTTTTGAGACGCATTACCGATTCGATTTTCCCTACGAGATCGTGATCTCGGACAATGCGTCGACCGACAACACACAAGACGTGGCCGAGGCGTTTGCCCGCAAGGGCTTACCTGTCCGCTACCATCGGCGCGCGACGAACGGGGGCTCGCTTGCCAACACGGTCAGCGCCTTTCACCACGCCGTCGGCAGATATGCCTTCTACCATGCCGACGACGACTTCCTGGTGCCGGACGGCATCGTAGAAGCCGTCCAATATCTCGATGCCAATCCGGACGTTACGGTCTGCCATGCCCCGTGGCACCTCTACGACGAGGTGGCTGACAAGGACGTGGCTCAGTTCTACACGGTCGACTTCGACAGGAAATTCGCCCGGCGCAACTTCGCAGAGGTTTTCCAGTTCATCTTCGAGCGGCATATCTTTCCGGAAGTCGGCCTCTACCGCACATCGGTGCTCCGCTCGGCCTGGGTGCCGCGCGACTTCTGCTTCTGGGCCTTTTCCTACCTTGCGCATTTCCTCGATGAGGGGGCGGTCGCCTTCCTCAGGCGGCCGCTCTATCGCTCGGTCACCGTTTCCAGCATCGATCCGAA
The DNA here is from genome assembly GCF_900117455.1 of Hyphomicrobium sp. CS1GBMeth3. Taxonomy (NCBI): domain Bacteria; kingdom Pseudomonadati; phylum Pseudomonadota; class Alphaproteobacteria; order Hyphomicrobiales; family Hyphomicrobiaceae; genus Hyphomicrobium; species Hyphomicrobium sp. CS1GBMeth3. Next base: position 1,450,277 of record NZ_FPHO01000002.1, read on the forward strand.
TCGCCAGCAGGCGGGCAACGAGCAGGTCATGACCGATTGGGACAAGTACCGGGGCGGGCTCGAGTATTTTCTCTATTTGGGCATCAAACGGGGCGCCATCGCGAACTCCCGGGACGCTCGGGCCGCCTTCGAGCAAAAATGCAAGATCTTCACGCTCAACCGCATGGCAGTGGCGGTGCGCTTCTGGGCGGCCCGCAAGGACTACATCAAGGCCTACGAGCTCTATACGCGGATGGCGATCGGCGGGATGGTGGACCACCCTGAGCTCACCAAATTGCGCGACACGCTCCCCCTGATGGCCGGGATCCAGACGCTGGCCTGGCACGCGGCGTCGCCTGCGGGAATCAAGCGGCTAATCCTTGCCGGCGTTTCAGACCGGTCCGCGCTGGAAGACATGCTCCGCCAGTTCGGACTGCCGCCGGATATTGAAATCATTGACGAACCGCGAGCTCACGACCGCGAGCGCGCCGAAAGCACCGTTGTTTTCGTGCCGGACGGCCGAGGTTACGACCGGTTCGTCTCCCTCGGTTACAAGCCCAACCTGATCTTCACCGACCGCGACCTGGTTCAACATGTGGTCGTCTGACAGCGGGCTAACCGCTCCGGTCTCACGCCAGCTTCAGGGACTAATGTCACGACCGATCCGGCGCTCCGGTATTTCGGGCGAGACATAGTTTCCAGAAGGCTGAGGCATGAGTGAGAGGATCCTCTACACAAAGCCGTCGATCACGGAACTCGAGGCGAGCTACGCCGCGGATGCGGCTGCAAACGGCTGGGGCGCCCGCTGTTACGATTACATCGACCGCTTCGAGCGCGGTTTCAAAGCGCATCTCGGAAGCGAGTTCGCTATTGCCACGTCGAGTTGCACAGGCGCGATGCACATGGGCCTCGCCGCGCTCGGTGTTGGCCATGGCGACGAGGTGGTCCTTGCTGACACGAACTGGATCGCGACGGTCGCGCCGGTTGTGCAGCTTGGGGCGACGCCGGTGCTCGTGGACATTCTGCCCGATACCTGGTGCGTCGATCCGGGAGAGGTCGAGCGCCACATCACGCCGCGCACGAGGGCGATCATCGCCACGCATCTCTACGGCAACCTCTGCGACATGGACGCGCTGCTCGACATCGGGCGGCGCACCGGCGTTCCCGTCGTTGAAGACGCCGCAGAAGCGATCGGCTCCGTTTGGCATGGCCGGCGCGCGGGCTGCATGGGCCTGTTCGGAACGTTCTCCTTTCATGGCACCAAAACCCTCACTACGGGCGAGGGCGGCATGCTCGTCACCAACGACCGCGCCCTCTATGAGCGCGTTCTGACGCTCTCCAATCACGGGCGGCGGCCTGGGAATGCGAGGGCGTTTTGGCCGGAGGCCGTGGGCTTCAAGTACAAGATGTCGAACATCCAGGCGGCGATCGGCTGCGCGCAGCTCGAGCGCATCGATGAGCTCGTCGGCCGAAAGCGGGAGATCCTGGCGTCCTACAAGGGCCATCTCGCGGGACTGCCTGGCATCGCGATGAACCCCGAACATGAGGGGACGACCAACGGCGCGTGGATGCCCACCGTGGTTTTCAATGGCGCGAGCGGCGTCACGCGTGCGGCGCTCGAGCAGACTTTTGAAGCTGCCAATATCGATGCCCGGGTCTTCTTCCATCCGCTGTCCAGCCTGCCGATGTTCGAGAGCCGGCCGCAGAACACCCGGGCCTGGAGCATTCCAGGCCGGGCGATCAATCTCCCCAGCTATCACGATATGACGGACGCCCAGATCGGGCGGGTCGCGTCGGCGCTCATCGCGACGGCGCGATCCGGTCAACCCCGCCGCGCTGCTGCCGTATCCGATTATGAGCCCAGCTTTCTCCATGCAGGAACGCCGTGATGCACGACGACCGCCTCGCGTTCGAAGCCCACAAACGGGACATGTCGCTTGCGCTCGGCAAGGACGACGACGCGTTTAAACATGCCCTGACGACTCTCGTCCGCCTCGACAAGTACGACTACAGCTATCTCTGGTCGTGGATGGGCGTTCCGATCATCCAGATGCCGGCCGACATCATGGCGACGCAGGAGGTCATCTGGAACACCAAGCCGGACATCATCATCGAAACGGGCGTTGCGCGCGGCGGCTCGATGATCTTCATGGCTTCGCTGCTGCAGGTGATCGGAAAGGGCCGCGTGATCGGCGTCGACATCGACATCCGGGCTCATAATCGGGACTCCATCGAGGCGCATCCCCTCGCCTCCCGTATCACGCTGATCGAGGGGCCTTCGACAGCGCCTGAGATGCTGGCTAAGGTGACGGCCCAGATCCCCGATGGGGCTTCGGTCATGGTCGTGCTCGATAGCGATCACAGCCGCGATCACGTCCTGGCGGAGCTTCGCGCGTATGCGCCGCTCGTCACCGAAGGCCAGTATCTCGTTGTCGCCGATACGCTGCTCGGGCGCGGCGACGCTTCACAGGCGCCGACCAAACGCTCGAGGGTGCTTTATCCGGGTGACGAACCTTACGCTGCATTGAACGCCTACCTCGAAGAGACTGACCGTTTCGAAATCGACGCCGCGCTCAACGGCAAGCTCGTGCTTTCGAGCTCGCCCGGAGGGTATCTCAAATGCTTGCGGCCCTGAGCGAAGCCGCCATTGCGCCGAGAGCGGTCGAGCAGATCATCCTACGCCCGCCTGCGCCTGATGATTTTGACGCGCTCGCGGAAATACGCCGTGACCGTGACATGCAGACGCTATTGCTCGCCGTCATCGAGGCGACGGATGACGCCGCCGTAAGAGAATGGATCGCGCGGCGTACCAACAATGCGAGTGGCGTGTTTCGCGTCGTGGCGGATGGAGCCTCCGGTGCGGTGCTGGGTTACGTGCAGATCGCCGATATCCACCGTCATAACCGCTATGGCTATCTCGGCATCGCCATAAGGCGTGGCGCCCAGCGTCAGGGCGTCGGCAAAGCGGCTCTTAGACTGCTACACGAGCTTGCCAGGACGGAGGTTGATCTCGAAAAGCTGCTGCTTACCGTGCGCGCAGACAACGTGCTCGCGATCAAGATGTATCTCGATGCCGGATATCGTGTTGTCGGCATCCTCGAAAGCCACTTCCGAGATTACGAGGGCGCGTGTCACGACGTGCTGCTTCTCGAGCGAGCGCTGGACGAGGCGTGACGTGAGCACGGCCGTCATCACGCAACCGATGCTGTTTCCCTGGCCGGGCTTCTTCGAGCAGCTCATGCTGGCCGACACCTACATCTACCTCGACGACGCGCAATTCTCGAAGGGAAGCTTTACGAACCGTATCCAACTTCTGCGTGGCGGCGAGCGCAGCTGGATGACCATTCCGCTCGCCGGGAAAGGCAGCTTCCAGAAGATCTCCGAGCTTGCTGCCGCCGGCAGCGATTGGAAGGCTGGCCATCGTATGCTCTTGCGCCAGTCACTGCTCGGCGCCCCCTTTGTCGACGACGCGCTGGACATCCTCGACCGTGTCTACGCTCATGACACGCTTCTTGATCTCCTGATCTCAAGCATCGAGGAGCCCGCGCGCTATATGGGCATAGGCGCTGCGCGCGAGATTGCGCGGTCGAGCGAGACAGGCGTTACAGGCACATCGTGGCGGCGCGTCCTCGACATCGTGCGCTATTTCGATGGCACTCTCTATGTGACGGGGCACGGCGCCGCCGACTATCTCGACCACGCAGCCTTCGAGGCGAGCGGCATTTCCGTTGCCTACATGCGCTACAGCCTCACGCCGTGGCCGCGGGCCGGAGACGCCTTCACTCCCTTTGTCAGCATACTCGATCTCATCGCTTACGCGGGCCCGCAAGCGGCGGCCTATCTCCATCCGTCGACGGTGGAGTGGCGGGCCTTTCTTCAGAGGGAAAGGATGCCGGTATGACCGAGCACAAACCGATCGCAACTTCGGCAAAGGATGACTTCGCGACCAAAGGGTATGCCGTGCTCCGGCAGTTCTACGACGTCGCGCGCGATATCGCGCCGATCCAGGAAGGCATTCGCGTCGTCATCGCGTTGCTTTGCGACAAGTACGGCGTCGATGCGCCAACCGCGACAGCCTTGGACGCGATGACAAAGGGCTATCCGGCTCTGATCGCCAAGAATCGCGCCTGGGGTGGCGAGGTTTACGACGCGATCAAGCAGATCCCCGCATTCCTGCAGCTCGTGTCGAACGCCAGGAATCCTGCCCTGTTCGATACGCTGCGGCCGGGTTCCCATCCCGGCATTGCCGCCAACGGCTTCGGAATGCGGATCGATAACCCCGGCGAGGAGAAGTTCCGCGCGCAGTGGCACCAGGAGTTTCCCAGTCAGCTCCGCAGTGTCGACGGCATCGTGTTCTGGACGCCGCTGCTCCCGGTTACGCCCGAGATGGGGCCGGTTCAGATCGCGGAAGGCTCGCATGCCGAGGGCATCGTTCCCGTGTATGTCGACGATGGCGGCGTATCCAAGACCGGAGCTTATGCATTGTATCTGGATCGGGCCGAGGAGCGTTTGGCACGTTACCGGCAGGTCGCGCCGCTGACCGAGCCCGGCGATCTCGTGCTGATGGACTTCCTCACCTTGCACCAGTCCGGCCACAACGTCTCGAACATGCCGCGATGGAGCATCCAGTTCCGCTATTTCAATTTTGCCGAGCCAATCGGCGTTCGCATCGGCTGGAAGGGATCGTTCGCGGCGGGCGCGAGGTTCGAGGACGTGCTGCCCGAGCTTCTAGTGCGGCGCGAGACGGCCGCATGAAAGTCTGCCGCGTCTGCCGCGAGGCGATCAGTGCGCCCGCCTACGAGAGGCCGGCTCCGGCGCTCACTTCGATCTCGACCCTTATCGACGTGCCAACCCGCGTGTTCGTTTGCGATTGCTGCGGGCATGCGCAATGCCACGACCTTCCCGATATCCATGCCTTCTACGATCGCGACTACCGCATCTCGCTCGCCAGCGACGATCACGATCAAGTCTTTGCGGTACACGCAGACGGAACCATCATCTATCGCACGGATCATCAGGCGGAGATCGCGCTCGGGCTGCTCGATCTCCCGGAAGGTGCGCGTGTGCTGGACTACGGCGCTGCCAAATCTGACACCTTGCGCAAGGTCCACGCTGCGCGCCCGGACATCCAGCCTCATGTCTTCGAAGTCAGCAGCGACTACGTCGCGGCGTGGCAAGGCTGGATTCCTGATGCCGCGCAGGCGGTCTATTCCGTGCCAGCATCGTGGCACGGTCGTTTCGACGCGGTGATGAGCCACTTCGTCATCGAGCACGTTCCGGATCCCGTGGGGTTCATCCGTTCGATTTCAGAGCTCTTGCGCCTGGGCGGCACGCTGCTTCTTTCGCTACCCGATGTTTCCGCCAATCCCGGGGACATGACGGTGGCCGATCACCTCAATCATTTCAGCGAAGCTTCGCTGCGACGCGCCCTGGTTGCCGGGGGTTTCCTGCCGACGACGATCGATAGCGCGTCATTTCCGGGAGCGTTCTTTGCCGTCGCGATCCGTACGGATGAGCCTCCGGCGGGCGGAGCGCATGCGCACGAGGCTGTCGAGCGTGCGCACCAGATTTGCGCCTTCTGGAGGCAGGCCGCGGCGAACCTCGACGAGCAGGGCGCGCGCTTCGCGGGTCGCAAGGCAGCCATTTACGGGGCTGGGTTCTATGGGAGCTGGATCTATAGTCGCGTCAGCACGCGGGTTGCTCCCGCGGCCTTCCTGGACCGGAACCCTCATCTGCAGGGCGGGAGCCATTTCGGTGTGCCGGTCTTGCCCCCCGAGCGCATCCCAGATGACATCGAGGTGCTCTTCATCGGGCTCAACCCGCTCAAGGCGAAAGACGTGATCGCCGTGCAGCCTTGGCTGAACCGCGCCGGGCTTCACCACGTCTGGATCTAGGTCGGATCTCGATCGACCGGAGGCACGGATAGCGTGCCGACGAGTGGCAGAACCATCGGGACGGATGCCAGATGATGGTCTCTCCCAAAAACAACATCATGTCACGGCTGCTAAAATGGCCGCTATAAGCGGCGCCGATTCCTAGACACTTGACGCTGTGGCAGATTTGGTTTGCCCTATGACAGATCTGAGTTCATGACTTGAACATCGCTGTTCCGATAGAGCCCCTGGTGGCACCGTCCAACCCTGACTCGACCCTTAAGATCCTCGTCATCGACGAAAACCCGATCCGGCGCGCCATCATCGAGGCGGGGCTCAAGGAGGCGGGCTTTACGGCGGTGACCATGCTTGTCAACACCACCCGCCTCGTGGATCATATTTACAATCTCGACCCGGATGTTGTGCTGATCGATCTCGAAAATCCGAGCCGCGACGTGCTCGAGCAGATGTTTCAAGTCTCGCGCACCGTGCGCCGCCCGATCGCCATGTTCGTCGATCGCAGCGAGAAAAGTGAGATCGAGGCCGCCATCGAGGCCGGCGTTTCCGCCTACATCGTCGATGGCCTCAAGAAAGAGCGCGTCAAGCCGATCCTCGACATGACGGTCTCGCGCTTCCACGCGTTCAACCGGCTGCGCGCCGAGCTCGACGAGGTCAAGGGCGCCCTCAAGGACCGCAAAATCATCGAAAAAGCCAAGGGCATCCTTATGAAAAGCCGCGGCATAGACGAGGAGCACGCCTATGACCTCTTGCGCAAGACCGCAATGTCGCAAGGCAAGCGCATCGCGGACGTTGCAAAGGCCCTTGTTAGCGCCGCTGATCTCCTGAATGGCGAGGGCTAGCCCATGACCGAAAGAGCCACCATCGCCGGATCGGGCCGGAAGCGCGAAATTCACGCGGGCTTCATCCCGCTCTCCGACTGTGCACCGCTCGTCATCGCCTCGGAGCTCGGGTTTGACCGCCGCTATGGGTTCTCGCTCGTGCTGCATCGCGAGGCGTCGTGGGCAAATATTCGCGACAAGGTCGACGTCGGCGCACTCGACTGCGCGCATATGCTGGCGCCGATGCCGATCGCTGCGCATCTTGGGCTTGGCCGGGCGACCGAGCCGATCATCGCGCCCATGGCGCTGAGCCTCAACGGCAACGCGATCACGGTCTCGACCAAGCTCTATGAGGACATGCGCGCGGCCGATGGGCCGGCGGCCCTGGCCGGCGGCATGATGGCAGCAAACGCGCTGGCCGCCGTGGTGCGCGCTCGCCAGCAGGCCGGTCGCGAGCCGCTGACGCTCGGCATGGTCTATCCGTTCTCGTGCCACAACTACGACCTGCGCTACTGGCTTGCCGCCGCCGGCATCGATCCCGACAACGACGTCAATCTCGTAGTGGTGCCGCCGCCGCTGATTGCCGAGAACCTCAAGGCGGGCCGCGTCGACGGTTTTTGCGTCGGGCAGCCGTGGAACAGCCTGGCTGTTGCCGAGGCCGATGGCGTGATTGTCGCGACGAAGAGCCAGCTCTGGTCGATGAGCCCGGAAAAAGTGCTTGGCGTTCGCGAGGTGTTTGCCGAACGTGAGCCCGATCTCGTTCGCGATCTGGTCCGCGCCCTCGTCGCCGCTGGTCAATGGCTCGACCAACCCGAGAACCGGCCGGACGCAGCCCGTATCCTCGCGCGTCCCGAATTCATCGGACTCAAGGAAGAGATCATTGCGCCACCTTTGACGGGCATCATGAAGTGCGGCGGCCAGCAACCAGACGTCATCGACCCTGATCTCGTCGTGTTTCATCGCGGCTTCGCAAACTTCCCGTGGCGCTCGCACGCCGTGTGGCTGATGACGCAGATGATCCGCTGGGGCCAGGTGCGCGAGCCGTTCAATCTCGAGGCCGTCGCCGAGCGTGTTTTCAGAACAGACCTTTACCGTGAGGCCGTAGCGGCCGACGGCGGTGCCGTTCCTCCGTCCGACTACAAGGCGGAGGGTGAGGCGGCGGAAAAATCTCCTCCGCACTTTTTTGGAGGCGAGAGCTTCGATCCCGCCGCGGCGCTCGCCTATCTGGATCGGCTTCCGATCCGGCACGCAGGAGCTGAGCTCGAGGCATTCGCGGCGCTCAATCGCTGAGCCGGGCCGGACCTCCCACTGCCAAACGACTCGGCATTTTTTCTTCGCATTGCACAAACGGCGCGCAGCCGCCTGCCTGTGGCAGGTCGACGCTTTTTTATTTAACATACTGAAAACGCATACAAAATTCAATCATTCCGATTTGGCACGATCCTTGATCTTAAACATCCCGAGACGGGCAGTGCGGGCTGCCCGGCATTCGACATAGCGGCTCAACGGCGGGCCGCTCCACATGGCAACGCTGCCTCGACGAAACGGGACCGATGTTCGGTCACGGCTCTTCGATGCGGCGTTTTTTGTTTTTGGCGCGGCCATGAGGCCCGCGCACGGGACGGGAGAATCGGAATGACGGGTTCGAAACGTGGAGCAGGCCTCTTCGGAAACGGCGCGGGCCTCTCGCGGCGCGCGATGCTCAAGGGGACGGGCACAGCGGCGTTGATCGCGGCTGCAAAAACGTTGGTGCCGGGAGGTGCCAATGTGGCGTGGGCGGCCGGACCGGAGACGACAAAGGCCGTGCTGGGTTACATCGCGCTGACTGATGCCGCCCCGCTGATCATCGCCAAGGAAAAAGGCCTCTTTGCCAAGTACGGGCTCCCGGATGTCGAGGTTCTGAAGCAGGCCTCATGGGGAGCTACGCGCGACAACCTCGTGCTCGGCTCGGACTCGAACGGCATCGACGGCGCCCACATCCTGACCCCGATGCCCTACCTGATCTCGACCGGCAAGGTCACCCAGAACAACGTGCCTGTGCCGATGAGCATTCTCGCGCGCCTCAACTACGACTGTCAGGGCATTTCCGTCTCGAAAGAATACGAAGCGCTCACCGTCGGGGCCGACGCCTCGGCCCTGAAAGAGGCGTTCGCCAAGAAGAAGGCCGAAGGCAAGGAGGTGAAGGTCGCCATGACCTTCCCCGGCGGCACCCACGATCTGTGGCTTCGCTACTGGCTGGCCGCCGGCGGCATCGATCCCGACAAGGATGTCTCGACCATCGTTGTTCCCCCGCCGCAGATGGTCGCGAACATGAAGGTCGGCAACATGGATGCCTTCTGTGTCGGCGAGCCGTGGAATGAGCAGCTCGTCAATCAGGGCATTGGTTTCACGGCTTGCACGACGGGCGAGATCTGGTTCCGCCATCCCGAGAAGGCGCTCGGCATGCGCTCAGCGTGGATCGACAAGAACCCGACCGCCGCGCGCGCATTGCTGATGGCCGTGATGGAAGCCCAGCAGTGGTGCGAGGCAATGGACAACAAAGAGGAGCTGGCCACCATCCTCGGCAAGCGCCAATGGTTCAACGTGCCGCCGGCCGACATCATCGGCCGCATCAAAGGCGACATCAACTACGGCCGCGGCCGCAAGGAAATCGGCACCAAGCTGCTGATGAAGTTCTGGGAGGATGGCGTCGTCTCCTATCCGTTCAAGAGCCACGATGCGTGGTTCGTGACCGAGGACATCCGCTGGGGAAAGTTCGCTCCCGATACCGACGTCAAGGCGTTGGTCGACAAGGTGAACCGCGAAGATATCTGGCGGGAGGCTGCCGGCGCCCTCGGCATCACCCCCCCGGAGAGCACCTCGCGCGGCAAGGAGACTTTCTTCGACGGCAAGGTCTTCGACCCTGACAACCCGCAGGCCTACCTGGCATCGCTCGCGATCACGCGCGTCGCGGCCTGACCCCCATGCCCCTCGAACAGGAGCTCTCATTCTGATGAACGCGATATCCACCCGGCCCATGTTGGTCGACGCCGCGGGCACCGGACCGGCGGAGGCCAAGGCGGCACAGCCGAAAGCTGACGAAAGCAAAGTCGTGCCGCTCGAGACACCCCGCGCCCGCAGCGCCTCGCGCGTTGTCTCCGCGCTCCGCGAGACGACGGCAACCGTCGTCCCGCCGCTCATCGTGCTGGCCATGTTGCTGCTCGCCTGGCAGCTCGCTACCGACAAACCCGACTCATCCCTGCCGTCGCCGCTCAAGATCTGGACCGACGCCAACGATCTCATCGTGTCGCCGTTCTTTAATTACGGGCCGCAGGATCTCGGGCTCGGATGGCGTGTGCTGACCAGCCTCGAGCGCGTGTTCTATGGTTTCGGCCTCTCGGCGATCGTCGGCGTGGTAATGGGTGCGATCGTCGGCCAGAGCGTGTGGGCGATGCGCGGCCTCGATCCAATCTTCCAAGTGCTGCGCACCGTGCCGCCGCTGGCCTGGCTGCCGATTTCTCTTGCCGCCTTCCAAGACAGCGGCCCGTCTGCTGTGTTCGTGATCTTCATCACCGCCGTGTGGCCGGTGATCATCAACACCGCCGTCGGCATTCGCAACATCCCGCAGGACTATCGCAACGTGGCCGAGGTGCTGCGCCTCAATCCACTCGAGTACTTCTGGCGCATCATGATCCCATCGGCGGCGCCCTACATCTTCACGGGTCTTCGCATCGGCATCGGACTGTCGTGGCTGGCCATCGTCGCGGCCGAGATGCTGACCGGCGGCGTCGGCATCGGCTTCTTCATCTGGGACGCCTGGAACTCATCGCGCCTCTCCGACATCGTCGTCGCCCTCATCTACATCGGCGTCGTCGGCTTCGTGCTCGACCGGTTGGTCGCGCTTGTAGGACGCATCGCCACCCGCGGCACCGCCAGCGCCTGAGGAGATCATCATGACTGAGACATCGCAAAAGCCGTTCCTGCAGTTGCAGGACGTCCGCAAAATCTTCAGCCGTGGCGGAACGGAGACGGAGGTTCTGCACGACATCAGCCTCGACATCGCCGAAGGCGAATTCATCTCGATCATCGGTCATTCGGGCTGCGGAAAGTCGACGTTGCTGAACCTGATCGCGGGCCTAACCAGGGTCACGACTGGCGCCGTTCTTCTCGATAACCGAGAGGTCAACGAACCGGGACCCGAGCGGGCGGTCGTGTTCCAAAACCATTCTCTGCTGCCGTGGCTCACGGTCTACGAGAACGTACGTATCGCCGTCGACAAGGTGTTCGGCAGGGCGAAGAGCCGCGCAGAACGCCATGCCTGGACGCTCCACAACCTCGACCTCGTGCAGATGGTGCATGCGAAGGACAAACGTCCGGCGGAGATCTCGGGCGGCATGAAGCAGCGCGTCGGCATCGCCCGTGCGCTCGCCATGGAGCCGAAGGTACTGTTGATGGACGAGCCGTTCGGTGCGCTCGACGCGCTGACGCGCGCGCATTTGCAAGAATCGGTCATGCAAATCCACGCCCGGCTCGGCAACACGGCCATCATGATCACGCACGATGTGGACGAGGCGGTGCTGCTCTCGGATCGCATCGTCATGATGACGAACGGGCCGTCGGCGCGCGTGGGCGAGATCCTGGACGTGGACCTTCCACGTCCGCGCAACCGGCTCGAGCTGGTGTCGGACGCACGCTACATCCACGCCCGCGAGGCGGTGCTCAAATTCCTCTATGAGCGCCACCGCTATATCGAGGCCGCATAGGTCTCACGTCTTCACGATCTACCGCAACGAAGCGAGACACGATGAGCGAACCCCTCGTCATAATCGGCAATGGCATGGCCGCGACACGCCTCGTCGACGAGCTGACGACGCTGGTGCCCGGCCGCTACGCGATCGCCGTCATCGGCGAGGAGCCGTCGCTGGCCTACAACCGCGTGCTGCTGTCGTCGCTGCTCGCGCGTGAGATCGACGAGGAGGCGGTCATCCTGAAGGACGCCGCGTGGTGGCGTGATCGCGGCGTGACGCTCGTTTACGGGCGACGCGCTGTCGAGATCGACACCCGCGGCAAGTTCGTGCGCCTGCGGGGCGGCGCAAAGCTCGACTATTCCAAGCTGGTGCTGGCACTGGGCTCGGAAGCGGTGCGGCTGCCGCTGCCCGGTGCCGACTTGCCGGGCGTCGTGACCTTCCGCGAAAAGTCCGACGTGGACGCGATACTGTCGCGCGCCCGCCCTGGAACTCGGGCCGTCGTTATCGGCGGTGGGTTGCTCGGCCTCGAAGCGGCTTATGGTCTCACGAAAGCAGGCGCCGATGTTTCGGTGGTCCATCTCATGGATCGCTTGATGGAGCGCCAGCTCGATGCCGAGGCTGCCGGCTTGCTCGAGGCTGCTCTCGAGGACCGCGGCATCCACGTATTTCTGAATGCCGAGAGCGAGGCCGTGCAGGGCCGCCGCAAGGTTGCGGGTCTGCGCCTCAAGGACGGGCGCAACATTCCGGCCGATCTGATCGTGATGGCAGTGGGTATTCGCCCCAACGTGCGGCTCGCACGTGGAGCCGATCTTACGGTCAACCGCGGCATCGTGGTCGGCGACGATCTCGCAACCGATGACCCCGACGTTTATGCGCTCGGCGAATGTGCCGAGCATCGCGGCACCTGCTATGGCCTCGTGGAACCGGCTTACGAGCAGGCGCGTACTCTCGCCCGCGCACTCGCGGGACACGACGCCCGCTATCAAGGATCACTGCTCGCGACAAATCTCAAGGTGTCCGGCGTCAACGTCTTCTCGGCCGGTGATTTCCTCGGCACCCCAGGATCGGAGCCGATCGTGCTGCGAGACCCAGGACGCAAGAGCTACCGCAAGCTGGTGATCAACCAGGATCGGCTGACCGGCGCCGTGTTGGTCGGCGATACCACGGACGCACTCTGGTACCTCGATCTGATCCGTTCAGGCGCACCGATCGAGCAGTTGCGCGATGGCCTCGTTTTCGGACGCGCCTTCGCCGAGCCGCCGGCGCGCGCAGCTTAGGGAGAGGAGAACGATGAGCGCAGAATTCTCCGCCGAGCAGAAACGCTACCTCGAAGGCTTCATGTCGGGCGTTCAGGCGGGACAATTGTCTCAGGGCCTGAAGCCTGCTGCCGCGCCGGCTAGCGTGCCGACGGGGCCCGATGCCGACCATTTCAAGGCTCAGGACGCCACCAAGGCCGCCGGAAAGAAACTTGTCGATCAAGAGATCTGGAAACGCGAGGAGCATCCGTTCGACGCCTATGCCCGTCTCAAGGCACAGGCCGACAAGGGCGAGTATCCGAAGCCGCCGGACAATTTCCGCTGGCGTTACTACGGCCTCTTCTATGTGGCACCGGCGCAGAACAGCTACATGTGCCGGCTCAGAATCCCGAACGGCGTCCTGACCCACTGGCAACTCGCTGGGCTCGCCGACGTCGCCCAGTCGTTCGGCGGCGGATACGCACACGTCACCACACGTGCCAACTTCCAGATCCGCGAGATCGAGGCGTCCAACGCCGTTAAAGTTGTCGAAGCCATCCAGGACCTCGGGCTTTGCTCGCGCGGCTCGGGTGCGGACAATATCCGCAACGTCACCGGCACGCCCACCGCAGGCATCGATCCCGACGAGTTGCTCGACACGCGTCCTTATGCACGCGAATGGCACTTTCATGTGCTGAACGACCGCTCGCTCACGGGACTGCCACGCAAGTTCAACGTGGCCTATGACGGCGCTGGAACCATCGCGGCACTCGAGGAAACCAACGACATCGGGTTCCAGGCGGTCGAGGTGGCGGAGGGTGCACCCGTTCCCGCCGGCATTTATTTTCGCCTCGTGCTCGGCGGCATCACCGGCCACAAGGACTTCGCGCGCGACACCGGAGTTATCCTGCCGCCGCACGATGCCACTCGCGTCGCCGACGCCATTGTTCGCGTCTTCATCGAGCACGGCGACCGCACCAACCGCAACAAGGCTCGCCTCAAGTACGTACTCGATACCTGGGGCTTCGAGAAGTTCCTGGCTGCCGTCGAGGAAAAGCTCGGCTTCAAGATGACGCGGATTTCGACGGAGCACGTAAAGCCGCGCAAATCACCGAACCGAACGGCCCACATCGGCGTACATGCCCAGCGCCAGCAGGGGCTCAATTGGATCGGTCTCGTGTTGCCAGTCGGAAAATTGACGGTGGAGCAGATGCACGCAATTGCATCGCTCGCCCGTGATCTGGGAGACGGCGATATCCGTCTCACGGTTTGGCAAAATCTGCTCGTCTCCGGCGTCCCGGACTCAAAGGTGTCGGAGGCGCTATCCCGCATCGAGGCCATGGGCCTATCTGCCGAGGCAACCGCGATCCGCGCCGGCCTCGTCGCCTGCACCGGCAATACCGGCTGCAAGTTTGCTGCTGCCAACACCAAAGGCACGGCGGAGAAAATTGCCGCGCACGTCGAGGGCAAGCTCACGCTCGACACGCCTGTCAACATCCACTTGACCGGCTGCCATCATTCCTGCGCCCAGCATTACATCGGCGATATTGGCCTGATCGGCGCAAAGGTCCCGCTTAACGACGACGGCGATACTGCCGAGGGCTTTCACATTCTGGTCGGCGGCGGATCCGGGGCTGACGCAACGATCGCACGCGAACTCTGGCGCGACATCAAGAGTGAGGACTGCCCGGCCGCGGTCGAGCGTCTGCTCGCCGCCTACTTGGCACACCGCCAGGATGCGAGCGAAACCTTCTTCGCATTCGCCAATCGCACCGATACCGAAACGCTGAAGCGCCTCGCCGAGGAGCACGCCGCATGACCATCCAGTCGCCGCCGCCGGGCGTCGCTCTGATCCCGGAGAGTGCACCATTCACGCCGGACCAGAGAGCCTGGCTCAACGGCTTCTTCGCCGGCATGCTCTCGCTAGACGGCAGTGGCCCGGCACCATCAGACGCCATGACCGGCGCCACGCCAGTGGCCGGAGACGGCGATGACGGTGCGGCCCCCTGGCACGATCCGACGCTCGAAATCGACGAGCGCATGACACTCGCTGAAGGTCGCCCGTTGCGCCGCCGCATGATGGCGGCCATGGCGCAGCAGGATTGCGGCCAGTGCGGCTACAATTGCGAGGACTACGCCAACGCCATCAATGAGCAGGCGGAGCCGCGCCTCAATCTGTGCGTTCCCGGGGGCAAAGCGACGGCGCGCATGCTGAAGCAGCTCGTAGAGGAGATGGGCGGCGGCGTGCTCGATCCCGACGAGAAGGCCGCCAAGGAGGGCGCAAAGCCGGAGAAAGCCACAGATGTCCAACCCGGACGTTCGCGCGAGGCGCCGGTGCTGGCGCGCTTCGTCTCCCGTCAGCGTCTCAATGGAGCCGGATCCGAGAAGAGCACCAACCATATCGAGATCGATCTCACTGAGTGCGGCCTCGACTACGAGCCGGGCGACAGCTTCGGCATCCTGCCGCGCAATGATCCAACGCTCGTCGACCAGATCCTCGCTGCCATCGGCGCACCGGCGGACTTTCCGATCGGCGACAAGACGCTGCGCGACGCCCTGATCGAGGACACGTCGCTCGCGCCTGCGCCCGACGCACTGTTCCTGCTCATCTCGTACCTGACCGGCGGCGAGCGCAAACGCAAGGCTCAGGCACTCGCCAAGGGCCAGGATCCGGACGGCGACGCCGCGACGCTCGACGTACTCGCCGCGCTCGAGAAGTTTCCGGGCCTGCACCCCGATCCCGAGGCCTTCTACGAGGTGCTGGAGCCGCTGCAGCCAAGGCTCTATTCGATCTCATCGTCACTCAGGGCCAATCCGGGACGTGTCTCGCTGACCGTCGATGCCGTCCGCTACAAAATCGGAGAGCGCGAGCGGCACGGTATTGCTTCGACCTATCTCGCCGATCGCATCGAGCCCGGCGCGCATGTAAAAGCCTACGTGCAGAAGGCACACAACTTCGCCCTGCCCAAAGACGGCGCGGCGCCGATCATCATGGTCGGCCCCGGAACCGGCATCGCGCCATTCCGCTCATTTCTGCAGGAGCGCCACGCAACCGACGCAACGGGCCCGGCGTGGCTGTTCTTCGGTCATCAGCGCCGCGCGAGCGACTTCTTCTATGAGGCCGAGCTCGGCCTGTTCATGAATGCCGGCACGCTCACCAAGCTCTCTCTCGCCTGGTCGCGGGATGGGCAGAAGGTCTACGTACAGGATCGCATGCGGGAAGAAAGTGCCGAGCTGTTCGCATGGCTCGAAAATGGCGCACATTTTTACATCTGCGGCGACGCCAAGCGCATGGCCAAGGATGTCGAGGCGGCGCTGACCGATGCGGTCGCACAGCACGGCAAAGTCTCGCCCGACGACGCCAAGGCCTATATCGCAGCGCTCAAGAAGGTCGGCCGCTATCAAGCCGACGTCTACTAGGGAGCGCGGCCCAATGAATGCCCCGTTGCAGGCCAAGCCCGTCAAGACGACGTGCCCTTATTGCGGGGTCGGATGCGGCGTGATCGCGCGGCCCGACGGCTTCGGCGGCGCGCAGGTGCAGGGCGATCCCGAGCATCCGGCAAACTTCGGGCGCCTGTGCTCGAAGGGCTCGGCCCTTGGCGAGACGCTGTCTCTCGACGGGCGCCTGTTGCATCCGATGGTGCGCGACGCCGAGGGAACGATGGCTCGCGCCTCATGGGACGACACGCTCGACGCCGTCGCCAAGGGTTTCCGCGACGTCATCACGCAACATGGCCCTGATGCGGTCGCCTTCTACGTTTCCGGCCAGCTTCTGACCGAGGACTACTACGTCGCCAACAAGCTGATGAAGGGCTTCATCGGCTCCGGCAACATCGACACCAACTCGCGTCTCTGCATGGCCTCGTCCGTCGCCGGTCACCGCCGTGCGTTTGGTGCTGACACCGTGCCCGGCTGCTACGAGGACCTGGACCAAGCCGACCTCCTGATCCTGACCGGATCGAACGCAGCCTGGTGCCATCCGATCCTGTTCCAGCGCATGCTCAGGAATAAGCGCGAGCGCGGCGCACGCATCGTCGTCATCGATCCACGCGCCACGCCAACCTCCGACGAAGCCGATCTGCTGATCCAGATCGCGCCGGGCACGGACTCGGTACTATTTTCGGGTCTCCTCGCCTACCTCGCGGACCAAGCTGTCCTCGACCGCGATTATATCCGCGACCACACCGACGGATTCTCGGAAGCGCTCGCGCGTGCCCGCCACATCGCCCCCGAGATCGAAGCGGTCGCCGAGCAGTGCCAGGTATCCCGGGTAGATGTCGGGACGCTCTATTCCTGGATTGCCGCTACGCCAAAGACGGTCACGCTCTATTCGCAGGGCGTCAATCAATCGGCGCAGGGAACCGATAAGGTCAACGCGATCATCAACTGTCATCTGGCAACAGGGCGCATCGGAAAGCCCGGCATGGGGCCGTTCTCGCTGACCGGACAGCCAAACGCGATGGGCGGGCGCGAGGTCGGCGGTCTCGCCAATCAGCTCGCCGCGCACATGGACTTCGAACCGAGCAACGTGGAGCGCGTCCGCCGGTTCTGGAACGCAGAGACCGTTGCCGCGCAACCCGGCCTAAAGGCCGTCGAAATGTTCGAGGCAGTGGCCCAGGGGCGTATCAAGGCGCTATGGGTCATGGCTACCAATCCGGTCGTGAGCCTTCCGCGCGCCGATGCGGTTCGCTCCGCCCTCGGCAACCTCGAACTCTTGGTCGTGTCCGATGTCGTGGAGGCGACCGACACCATCAGGTCGGGCGCTCATATCCTGTTGCCGGCTGCTGGCTGGGGGGAAAAAGAGGGCACGGTCACCAACTCCGAGCGGCGCATCTCGCGCCAGCGCGCTTTTCTTGTGACGCCCGGCGAGGCGCAGCCGGATTGGTGGATTGTGTCGGAGGTCGCAAAGCGCATGGGCTTCGCCGATGCGTTTGCCTACACCTCGGCGGCAGACATATTTGCCGAGCATTGCGCGCTCTCGGCATTCGAGAACGACGGCGCACGCGACTTCGACCTCACGGGTCTTAGCCGGCTTTCGCCCGATGGCTACGATACGCTCGAACCTGTTCAATGGCCCGTCGCCACGATAGAGAAGCCGGGCCGCAAGCGCCTCTTTTCGCACGGCGGCTTCTATACGCCCGACGGACGCGCGCGCTTCATCGCCGTTGCCAAGCCGAAACTTGCCAACGCGTCTGCTCGCTATCTTCCACTACTCCTCAACACGGGGCGGATCCGCGACCAGTGGCACACGATGACCCGGACCGGAAAATCTCCCCGGCTGGGCGCTCATATCGATGAGCCGCGTATTTCAGTGCACCCTGACGATGCGCGCACCGCTGGCGTCGCGGACGGTGTGTTCGCGCGCGTATCGACCTTGCACGGAAGCGCCATTCTGCGCGTCACCATTACGGCCGCACAACGGCGCGGCGAGATCTTCGCCCCCATTCACTGGAACGGCGAGACCGCGTCCGACGCCCGCATCGGCGCCCTCGTGCAAGCAGCCTGCGATCCCATCTCAGGCCAGCCGGAGCTCAAGGCAACAGAGGCCACGCTCGCTCCCGTCGAGTTCGCCGTGCACGGCTTCTTCCTCTCCCGCAATCGGGTCACGATGCCCGATCACATCTGGTGGGCGCGTTCGGCGGTCGAGGGCGGCTTCGGCTACCGCATCGCGGCTCCGGCCGGAACGATGCATTGGGCTAACCTCGCGCGCGAGCTTCTCGGCGCCGACGAGAGCTACGCCGAGCTACTCGACGAAGGCCAGGGCCGCTACCGCGCAGCGATTATTCGCGGTGATGGCCTCGAATCCTGCGTGTTTCTCGCCAAGTCGCCTCACGCCCTGCCAGGCTGGGAATGGCTGAAGCAGCAGCTCGCGTCTCCGACGTTGACCGATGCTGCGCGCCGTGCCCTCCTCGCCGGCCGTGCCCCCGAAGCCGGCAGTGACAACGGCCCGATCGTATGTGCCTGCTTCGGCGTTGGCCGTAATGCAATCTGCCGCGCCATCTCAGACCAACACGCGACGTCGCTCGAAGCCATCGGCCGCGCACTCAAAGCCGGCACCAACTGCGGCTCCTGCATTCCGGAGCTTCGCCGGATCATCGCCGAGACACAGCCGCAGGCGGAACAAGCCGTCTGATCAGGTCCTCCCGGCCCAATCTTCCGACCCCCACCAGACAAACAGAACAAGAAATCGCCATCCCTCCCACCAGCGGTGGGAGGGATGGCGTCTTTTTCCGTCGGAATAGATCAGAAGGCGATCAACCCGCCGAAGCTCACGAAATCCGCGTCCTCGAATTCCGTGAGGCCGTCCACGTCGGCCTGGTAGTGCTGGTACTTCAAGTAGAGCGTCATGGCCGCGGCGTCGATCTCCTGCGCGACGCCGCCGCCGAAGCGCTCGAGCGTGCTCGATGTGGCGCCAGCAGCCAATGCGGCCGGTCCGAGCTGATCCAGATAGGCAGCGTAATCGCCGTAGACGACCGTCGCACCAAGCGGCAGCCACTTTCGCCGGATGCCGGCCTTGACGTAGTAGTGCTCGCTGTCGGGCTCGGTGAAGCCATTGGCAAGCAACGTGTCGTTGTTGTCCTCGTTGCCGTAGGCGCCATGGATGAAAAGACCGGTCGCGAGGTGCTCCGCATAACCGCCGACCTGGAAGAAATGCGAGTCCTTTGGCGTCAGCGTCGGCACGAAAGCGGACGTCGCCTCGCTGCTCATCTCCGTATATCCCGCGCCGAATGCGAGTTTGAAGCCAGCAAGCGTGCCCGCATAGCGCAGACCAACCTCCCAGAAGTCGTCCTCACCCCAGCTCGCGGAGGCCGAGAATCCGGCAAACACAGGTGTATCGTAGCGCACACCGTTCATAACGATACCATTGCAGTCGCCGCCGAGCGGCACGCCCTGGGTGTAGCAGAAGCCAAGCTGCCCCCAAGTCAATGGCGAGAGTGCGCCGGAAGCCTCGCGCAGGCGGAACTGCGGGAAGCCGGCCAGGAACGTGTAATTGTCGATGATCTGCGTGCCGGAGAGATCAGTGAACATCGCCGCGCTCTTGGCGGCATGGGCCAGGCGTCCGACGCTGACCTTGCCGTAATTCTCGCTTTCCAAATACCAGAAGGACATCTGCGTGTTCAGATTGTCGTTCTTCGTGGCGTTGTTCTGGTTGATGGCGTCGGCGCCGCCACCGAACGCATTGCCGGTGAGATCCTGGATGCGCAGCATGTAACCCGCCGTCCAACCAGGGCTGATCGTAGCTTTGCCATTGAACTTCACGTGCGACGTTTGCGTGGGACCGAGCCCATGCACATAGGCGTTTCGCTCGTCGCCGTCGTCCCAGACCGTGATCTCCTGGGCGATGTATCCCGAGATGGTGAGCGAGACCTTACGGTTTCCTTTGCGAGCTGTCGTGGCTTCGAGCTCGGCTATCCGCTCCTCGAGATCAGCGCAGCAATCTCCGCTCAAGTCGGCGGCCCGAACCGCGGGCGCGGCCGCGAGCGTCGAAACGACCGAAGCTGCAAGCCATCCGAAGGCGTAACAACTTTTCTTATTCATTCCCCTCATCCGCTGATCGATTTCCGATGTAGTCAGCGTAGAAAGCTTTACCCTCAATCCCAAAAAAGTTCGGCACATCTAACGAGCCGCCAAACCCCAGTGTGGCATCGGCGACGCACATTGCCGATCAGACGAGCAATTCGCCCCATGATTGACCAAACGCACGGCGGAACTCTCTCAGAGAGCCGCGACGGACCGACGCAGTAAATGTTACTCTCGCGCGCCTAGGAGGCTCGCTTTCTGTCGGGTGACAACTCCGCACCAAGCCGCTTCAGCGCCTCGGACGTATCGAAGCGATCAAGGATGATCTCGATCAACGCCGGCCCCTGGTTGCTGGCGCGCGCTTCGGCAAGGGCATGGTCGAGTTCCTCCTCGGTCATCACGCGCCGGCCCCATCCTCCACCAAAAACCTCCGGGAGCTGGTGATAAGCCCAAGGCTGGATATCGTTGTAGGGGCCTTCATGGATGATGCGCTCGGTCGTATAGCCGTCGTTGTTCATGAGAACAATAATGGCGTTGGCCTTGCGACGACAGAGCGACGACAGTTCCTGAACCGTCATTTGAAAAGCACCGTCTCCGATGAGCGCGAGCGTGCGGCGCGACGGCGCGGCCAGTGCGGCACCGAGCGTTGCCGGCAAGGCATATCCGATCGACAGATAGAAGGCCTGCCCGATGAAGGCGACGTCATGGTGCATGACGAGGTCGGCAGCCGCAAAGATCGAATCCCCCGTCTCGGCAATGACGGTCGTGTCCTGCTCGAGAAAGGCATTGATCCGCTTCATGACGCGGCTGAGGGTAAGCTTGCGGCCAGGCTCGGATATGAAGCCGGTGTCGAGGACCTGTGAGACGCTTTTGAATGGCGGGTGCGCGAGTCCGCCCTTCGGCATGCGGTCGGCCAGGCCAGTCAGGACGTCACCGATCCAGACCTGCTCGTAAACATGATACTGGATTTTCAGGCGCCCCGAGTTGGCGAGCACCATATGGCGGTCCGCCAGCCGGGCCGTGTAGATGCCGAAGTTCATGTCGCTGATCCACGCACCGAGGCAGAGCAACACGTCCGCGTTCTCAACGATGTCGCGGATTTCCCGGCGCGACATCCCACCCTCGTAGACACCGATGGCCTGTGGATGGTGCTCAGATATGACGGCCTTGCCGAGCAGCGTTGTGGCAACCGGGAGACCGCTTGCCTCGACGAGCCGCAGAAACTCGCTCATGAGGCCGTAGCGATGCAGCTCGACTCCGCCGAGGATCACAGCGCGGCTGGCGTTCGAAAGCAGAGCCGTGGCCTCATCGAGTGCTTCCGCGAGCGCATCCGGATCGGAGGGCGGACGCGCGGGGACGGAGAATGGCTTCAGCGCCTGGCACGGCTGATCCACCATGT
Organism: Hyphomicrobium sp. CS1GBMeth3; assembly: GCF_900117455.1. Taxonomy (NCBI): domain Bacteria; kingdom Pseudomonadati; phylum Pseudomonadota; class Alphaproteobacteria; order Hyphomicrobiales; family Hyphomicrobiaceae; genus Hyphomicrobium; species Hyphomicrobium sp. CS1GBMeth3. Next base: position 1,471,850 of record NZ_FPHO01000002.1, read on the forward strand.
CGGCCGGGATCTCGATCATGATTGGCCGCTTCTCGATGAGGCAACGAGCAAGCGCGCGATCGATCCGCTGCGGCGCCTCCGCAGGGTCATCGAGGAGCACGGACGCCGCCGTGATGTGGCTGAAGGCTTGCTGCATCGTCCCTGAGTCGCCGACGGCGTGGTGCAGCAGCATCGAGGAGCGTCTCTGCGTGGTCCTCGGACCACCCACGAGAAGCACAAGCGGGACTTGCTCGGCATAGGCGCCGGCAACAGCGTTCATGGCGCTGAAGCCTCCGACGCCCCAGGTGACGCAGACGCATCCAATGCCGTTGATCCTGGCATAGGCGTCGGCGGCGTAGCCAGCGTTGAGCTCGTTGCAGGTGCCGACGAGATCGATGCCCTGCGCGATCAGGCGATCCATGAACGTCAACACATAGTCGCCGGGGACGCCAAACGCATGCCTAAGGCCGGCCTGCTTCAGGCGCTCGATAAGGTAGTGGGCTACGGTGACAGGAGCGTCCGACAACCTCAACCTCGATTTTCGCGACCAGTGGGACGATTCGACATCCCTCATGGATTAAACACCGGACTGCTTAACAAGCGATAGAAGGTCTCGTACATAGCGCGCAGATTCCCGTGAAACAGCGCGCGCGTGGCCCCGACAGATTTCGATCGTCGCGGGATAAAACTGGCGTAACCCTACGCGATCAGAGAGATTCTGAGCCCTCGTGCTGGGTGTCAGTCCGCTTTCGGCGCCAGGGCTCCGCGCGCAGGCGGAGAAGCCGGGCGGTGCGCCACGCGATCGTAGCACTTTAGCCGAAGATCGGCGTTGTCAATCGCAGCACAGTCCGGCGCGGTGACCGGAGACAAGCTCTCCATAAGCAGAGCGGCCGCGCCGCCGAGCAGCAACAGCGCAAGCCCCGCTGTCAGCATGATGCGGCTGGCGGCAACCAGCTCGAATCGTCGTCTCCGTCGATGGTCGAGATGTTCTCCGTATCGGCGTTGTGCATCGATCCGCTCATGCCATGCAGACTCTCCTCGCCAACAAAATAGGAGGCTCGCCATAAAGATTCGAGGTGGAATGTGGTGCAAGCTTATAGTGGTCGCGTGTTAGCGGCGTCACCCGGCTATTGCCTTGTAGAACGCGGGCTCGCCGTCGACGGCCGCTCGCCTTGCACCTGGAGCTCCGCCACAGCGCGCTTAAGCGCCGCGCGGGGCAGATGGTTGAGCACGACGAAATTGCAGAGCACGATGTGGAACGCGCGGTCGTCCCAGGGAAGAGGCTTGGCGAGGTCATGCTCGATGAACTCGAGGCGCGGGCCTCTGCTCTGCCGGCAGGGACGCGCGGAGTTTCGCTGCCTGATCGCGAGCAATGACGAGCTGGCCGTTCGAGATATCAATTCCGGTGGCCTCGGGAGTGTTTCGCACCCGACACGCTGCGATCAAAGTACGCTCACGAAGAGAGCATCGACGGCAGTTTCACGATCATCTACGAACCGGATGGTCTTGAATTGTGTGGGCCTGAGCCCAGGTGGGCAACCTAGCTCGCGTTTTCCCCTCCCAGGTTAAATTTTCCAGCCGGGTGGGTCTCCACGATGATCAGTCAACTAACGTTGACCTTAATCAAAGAAGTTCGCAGTGACGACGGTAGGGCTGGCCTGCTTTAACATTCAAGGCCGATCCCGTTGCCCGATATGCGCGGCGCTCTGACACCCAGCCGGAGAGATCTGCATGCAATTCGACTTTGCGTCCTATCGGCTAGCGGCGGCGGCGGCGCTCGCGCTGCTCGTCGCGATCTACATCGGCTGGAGCGCCTATTCGAACACGGGATTACCGGCCGGCATCGTGAGCGGGAACGGGCGCATCGAGGCCGTCGAGATCGACATCGCCACCAAGATCGCCGGGCGCATCCGTGAGATCCTCGTCGACGAGGGTGACTTTGTGACTGCGGGACAGGTGCTGGCGCGCATGGACACCGATGCCCTCCAGGCCCAGCGGCGCCAGGCCGAGGCTCAGCTCAGGCGGGCGCTGATCGGGGTCGACACCGCAAACAGCCTCGTGGCGCAGCGCGATGCAGAGCAGCGCGCTGCCGTCGCCGTCGTCGCACAACGCGAAGCCGAGCTCGATGCCGCCGAGCGCAAGCTGGCCCGCAGCGAGGTGCTGGCCAAGCAGGACAACGTCTCGCAACAGGTGCTCGACAACGACCGCGCCAGCGCCCAAAGCGCCAAGGCCGCCGTCGCTGCCGCCGAAGCGCAGCGGGCTGCTGCGGAAGCCGGCATTGGTGCTGCTAAAGCGTCGGTTGTCGATGCCGAGGCCGCGGTCGAGGCTGCACGCGCTGCCATCGACAATCTCACGGTCGAAATCGAGGACAGCACGCTCAAGGCTCCGCGCGACGGACGCGTGCAGTACCGCGTTGCCCAGCCCGGCGAGGTGCTCTCGGCAGGCGGACGCGTCCTGAACCTCGTGGATCTCGGTGACGTCTACATGACGTTCTTCCTGCCGACCGCCGAGGCGGGGCGTGTCGCCATCGGCGCCGACGTACGCCTCGTGCTCGACGCTGCGCCCCAGTACGTGATTCCGGCCAAGGCGACGTTTGTCGCCGACGTGGCGCAGTTCACGCCCAAGACGGTGGAGACCGAGGAGGAGCGTCAGAAGCTGATGTTCCGCATCAAGGCGCACATCCCGAAGGAGCTGCTCAAGAAGCACATCGAGCATGTGAAGACCGGCCTCCCCGGCATGGCCTACCTCCGCCTTGATCCGAACGTGGATTGGCCGAAGAGCCTTTCGGATAACCTGGTCCAATGAGCGCGCACCCGGCTCACGCCACGCCATACTCCACTTCCCCCGTGGCGCGTCTCGAGTCGGTGAGCCTGTCCTATGGCAAGGTCCGTGCCCTCGAGGACATCACGCTTGATCTGCCGGCAGGCTGCATGGTCGGCCTGATCGGCCCCGATGGCGTCGGCAAATCGAGCCTGCTCGCGCTTGTTGCCGGCGCACGCGAGATCCAGGACGGGCGCGTGCACGTGCTCGGCGGCGACATGGCCGACGCCCGCCATCGCGATACCGCCTGCCCCCGCATCGCCTACATGCCGCAGGGGCTCGGCAAGAATCTCTATCCGACGCTCTCCGTGTTCGAGAATGTCGACTTCTTCGGCCGGCTGTTCGGGCATGACCGTGAGGAGCGCCACCGGCGCATCGGCGAGCTTCTGGAAAGCACCGGCCTGGCCGCGTTTTCAGACCGGCCGGCTAACAAGCTCTCGGGCGGCATGAAGCAAAAGCTCGGCCTCTGCTGCGCGCTGATCCACGATCCGGATCTTTTGATCCTCGACGAGCCGACAACGGGCGTCGACCCGCTGTCGCGGCGGCAGTTCTGGGAGCTGATCGACGATATCCGCCACGCCCGCGACGGCATGAGCGTCGTCGTCGCCACGGCCTATATGGAGGAGGCCGCCCGCTTCGACTGGCTGGTGGCCATGGACGCGGGCCGCATTCTCGCCACCGGCACGCCCGACGACCTGTTGGCGCGGACCGGCGCCGACAACCTCGACGCCGCATTCATCGCCCTCTTGCCCGAGGAGCGCCGCCGCGGACATCGCGAGGTGGTGATTCCGCCACGCCCACCGGACGGCGAGACCGACATTGCCATAGAGGCCGAGGGGCTCACCATGCGCTTCGGGAGCTTCACTGCCGTTGACAACGTGAGCTTCCGCATCCCAAAAGGCGAGATCTTCGGTTTCCTCGGCTCCAACGGCTGCGGCAAGACCACGACCATGAAGATGCTGACCGGGCTCTTGCCCGCCAGCGCCGGCATCGCCCGCCTGTTTGGCCGCGAAGTCGATCCTCGCGACATCGAGATCCGCCGCCGCGTCGGCTACATGTCCCAGGCGTTCTCGCTCTACACGGAGCTGACCGTGCGCCAGAACCTGGACTTGCACGCGCGCCTGTTCGGCATGGACCCAGACGTCATCCCAGGTCGGATCGCCGAGATGTCTGAGCGTTTCAGCCTCCAGGACGTCATGGACGCACTGCCCGACGCCCTGCCGCTCGGCATCCGCCAGCGCCTGTCGCTGGCCGTGGCCATGATCCATGCCCCCGACATCCTGATCCTCGACGAGCCGACCTCCGGTGTCGATCCTGTTGCGCGCGACGGCTTTTGGCAGATCCTATCCGATCTCTCGCGCAAGGACGGCGTGACGATTTTCGTCTCCACGCACTTCATGAACGAGGCCGAACTCTGCGATCGCATCTCGCTGATGCATGCAGGCAAGGTGCTGATCAGCGACACGCCGGACGCGATCAAGAAGACGCGCGGCGCGGCGACGCTCGAGGAGGCCTTCATCGCCTATCTTGAGGATGCCATCGGCGAAGCGCAGGACGGTGGTCAGAAGAAGCTGGCTGTGCCCGCCGCCATCGTTGAGCCTGCCGGAGCACCTCCCCTCTCCTCCGCCCAGCCTCCCTTGGACGCCCGCAAGAGCCGGGCCTTTTTCGACCGCCGCCGCATGTTCGCCTATACGCAGCGCGAAGCGCTGGAGCTCAGGCGCGATCCCATCCGCGGCACGCTAGCGACGCTCGGCACCGTCATCCTGATGTTCGTCATCGGCTACGGCGTCAACATGGACGTCGAGAACTTGTCCTTCGCCGTACTCGACCGTGACGACACGACGCTCTCACGCGACTACGCGCTGCAGCTCTCGGGCTCGCGCTATTTCACCGAGAAGCCGCCGATCACCGACTACGCCGATCTCGACCGACGCATGCGCAACGGCGAGCTAAGCCTTGCCATCGAGATCCCGCCGGGATTCGCCCGCGACGTCGCGCGTGGCCGCACGGTCGAGATTGGCGCTTGGATCGATGGCGCCATGCCGACGCGCGCCGAGACAGTACGCGGCTACGTGCAGGGTATGCACGCTACCTGGCTGACGCAGAAGTCGCGCGAACTCTACGGAGATCGGGCAACCGTGGGCGAATTCCAACTCGCGCTGCGCTATCGCTACAATCCGGACGTGCAGAGCCTCGTTGCCATGGTCCCGGCGGTGATCCCGATGCTCTTGATCATGATCCCGGCCATGCTGACCGTGCTGAGCGTGGTGCGTGAGAAGGAACTCGGCTCCATCATCAACTTTTACGTGACGCCGGTCACGCGGCTCGAGTTCCTTCTCGGCAAGCAGATCCCCTACATCGGGCTTGGTCTCTTGAACTTCTTCCTGCTCGCGGCGTTTGCCGTGTTCATCTTTCGCGTGCCGCTCACTGGCAGTTTCCTGACGCTGACCGCTGCCGCCTTCGTCTACGTGATCGTGACGACGGGCTTCGGCCTTCTGATGTCGACGTTCATGAAGAGCCAGATTGCAGCCATCTTCGGCACGACGCTGCTAACGCTGATACCCGCCGTGCAGTATTCCGGTATTACGGACCCCGTCTCCTCGCTCCAAGGCGCGGGCTACCTGATCGGCCAGATCTATCCCACGACGTATTTCGTGACCATCTCGCGCGGCACGTTCTCGAAAGCGCTCGAGTTCGGCGATCTTGCCGCCAGCTTCGTGCCCATGCTGCTCGCCATTCCGGTTCTGCTCGGCCTCAGTGCGGCGTTCCTCAAGAAACAGGCAGCCTGACCATGCGGAAATCCAACGTCCTGGAGCTCGGCATCAAGGAGCTGCGCGGCCTGTCCCGCGACCCCATGCTGTTGATCCTGATCATCTACGCCTTCACACTCTCGATCTACACCGCCTCGCGGGCCATGCCGGAGACATTGAACCGGGCCGCCATCGCCATTGTCGATGAGGATCGCTCGCCGGCTTCTCTGCGCATCGTCTCGGCGTTCTACCCGCCCTACTTCCTTCAGCCCGAGCTCATCTCGCAGCACGAGATGGACACGCGCATGGATGCTGGCCTCGACACGTTCGCGCTCGACATCCCGCCGAATTTTCAGCGCGACCTGCTGGCCGGTCGCTCGCCGACGATCCAGCTCAACATCGACGCCACCCGCATGACACAGGCCTTCACCGGCGGCGGCTATGTACAGACAATTGTCTCGAGCGAAGTCAGCGAATTTTTAAACCGCTATCGGGCGGAGACCATCGCCCCCGTCGATCTCACGCTGCGCGCACGCTTCAACCAGGAGCTCAACAAGAGTTGGTTCGGCGCCATCACCAACGTCATCCAGTCCATTACCATGCTCTCGATCGTGCTGACGGGCGCCGCACTCATCCGAGAGCGCGAGCACGGCACCATCGAGCATCTCCTCGTGATGCCGGTGACCCCCGTCGAGATCATGCTGAGCAAGATCTGGTCGATGGGCATCGTCGTGCTGGCCGCCGGCTCGTTCTCCCTCATCTTCATCGTTCAGGGTCTGCTCGCCGTGCCGATCGAGGGTTCGGTCTCGTTGTTCCTCACCGGGGCGGTCCTGCACATCTTTGCAACCACGTGCATGGGCATCTTCCTGGCGACGGTCGCGGGGTCCATGCCGCAGTTCGGCCTTCTCCTGATGCTCGTGCTGCTGCCGCTACAGATCCTTTCCGGTGCCGTCACACCACGCGAGAGCATGCCGGAGGTCATCCAGTATCTGATGCTGGCCGCACCCAATACGCACTTCGTTATTCTCGCTCAGTCGGTCCTTTTCCGTGGCGCCGGCCTTAGCGTGGTCTGGCCGCAGTTCCTGGCGCTGTTCGTGATCGGCGCCGCGTTATTTCTCTTCTCGCTGCGGCAGTTCAGGCGCTTCCTGCGTTAGAGAATTCGGGCGCCTCGGAGAAAGCGACGTCATTGGTCACGACCAGAGTATCGAGAGGCTGATCTCGAATGCCGGGGAGTAGAGAACATCACAATCGCTCCGAAGATCACGAGCTTGAGATGCACTCGCGCTTGCCATGACTGATCACGCCGCAAGACATGCTTACGGGGCTCAAACGTGGGACAGAAGCGGGAATGGCCGGCCAGACGATCATCGATGATCGTCAGCATGCAGCGTCGGCGTGATGGGGTTCTGCGGGAGCGCTCTAGATGACACCGTCTACGAATACGACTGCCATCGACTGGAGACCGGACGGGTCGGAGAGGCGAACTACGTCTCTCACTACCCCATTGGAACAGACGTTCCGGGTAGCCATGTAGCGGACGACTTCAACAGTGCCGAGTTATGCCGACATTCCGGCGGTGCGGCCGACGGTCAGAATTGCTGTCGAACACTAGGTTCGCTCTACGTGGGCAGACGTCGGCCGACAGAGGACTGGTGGAGGGGGCTTCCGCCCAGGACAATTGATTTTATTCTGTATTTTTTGTCTGCCCCACATTTTTGCCCACACTTGTTTTCGCTTTGGGCAGGCCAAGTGGAAGAAGGCCAATTAGGTTTGCGAGCGAGCTGGTAGTCCCCGCTCGCAACGCTTTCACTCCTTGGGCGAATATCTGACACTTCGGTTGCAGCACCCAGAAAATCCTCTTTCTCTACGCCGCTCTGCACAACGCGCATGCGCCCGGCGTCGCAGGTGCGCACCAGGCTGAACGCGGCCTCCAGGGCGCCGGTGGTCCAGGTCCCAAAAAATTTGCTTCCTTGGAGAGCAGCACCAGCGTTTCGACTTCATCGTCAGGAAGGCGTAGACGTAGACAACTATAGTTAAGGACGAGGCGCGGCGACGATGCTATAATCCGCCCGCTGTTCATTTGAGCTTGGAATTTATGCTTTTCGAATAAGAGGCGGTCGCTGTATGTGCCGTGTCTCTTGCTTATTGGCACTTGCGTTCGGGGTATTTGCATTGGCGCCGCCCGCAGAGGCGGCGAAGCGGGTGGCGCTCGTCATCGGTAATGCCAGCTATACCAACACGGCCGCGCTCGCCAACCCGAAGAACGACGCAACCGATTTCGGGGCTGCCATAAAATCTTTCGGCTTTGAGGTGATCGAAGGTCTCGATCTCGACAAAGCCGGCATGGACCGCAAACTGCGCGAATTTGCGGACGCGCTCGAAGACGCTTCCGTCGCCGTCCTGTTCTATGCGGGGCATGGATTGCAGGTGGACGGCATCAACTATCTTGTGCCTGTCGACGCAATGCTTTCCAAGAAGGCGGCTCTCGAGTTCGAGATGGTTCGTTTGGACAGTATCCAGCGGCACATGGAATCCGAGGAACGCACGAGCATCCTCTTTTTCGACGCCTGCCGCGACAACCCGCTGGCGCGGAACCTCGCCTCGAGCATGGGGACGCGATCCGTGAGAGAAGGAGCGGGCCTTGCTCAACAGGAGGCGGGCGCGGGCACTCTGATCAGCTACTCGACGGCACCCGGTCGGACTGCGCTCGATGGTTCCGGGCGAAATTCGCCCTTCACCGGAGCACTCGTCAAGCAGATGCTGAGCAGCAAGGACCATCTCGCCGAGATGCTCTACGAGGTTCGCAACTCGGTGATGAAGTCGACCAACGGCAGCCAGGTGCCTTGGGACGTGTCCGCTCTCACTCGACGCTTCTATTTCAAAGAGCCGGCGCAGCCGCCGATGGTCGCGGCATTGCCTCCGGATGTCGGTATGCCGGCGCTCCCCAGTGCACCGGCGGCAACGGATGCTGCGCTGCCGAGAAAGTCGACCGATCCGGACTTTCCTCCGCTTGAACCCCTCGTTCCGCTGGCGCCAGGGATCATCGATAACGGTGACATGGCGGTTTCCGGGTTTTCGGGCACAAAGCTCGCCATGGATCGCTTGAAGCCCGGCGTTTATCCGATCGACACGACGGTAATCGACCCCGATGGCGCCTCAGTACGTGTGTTCAACACAGCGATGCTGCAGCCGAAGGATGCCGCGGTCTTGAAACCCGCGATCAAACTCGAGGTCAAGGCGGGGGACATCGGTCAGGTCTTTAGTCTCGCATACGGCACGCCGGAAACGGCGGGGGACAGGCCGAACCTGTTTGCAGCAGCGACGTCTCGCTTCGGATTGCAGATCGTGGGCCCCGATGCGGACGCCGATGGTATGCCGGATCGGCTTAAGCAGGGCGCGCCGGGCGCTGTCTTCATGGAGGGACAGTTCGGCACGAAGCTCGGCGGCGGTCCCGGCGCAATCTGGAAGATCGATGGTGCGAGCGGGGTTCCTTCGCTCTTTGCCAATGTCATGCTCGATGACGTGCAAAACAGCGGTGCTGGGCTTGGCGGCCTTGCCTTCGATCCGCAGAGCCGCAATCTTTATGTTTCCGATCTCGACACCGGTATGATCCATAGATTCGATCCGGCCGGCACGGAGCTTGGCCGTTTCGATCACGGGGTCGACGGCCGCAAGGCCTTGCAACTTCCGCCGATACCGGACGACGGGCAGCGCCTCGACATTTCGATGCCGCGATTCAAGCCCGAGGAACCTGCCACTTGGGGCCTTACGCCCCTCGCACGTCAGGTCCACGGACTAGCGATATTCGGTAGGCGCCTCTACTACGCGGTCGGCGAAGGGGCCGAAATCTGGTCCGTTGGCCTCGATACGACGGGGGGCTTCGCCTCCGGTGCGCGCCGGGAGATCCGCCTTGCCGACGTCAAGAGCGCGGAAGCGGCCACCGCCCTGCCTGTAACCGATATTCTCTTCGATTCCGGGGGGCGCATGACGGTCGCGCAACGCGGCCGTCTCCGCAATCCGTTCGACTATGCGCAGTTCGCCGAACCCGATCGCGCGCGCGTGCTTCGTTACCTACCGGCGAAATCAGGAACGGACGGTTGGGCGCCCGAGCCGGAAGAGTATGCGGTCGGCTTCGGCGGCGATTATCGGCAGGCCACGGGCGGCATCAGCCTGGCGTTCGGGCGCAAGGAGGATGGATCGATCGATCTGTCGAAATGCGAGGTTAACCTCGTCGCCACCGGCGATGCGCTGCGCGACAATCCGAGCTTTGCACCGCGGCTAAGAGCCGGCGGTCCGTCCATCGTGCACGGCCTACAGATCGTTCCGGCTGGTCGCTTGCGCCCCGCCAACGCCCCGCCTCTCGAAAGTCTCTTTGTTGACTTCGATGGAGTTTACGAAGACGCTAGCCTGCGAGGGCAGGTTGGTGACGTCGAAGTTTTCCGCGATTGCACAGGCACGTATTTTCCGCCTATCGTCGCGGGAATGTCGCCAGACCAGACCGACAAGCCTCCCGGGGCGCTAGCGGATCTGGCGCCGCCGAGCGAGAGCCTCGAGGGCACGGGTGGTGCGCTGAGCCCCGCGACCGTCGTTTCCCCTTCCGGCATCAGAATTGATAAAAAGCCGGCAGGAGCCGATTGCACGGACGAACGCGGCTGCACGTTCGAGATTGCCGTCACCAACACCCTCTCCACTCCCATCAACGGACCGATCGTCATCGATGAAATCGTTACGGTCGGGAACGCGGATCTTTCCCACGCCGTGATGACCAGCGACAACGAGCCGACGTGGATCTGCACTCGCGCGCCGCCGTTCTTCTGCACGCATCCGGAACCCATCTTGCCGGGCGTTCGCGTGTCCCTTACGGTCCACGTCAAACTGCCCGCCGCTGGAGAGGCACGCGAGCTTACGAACTGTGCCTCCCTCCATACGCCGCCCGACAACAGGCAGCCACCGACGACGGCGACCATCGGTGGCCTGTCGTTGAAGCCGACCATGCAGCAAGCCGTCTGCTCGGAATCGGGCGGATGTGCGCTCAATGTGGCGCTGACCAATACGACGGGTAAGCCATTCCGTGGTCCGGCGACGGTGATCGCACTGATTTCCGGCCATCGCGGCAAGATCGCAGCCGGGCTCGACAACAACGCCACGCTCGAGCAACTTCCCACGGCGCCCTGGACCTGCACCCGCGTCGGGTTGCCTTGGCGCTGCGTGAACAACACCCTGGCGCTTGCTCCCGGAACCTCGACAGAGCTCAAGCTTATGTTCAAGCCCGGCACGCTTGGACCTGAGGATCGCTTCCTTGGCACGAGCACGGCGCTCGAATTGCCCAACGGCAACGTCTCCGCGACTTCGGACTTCGTGCCGGCGAGCTTTCTGCTGCAGCGGTCCGATGCAAGGGCCTTCGAGATACAGCGGAGCCGGTCCGTCGGCAGCAAGAACGGACAGGCGTGCGGAACGATTATGCTTGGACCACAGGTATCGCGCCTACCGGACGCGCCGCGCGACCCTTTCAGTCTGCGTGTCATCAAGTCGGGCGTTGGCACGTGCGCGCGCGGGGGCACGTGCGAGTTCAGGCTGACCCTGCTTAACGATGGAACCGTCGATCATAACGCGCCGGTGACGTTCACCGACGCGATGAGTGACGAGGTGCCGAGCATGGCCATTGTCTCCATCAATCCACCCCTGCCGTGCGCGGAGCAGCCTCAAAGCATTCCTTTCACCTGCACGACTCCTGGGCGCTATCCCCTCGCGACCGGCCGGCACGAGAATTTCACCATTGTCACGCGTTTGCCCACCGCGGGTTTGCCCGACACCCTCAAGAACTGCATGGCGATCACGAAGCCTTGGAATGCCGCGCCGGAGTTCGCGTCGTTATCCAAACCGCCTGTGGACGCGGAGTCCGGGAGCTACGAATGCCACGAGGTTGCAGTCGGTCCGGAAGCACTGTCGTGTTTCGGTGGCATGGTGTTGACGGCAGGCGACCTTTGCCAATGCCCAGAGGGAACGGCGTGGAACGGGCGCACCTGCGCGGCTGCACCAACGGCCCACTGTCCCGATGGATGGACCGGAACGTATCCATATTGCTGCCAAGCGGGGCAGGAGTACCGCGACGGCGCTTGCAAGGAGGCGGTGGCAATGCCGGACGTTTGTCCGCCTGATAGGCCCAACGGCGACTATCCGAATTGCTGTCCGGCGCGCACCTACTACAGCAACGGATCGTGCAGATACCGCAAGACTACCGAAAGCAAGCCAAAGCCGACGAAGCGTCGCGAAACAACCACCACCAATCAGGGGCCGACCATCATGCTCAATCCCTACAAGGATTGCTACGGCAAGCCGATTCCGATTTGGAAGAAGTGTAAGTACTGACGTCGATCGTTCACGTATGCTTTCGCATTGCGTAAACGACTGCAATCGGTGGGCAGGGTGTTCAGTCAGAATTGCAGGACATCACATATGAGTAAATTCGACATCGCGCGTCGTGCGCTTACCCCCGGGGCCGCTGCTCTCGTTTGTCTCGCGCTCGTTATTCCTCCTGCAGCCGCGGGCAAGAGAGGTGTCAGCGTCGGTGCAGGAGTGGCGGGTGCCGTTCTCCTCAACGAGCTTGCGAAAGGCACCGGCAAGCGGAAAGCGGCCAAGCCTCAACGATCGAAGAAAGGCATTGCGACCAAGCCAAAGAAGCAACGCCAACGCCCGAAGGAAACGACGCCAGAGGTCACAGACGATGTTGCCGCCGTCAAAAAGGCTCCTGCGAATAGCTCTCCCCCCAAGAATGCATTGACCACCGGCGCAACGGCAAAGCCCGCCGCCGCGGTTGGCGGGGCAAGTATCATCTCACGGCCCGATGAAATAAAGGCCGCCCAACAACATCTCAGATTCATGGGCTACGACGTTCCGAACGAAAGCGGCACGGTGGACGTCAAGACAAAATCCGCCGTGATGCAGTTCCAGGATTCGATCGGGGTTCCGGTGACCGGTGATCTCACCTCTGAGCAACTGCGGGTGCTCTTCATGAAGGTCGCAGGGAAGAAAGAGGGCCCGCAATAGCCGGCAGCCTCAACCCGATGATGACTTGCAGTCATTGGCGACGACTAACGTCTCTCCGTGACCCCTCGCTGCCTTACGATCGCTACTGACTGCCCAGGCCGACAATGGCCGAGGCTATCGCCGTGAAGGACTTTACTGTCAGCTCACCGCCTGCGCGTCCAGGAATGTCGAGGCGCCGTTCAGACTCTCGGCGCGAGGCCGGTAGAGCCGCACGGTGTAATTCCAGCCTTTCACGATCGGCAGGCAGTTGGGCACCTGGCCGTCGGACCCACCGAATTGAATGGCGATCGCCTGGCTGAGAGCCCGGGGAACGATCTGAGCATTCTAAAACCTTCATAGGCGGCCGCTACTCCGCAATGAACGTCGTGCGGTCCAGGCCGGTGTTGCCGTTCGCGGGGTCATGGGCGTAGACGAGAACGTCATAGGTTCCCGGCACCTCGACAGGCAAGCTCGCTGCGAACTGACTGATCTCGCCGGTGAAGTGCAAGGGGATGCGGGCCACGGGACTACCGTCACGCCGCACGATAGCTTGCACCTCATATTTGTCGGCATTCCAGAGACCGGCGGGCTCGATAGGGCAGCCGCACATCATCACCACATTGACGCGAACGTCGACGGTGGTCACGCCTTTCAGCTTGATGTGGGCTGGAGGTGACAGAACGTCGACGGCAAAGCCCGGCAGCTCGAGCACCCATCCGTCGCCGTCCGCGTGTCCGCGACCAGGGATGACCCACTGACTCGAAACGATGCGGTGTGCAGCCTGGAGCTGTGCCAACGGACCGTACGCCTCTACCTCGATAAGGCGCGGCTCGGCCAGGTCTAGGGTCACTGCGAACTTTGCGGATGACGCATCAGACAGGCTTGCGCGGCGCCCTCCGTTCTGATGCATGAGGCGCTTGGTATCACCGGTGCCGCCCTGCGTTGTGCCGCTGGCAAGAACTTCGTCGGTATGGGCATCGCGCAGCGTCACACGCATGCCGCCCATGCTCGTGCCGATGAATTTCGCATCCTTGCTGAGCACGCGGACGATGATGTCTGTGGGTTCGGCATGGGCGGCGGAGGCAAAGACGGCAAGTCCGGCCGCCAGCCATAGGTTGGAACGGTGATTTCGCATGACTGTCTCCTCGCACAACTCGTTGCGGACTGTGGCGACCTCACTCGAGCTTCTGTTTGACTGTGAAGGCGCCACGCAGGCTCCCAGGCGCAAATCCAGTTGCCTGATCGTTGGGATAGAGGCGGAGTATCTCGGCCTTGAGCACAGGTTCCAGATTTGATCCGTGGCAGGTCAGGCACGGTTCTGCTGCGGTTGGAATGGCCTTCATGTATCGGAACACGTTCTCGCCGTTGTCCCTGACCGTTTCTGCGTACTCTAGCTTGGTCGGGTCAGCACCAGCCTCGATTTGGCGCACGAAATCCTCCAAGACCCTCCGCTCGAATGCGTCTGGGGCATTGGCCGTATTGCGTACCCTCAAGGCCGTACGTGCGATGCTGACGCCATGCGCCCGGGATTGATCCTTGGCGATCTGCGGAGCGATGGTGTGGCAGACGTCTACTGCCGCGACGGGCCCCCCGGCCTCTATCGCTGCAACAAGCTGCGTCTTCAGCGTCTCGCCCAATCCTTTGATGGCAGCACGCGCGCTTGCGAGAGAGGCTGCGTCGGCGGCAGCAGGATCTTTCGCAAGCGCTGCATCGTTTGCCATCAGAGGCAGCATAAGAAGTGGCGAAAGCCGAACATTCGCATAACGCCTGGGCCGCGGGATCATGGCACACCTTTTCTTGTGGCGCATGATCTGGCGCAAGGTTCCAGCGGCTAGGAGGACAGATGTTGCTGCTAAGCAAACAGCAATGACTGCGGGGCTCATTTTGACCTCCTGGAGGGGCGCGATTGGGGCGAGCTGCAGAAAAGATCATGCAGCACAGAGATGAGCCGCCCGACGCGTACATCGACAAGGGAGTAATAGATGGTTTGCGCATCTCGCCGCGTCGCTACGAAGCTGCCCTCCCGCAGCTTGGCCAGATGCTGCGAGAGCGCAGATTGGCTCAGGGGAACAACAGCCTCGAGTTCTGACACCGAGCGCTCGCCCTTCATCAGCTCGCACAGGATAAGAAGCCGGTACGGATTGGCCAGCGCGCGCAGCAGCTCCGCCGCGTCCTCACAGTTCGCTTCGAGCTCTTGAATATTCATGTTATCTAATTTAGATTATTCTAATACATAGTCAAGCTGCCTTCGCGTGCCGCAGCACAGAAACGGGAGTCGCATATGAGGGGTGCTCACCTCGCCGCGCTGGTTCTGGCGAGCCAAATGATTGGGTTGAGCGGAAACGTACTCAGGGCCGAAGTGCTATCTGCTCCCCAAAGCATCGAGGTGAAGATCGAGGAGATCGATGATCTCAAGTCGGTCTATGCGACCGTACGGAGCCGCGACCTGATCGATGCTCGCGTTCGTACCCCGGGCACAATTGCCACGCTCAAGGTCGATGAGGGCGATTCCGTCACACAAGGCGAGGTGCTGGCCCTCGTAGGCGACACGAAGATCGCACTGCGAATCAAGGCGCTCGATGCGCGTATCGTGGCACTCGAGTCGCGTGTTGAGACGAGTGATGCAGAGCTGAAGCGTTCCTTGACGCTGAAAGAAAGAGGCGTGGCCTCGCAAGCGCGCGTCGAGCAGGCGCAGACCACTTACGACGTAGCTCTGAATGAACTCAAGTCGGCGCGTGCTGAGCGGTCCGTCATCGAGACCGAGAGCGAGGAAGGGCAGGTGCTGGCGCCGGCGTCTGGGCGGGTGCTCAAGGTTCCCGTCACCGAGGGAAGTGTGGTGCTCGTGGGCGAAAGTATCGCCACCATTGCCGCCAAAGGTTACCTTCTGCGTTTGGAGCTTCCCGAGCGGCACGCCCGGTTCATCAAGGTTGGCGATCCGATCCGCGTCGGCGCACGCGGTCTCGGGCCGCAGGACGCTCCGTTGGCAGCCGGCCGGATCACACAAGTCTATCCTGAACTCAAGGGTGGTCGCGTCATCGCGGATGCGGAGGTGCCAGACCTTGGCGGCTATTTCGTCGGCGAGCGTCTCCTTACGTGGATTTCCGCGGGCAAGAGGCAAAGCTTCGCTGCACCCCGCGCCTACGTCTTCAAGCGCTATGGCCTCGACTATGTGCGGCTCGATGAAGGCAGCGGAAAGGTTGCCGATGTGGTCGTGCAGACGGGGCGCACGATGAGAGATGCAGATGGCGTCGAGTTGATCGAACTGCTCGCCGGTGTCGAGGCTGGTGACAGGCTGGTGAACCCATGAACGAAGGCCACAGACTCGGCATCTCGGGCCAATTGACGCGCTACTTCATCCAGTCGCCCCTCACACCGTTGATCTTGCTGACGGGACTTGCTCTGGGATTGGTCGCGCTCTTGTCTCTGCCACGAGAAGAGGAGCCGCAAATCTCCGTGCCGATGGTCGATATTTTCATCACGGCCAACGGCTTGAAGGCGGAGGATGCTGTCAAGCTCGTGACTGAGCCACTGGAGACGATCGTCAAGGCTATCAACGGCGTGGAGCACGTCTACTCCAATACGGAAGACGACCGCGTCGTGGTTACCGCCCGGTTCTTCGTCGGAACGTCGGCCGACGACGCGATTCTGCGCGTGCACGAAAAGGTTCGCGCCAACTACGATAGAATCCCACTCGGCATTCCCGATCCTTTGATCGTCGGCCGAGGCATCGACGATGTCGCCATCGTGACCCTGACGCTCGCACCCAAGCCCGGCATCGCGCGCTTTCAGGACAATGCGCTTTACCACATTGCCGAGAACTTGCAGGTCGAGCTCGCGAAGCTGGACAACATCGGGCTCAGCTACATCGTGGGCGGGCGTCCCGACCAGATCCGGGTCGAGCCTATTCCAGAGAGTCTCGCACTCTACGGTATCACGCTGAAGCAGTTGGTCGGCAAGGTGAAGGAGGCCAATCGGTCGTTCATGGCCGGACGCGTGCGCGGGCGCAACGAGAGCGTCGCCGTCGCCGCTGGACAAACACTACAGGGGATTCCCGACATCGGCCTTTTGCTTCTCACCACCCGCGACGAGCGGCCGGTATATGTGCGCGACGTGGCCAATGTCGTTGTGGGCGCCAAGCCCCTTGACCGGCTAGCTTGGCATTACGCCAAGGACGCGGACGGCCGGTTCCAGCGTAGCCCCGCAGTAACGGTTGCGCTGGCCAAGCGGGCGGGCGCCAACGCTGTCGTCGTCGCGGACGAGATCGTGGAGCGACTGCATGCGCTACAGGGCGATCTGGTGCCGGAGGACGTTTCCGTCACAATGACTCGCAACTACGGCGAGACAGCAAACGAGAAGGCGAACGAGCTGCTGTTCCATCTCGGCCTGGCAACGCTCTCGATTGTGCTGCTTGTCGGGCTCGCAATCGGCTGGCGCGAGGGCGTGGTTGTGCTCGTGGTCATCCCGGTGACGATCCTGCTCACGCTCTTCGCGTCGTGGCTGTTCGGCTACACGATCAATCGTGTCAGTCTCTTTGCGTTGATATTCTCGATCGGTATCCTGGTGGACGACGCTATCGTCGTCATCGAGAATATCGCACGCCACTGGGCCATGGACGATGGACGCAGTCGCGTCGCCGCTGCCATCGATGCTGTCGCCGAGGTCGGCAACCCCACCATCTTCGCCACGCTGACGGTGGTTGCGGCACTGCTTCCTATGCTGTTCGTTTCCGGGCTGATGGGGCCTTACATGAGCCCCATCCCCGCCAACGCCTCGGCAGCGATGGTGCTGTCGTTCTTCGTGGCCGTGATCATTACGCCGTGGCTGATGCTTCGCATCGGGGGCGCTGGCGCAACTCACGTCGCGTCGCGGCGGGAAGGACGGCTAGCGCGGACCTACATCGCGACCGCGAGCCCCATCATCGCGCAACGCCGTACCGCGTTCGTGTTCCTCCTTCTTGTGGGTGTGGCGACGCTGCTTTCTCTTAGTCTGTTCGCCACCAAGGCCGTCACCGTGAAGCTTCTTCCCTTCGACGACAAGTCGGAGCTGCAGGTGGTCATTGATCTGCCGCGCGGGTCCAGCCTCGAAGAGACCGATCGCGTGCTCGACGCCGCTGCACGAAGGCTAACCGACCTTGAGGAGCTGGCGTCGATCCAGGCCTACGCAGGAACTGCGGCACCGTTCAACTTCAACGGTCTCGTTCGCCACTACTACCTACGCAGCGAGCCGCAACATGGCGACTTACAGGTCAACTTGGCGCCGAAAGGCGAGCGCCACAGGACGAGCCACGAGATTGGGCTCGACGTGCGCCAGCGCCTAAAGGGGCTTCCGGCTCCAGAAGGAACCTCTGTTGCTGTCGTTGAGGTTCCTCCTGGACCACCGGTGATCGCCACGCTGCTGGCGGAGATCTATGGCGCGGATGCCGAGCAGCGGCGCGAAGTGGCGCGCAGGGTCCGCGAAATATTCCGCTCCGTGCCCTATATCGTCGACGACGACGTAAGCTTCCGGCAGCGCGGGCCTCGGCAGCGGTTTGTCATCGACCAGGACAAGCTCGAATTCCATAAGGTCGAGGAGAGTGACGTCTACGACACCATCGCAGCCTATCTCGGCCGCACCCCGGTGGGGTACTCGCATAAGGGTGCTGGCCGCCATCCGGTGGAGATAGCAGTCGAACTGCCCAAGAAGGACCTCGCGCTTACCGAGTCGACGCTGTCGACGCCGGTTCCCGCCAATGCTCTCCCTGGTGAGCGTGGCGTGGTCGAACTCGGAGATGTGGTGAGGCTCGAGCACGAGGAGGCCTCCTACCCGATCTTCCGCCACAATGGACGTGCGGCAGAGATGGTGACAGCAGAGCTCGCGGGTGAATATGAGGCGCCGATCTACGGAATGCTGGCCGTTGGCGATCTCATCGACAAGACCGATTGGGGAGCGCTTCCCAAGCCCGAGGTGCGCCTTCACGGACAGCCGCTCAGCGAGCGAAGGCCTGTGCTTCTCTGGGACGGAGAGTGGGAGGTGACATACGTGACCTTCCGCGATATGGGCGCGGCATTCGCGTTGGCGTTGCTCGGTATCTATGTGCTGGTCGTCGCGCAGTTCCGTTCCTTCACGCTGCCCCTCGTCATCCTAACGCCCGTACCGCTCACGCTCATTGGCATCATGATCGGGCATTGGCTATTCGAAGCGCCGTTCTCGGCGACGTCGATGATCGGCTTCATTGCGCTGGCGGGCATCATCGTGCGCAATTCCATATTGCTTGTCGATTTTATCCGTGAGCGCCGCACGGGCGGTGCGCCATTGAGAGATGTCCTGCTGGAGGCGGGTGCCATCCGCTTCAAGCCGATACTGCTCACAGCGCTCGCCGCCATGATTGGAGCAGCGGTGATACTGACCGACCCCATCTTCCAGGGTCTCGCCATCTCTCTATTGTTCGGTCTTGCCTCATCAACGCTGCTGACGGTGCTCGTCATTCCGGCAATCTACATCGTGCTGCGCGATGACGGACGTTCACCGGCAAGGGCTGCGCCCTAGCCGATCGGGCCGATTGCGCGGCTGACCTTTGGTCTCCACTACTGGAACACTTTCTCGGCGGTTTCTGAGGGCGAAGCAGACGTAGAATGCGACGACGCAGCCAGCGGGCCCGGAAGGCCGCTTCCTCGGCTGAACGGTCTTTCCGACCAGTGGGCAGCCACCGCCTCGCCCGTGTGGATGCCCTGCGCTTTCATCTAGCAGAGGCAAACATCAATGAAATCAGACTTCTTAGGCAATGGCCGACGTGGGCAGACGTCGACCGACAGAGAGCTGGTGGAGGGGGGCGGCTCCCCTTTGCTGGCGTAAGCTTCTGATTCGCACTATCTTCTCGGTTCGATCTTCGGCGTTACCCGGTCTTTTACCGGATAATCCGCCGCAAGATCATCAGCATAATGTTAGATATTTTCTTCCACATCGCTGAGTTCGTAGCTTAACTTTATCCTTTCATCCCTGCCAAGCTCTATGCGACGCCGCTCGAGGGCCAGCGGACACCGAGCCCCACTCTCACTTTCCGGATCCAGCTGCGTGCTTTCCGCACCTCAGGATCAGGTTGGCTCGCCTTCAATACAGCAATTTGGCCCCTGCCTCGTCGCAAGCGCGCACCTATCCAGTCGCCTCCGCGTCATTTTCAACACGTGCTCGCAACACGCTCACTCTTCGCCGAGCAATTGCGCTCCAGCTATGGGATGGCTTGACTACGAACGAACGCGAAGCCGAGAAAGCCGTCATCTGTCGATCGCGGTATGCAGTGATGGGATTGGCGTCAACCCATGGCCGCAGCACCTCGGTCAGTGGACACCATCCGGAGCGAGCAGTGGGTCTCGCTGATAGAGCGCCCCTCCGCGATGCTCGCCAATGGTCTGAGACGACCGTTGAGCGGCCGACGACTTGGGGCCATAAGCGGTCGCGCGCCGCTTTGCGCTAGGTTATTTGTTCAATCCTGTCTCACATCACAACGTGTGGCGAGGCAGAGCCGGTCACCGACTACGGCGATTTCGGTCAGTCGATGGCTAGGTATGACGAACTAACTCACAATTGGTCTTGCACCCGCTTCCTCGATACCGGCCGCACTTTGCGCATCAAGACCTTTGGCTGCTGCTTGTGAATCTTGGAATTCTTCCAGGGCATGCACTTTGCCCCACCGCAGGGTGAACACATGAAGTCCGCGGTTGATGTAGGCCTCGCTGTTGAGCAGCGTTGCTTTGCCGTCCCACTGCGCGAACACTTTGGTGTTCCATGGCGAGCCCTTAACCGTGATTTCGGTGAGAGTAATTTGCAGATTTGGAAGGACGCGGCCGAGGCGCTCGAACCAGAGGCGGACCGAGTCTTTGTCGTGACGCTCACCACCGAGCGCGTGGGCGCCGGAAACACGGTGATGGACATTCGGCGTGACAGCTTCCAACGCCTTATCCCAGCGATGATTGTTCACGTGGTCGAAGGTCTGCCGTATTTTCATCCGAACGATGGAACCGTAGATCATATCTCTTCTCCAATTTCAGAAGCCATACCGTGGTCGCCCGTAGGACTCTCGTTCGAGTCTCACATGCCGATCGCTGCTCTCTTTCTTGAGGTGCCGCTCATCGCCAAGAACTATCCGGCACTCGAATGGCTGATTAGCCATTGCCAAACCGCAGGGATCTCCGAGGCGGCTCAGCTCTTCCATCCCCAGCCCGTGCTCTGCATCGCGCGGGCATAGGCTGATCGAGACTTCAGGTTGGCGACCCACGCCTGGATCGATGGACGCGCCTCGAGCAAACCGATGTCCTGAGCCCACGCCATCAGCGAGCCGTTCATGATGTCAGCCGCCGTCATGCGATCACCAAGCAGGGAGGGCTGCTCCGCGAGATGGAGCTCCATGTAGGAAGCCACGTTGTTGAATGGTGTCAGGGCTGGCCCCAGACCGACGGAGGCAATACCCCGCTCCTCGGCCTTTTTTGCGCGCACCTGCTCGAAGATGGCCGGCTCCAGCGTCCCGGCGGAAAATGCCATCCAAGTGCTGTAGCTCGCTCGGCGCGCCCTGTCGGTCACAAGCGGCGCGAGCCCAGCGTCTGCAAACCGATCAGCAAGATACAGACAGATCCCGAGAGATTCGAAGACGATCGTGTTGTCGATCTCAAGCGCCGGGACCTTTCCCAATGGATGGATCTTTAGATAGTCTTTGCTCTTGTGTGCGCCCCGCCAGAGGCTGACTACGTGCAGGTGGTAAGGAACGCCGATTTCCTCCAGAAGCCATCGCACCCTGACGGCACGTGTCCCGGGGGAAAAATGCAATCGGATGCGTTCCGGATCAGCTTCGACGTTTGTCAGTGACATTCTCTTGCTTCGCTGTGTGAGGTTGGCCCGCGTGTGCGCCACCCGTTCAGTGAGGACTGCCAGCGAGAATAACGTCTGCTACGCCGCGGGGGTTTTCGACTGACGAGAAATGTCCCGTACTGGGAAGCGTGAACAAGCGAGCGCCTTTCAGCGCGGCCTTGGTGCGCTCCCGCTCGGGGACGCGTGACCAGTCCTTGTCACCATAGATCAGCGTTACAGGGGCTTTGATGGTGGAATAGCGCTCGCGGGATTTGGGCCAGGACCGCCACTGCTGAAGGACTTTGCGAGCGACGCGCTTGTAGTGCCGCCGGCGTGCGACGGTATCGAACTCGGTGAGAAGGTCCGCCGGGAGCTTTCGCGGGTCCACGAAGCCGCCCCCCATGATCGTGCCCAGGACGAAGCGGTTTTCGAGAGCTCCTCCAATCGGGCCGAAGACAGGAACCTGCAGGCCGCCAATGATGACGTTCGCAAACCAGTTGCCCCGGCGGATACCATCTCCAAACCGGGTCTCGTAGTCGTAGGTATTGAGAGCGTAGACCGCACGAATGCGATCGGGAACCTCGGACGCAGCCGTCAGCGCCAGCACAGCGCCGATGGATTCACCTACCAACGTCACGTCACGCAGATCGAGCGTTTCGAGAAAGCCCACGATGCCGCTTCGCATATAAGGCTCGTCGAACGGCGCCGTAGGATTGATTGGAGAATGACCGTGTCCGGGCAAGTCGACCGCGTAAACAGTATACTTCTCGGCCAGAAGCGGCGCCAGGTCGCGAAAATACTCAAGCTGGGTGCGGATGGTGTGCAGAAGCACCAGAGCCGGGCCTTCGCCGAGCTTCACATAGCGAAGGCTCAACTTGTCGGAAATTCTCAATAGCGTGGGTTCGCGGCCAGAGATCGTGAGCATTGTTCTTTTCCTTTTGGTTCTAGTTATTGAATGCAGCTCGGCTTTATCGTGGGCTCTGTGTTGACTTAGGAATGTGCGGGGATGCTTTAGAGAGCCTCCAACGCCAACGCGATACCCTGGCCGCCGCCTATGCAAAGGGTCACGACGCCTTTTTTCAGCCTATTGCGCCGCATCGCGTGCACGAGACGGGTCGTCAGCACCGCACCGGTGGCGCCAATCGGGTGGCCATGGGCAATGGCGCCGCCCTCGACATTGATGATCTCTTCGGGAAGGTGAAGCTCCTGGGCGACGGCCAGCGGCACTGCGGCGAAAGCCTCGTTGATCTCGATGCGATCGACGTCGCTGATCTTCCAGCCCGCTCGTTCGAGAGCGATTCTGACCGCCGGGACGGGGCCGAGGCCGAACAGTCCCGGCTCAACCGCCGCGATGCCGTAGGAGACAAGTCTCGCCCACGGCGATATCCCGAGTGTCTCGGCGTGTGAGCGATCCGAGACGATCATGGCGGCCGCTCCGCTATTCAGTCCCGGTGCATTCCCAGCGGTGATTGTGCCGTCTTCGCGAAACGCCGGACGAAGCCTCGCCAGTGCCTCGTATGTGGTATCGGGCCGATTAGCCTCGTCCTTCGCGAAAAGCTCCTCGCCCTTCTTGCCTTTGATTTTCACCGGCACGATTTCAGCGTCGAATGTCCCTTCAGCTTGCGAAGCAGCGAACCGCATTTGAGACCGCTCGGCCCAGCGATCCTGACGCTCCCGCGTCAGTTGCGCCCTGCTCACGAGGTCCTCAGTGTGCCAGCCGGAGTGCTGGCCTGAGAACGCATCGACGAGGCCGTCGTGCAGCATGCTGTCATGGATCTCGGCGGGCCCCATCCGATAGCCCCACCGGCCGCCATCAAGCAGATATGGAGCGCGGTCCATGTTCTCCATGCCGCCGGCGATTGCGAGCTCTACGTTCCCCGATAGGATTTCTTGAGCCGCCGACACGATGGCCTGTGCGCCAGACCCGCAAACGCGGTTGACGGTAAGGGCCGGTGTCGAGACGGGGACACCACCACCAACGGCCGCCTGTCTTGCGGGGTTCATGCGGTTGCCGGCTTGTACGACATTCCCCATCGTCGCCGACTGGACGTCGTCAGGAGCGATCTTGGCGCGGCGCAACACCTCGGCGATGACGACGCTGCCGAGTTCGGTTGCAGCCCTACTCTTCAGGCTGCCGTTAAAGGCGCCGATTGGTGTTCGCACAGCCTCGGCAATAATGATTTCTTTGTTCGACATTCTAAGTCCCTATCGCCGAGGAAAATATCGCTGCGCTTGCAGCGCGAGATTGGCCGGGCACGGCACTGCCGTGCCCGGCCGTCTAGATGTCGAGCCGACGTTTGAATTCGTCACCCGTAATCTCGTCTTGGATGTGCTGATCAAAGGTGCGCGGAGCGAACTGGCTGCGTTGGCTGAACTTCACATCAGCAAAGTCGGAGTAAGCCTGGGCCACGCCGGCAAGAACCAACAGGGCCAGGATACTCATGACGGCGGTCCGCATTACTGCCGGTCCTGGTGCCAGACACCGTTTGCGGGACCAGTCGGGTGGATGTAGGAGCCTGCGCCTACCGCCTTGTCGGTTTCGTTTCCAGCCGATGCCGTGTGGGCGCCGGTGGATAGGGCGAGGGCGAGGGTGGCGGCGATCATAAGAGTGCGCATCGTATTTCTCCTTTGCTCGTAAGATTTAAGAACCAGCGACCTAGGAGGCGGGATGACCGCCGTTCCTGGATTTAGATGACATATATCATCTGCACTGATAGATGTCATACGTACGCTAAATAGTCAACACCCCAGAGAGTATTTTTTTCACGACGACGTGATTCAGGGCCATAAAGTGCCTTGTTTCGCACTCACTGGCGGGGGAACGGATAGGGATCTGTTGCCCCATAATAAGATTATTATTATAATCCAACTAAATCAGTTGGACATCCGGAAAGGCACATTCATGCGCATGTCACGTGAAGCGATGGCGGAACACCATCAAGAGATCGTGGAGGTTGCCGCCCGCATGTTGAGAGAGCGGGGCATCAAGGGTACAAGCGTCGCCGACCTCATGCAGGCGGCCGGGTTGACGCACGGCGGCTTCTACCGGCATTTCGAGTCGAAGGACGCGCTGGTGGCGGAGGCGGTGCAATCCATCCACGATACGCTTGTGAAGCGTCTTGAGACCAAGGCGGACAGGGCGAGCGAGGCAGGCGCCGTCGAGGACTATGTGGCGAAGTACCTTTCGCAGGGCCACGTCGCCAATCCGGGCGTTGGCTGTCCAATGGCAGCGTTCGGCGTCGAAGCCGCCCGTGAGACCGCAGAGGTGCGAAGGGCGTTTGCCAATGGGACCCAGAGAACGATCGACAAGCTCTCGGCCGGACTTTCAGGGACGCCGGCCGAGCGACGGACCAAAGCTATCCGGATGTTCGCGTCATTGGTGGGCGCGGTCGTCATTGCGCGTGCCGTCGGTGATGGCGCCTTGAGCGAGGAGGTGCTCGTTGCCAGCCGCGAAGCACTCGGCGCCTCGGCGGGGCGCAAACGATAGTCAGGCGATGCTGCTGGATTGATCTTGCCGCGCGTTTAATTGGGACGGCGAAAGATGATGCTCGCGTTGACGCCGCCAAAGCCGAAGCCATTCGATATGGCATGCTCCATCGTCATAGCTCGGGCTTGTCCGCCGATGAGGTCGAGCCCGCCGGCAGCCGCGTCCGGGTTGTCCAGATTGAGGGTCGGCGGGGCAATCTGGTCGCGCAGTGCAAGCACGGTGAAGATCGCCTCGAGACCGCCCGCCGCGCCGAGCAGGTGTCCGGTCGCCGATTTGGTCGCGCTGACTGCAATCTTTGCGTCTCGGCCGAACACGGCCTTGATCGCTGCGAGCTCGCCGACATCTCCGAGCGGGGTCGATGTGGCGTGAGCATTCAGATGCTGAATATCGGACGGGGCGAGTTGGGCCTGGCGCAAAGCGACCTGCATGGCACGGCGTGCGCCGTCGCCATCCTCCGGGCCCGCGGTCATGTGATGGGCGTCGGCTGTCGTGCCGTAACCGACGATCTCCGCGATTGGGGTGGCGCCACGCGCCAGAGCGTGCTCGCGTTCCTCGATCACCAGGATTCCGGCGCCTTCGCCCATGACGAATCCGTCCCTGTCGCGGTCGTAAGGACGCGAGGCGCGATGCGGTGTCTCGTTAAAGCCGGTTGAAAGCGCACGCGCAGCCGCGAAGCCCCCAAGGCTGACGAGATCGATGCAAGCTTCACTTCCGCCGCACACCGCGACATCCGCTTCACCTCCCCGGATCAGACGCGCAGCATCGCCGATAGCCTGCACGCCTGCGGCACAGGCCGTGACAGGCGTGCCGATCGGCCCCTTGTAGCCATGACGGATGGAGACATGACCGGCCGCAAGGTTGGCAAGGAAGGACGGGATTGTGAACGGCGACAAGCGGCGCACGCCGCGCTGATCGGTCGTACGGACCGAGTCCACGATGGCAGGAAAGCCCCCGATGCCCGATGCGATGACGGTTGCGGTGCGTTCGAGCGCCCGGGCATCGGCCGGCGCCCATCCGGCCTGAGCGATGGCCTCTGCTGCCGCGACAAGCGCGAACAGAATGAAGCGATCCATCTTGCGCTGGTCTTTGACGGGAACGGCCAAGTCGGGATCGAAACCGCCTTCCGGATCCTCATCCTTGTTCAACACGATGCCCGCGATCTTGGCGGGAAGGGGAGCCGCCCAGTCCGGCAGAGGCCGCAACCCGGATTGGCCCGCGAGCAATCGTGCCCAGGCGATCTCTGCACCGGACCCCAACGGCGATACCACTCCTAAACCAGTCACCACCACACGCCGCATACCGGTCACCTAACTTGGAGTTACGCTAAGCAGTCTCGGCGCGACGTCCGCGATTAGCTCGCGAACATCGAGGCCGGGCGCCACGCGCTCGTAGTCGCTGTCGATTTCGAGGCACGACGCCCCATGCACGAATGTCCAAAGCCGGATGGCGACCCGCTCCGCGTCGACCTTCTGGCTGTGCTTGCGACTGCAGGCCGCCACCTCGTTGATGACATTTTTCAGGCACTGGTTGCCGCTCTCGTCAACGTGTTGGGCCTTCCTGAGATCGGACTTGTGACCGAACATGAGGCGGAAGACCGCCGGCTGCGCGACGGCAAAATCGAGATAGGAAATCACCATCGCGGTTATGCCTGCGAGCGTGCCTGGCCCGCCCTCAGCCACGGCCTTTGCATTGGCGGCCGTCAGCTCATCGAAGCCGCGTGAGATAATCTCCTGGAGAACCTCTTGCTTGCCACGGAAATGCTTGTAGGGTGCGGCCGTCGTGACGCCGGCGCGGCGGCACGCATCAGCGAGCGTGAAACCATCCGGCCCGTGCTCTTGGAGCAGCTCTCTCGTGGCAGCGACAAGCGCCTCGCGCAGATCACCGTGGTGGAACCGCTGCTTGGTATGCAGGGCCTTTTTTGCACGCGGCATCACTAAATCCTCCCAACGCGCATACCGTTGTGATGAAGCACTGCTGCCCCCGGTCATTCGGCCTCCGCACTGCGCGGCGGAGTCGACGCGCCGCTCGCGTCTGATCCGCGGAGGCGCGCGACTTCGTCTTCCAATCGGCTGACTCGAGTCTCCAGCATCAGAAGAAACTCTCCTCGCGGGTCGTCCGCTCCATCCATGGCTTCGACCCACGGGCGCACTTTTCCAAATAGCCGTTCCAACATCTGTGACCTCTTGGTTCCTTGTTGCTCATCCTCCCTCATGCTGCCGCCTCTGCCTTTCCGAGTTCCGGTCCGGCGGCGGTCCCCATCGTTGTCTGAACTTCATTTGCCGTGGGCTTTATGCGGAACCAAGCGGCGTAGAGCGCCGGCAAGAACAGTAGGATCAGTACGGTGCCGACAGCCGTGCCGCCGATCAGCGTGTAGGCCATCGATCCCCAAAAGACAGAGGTCGTGAGAGGGATGAAGGCCAGCACGGCGGCGATCGCGGTCAGGATCACAGGCCGCGTCCGTTGAACCGTCGCCTCGATGACGGCGTGATAGTCATCAAGGCCTGCGGCCTGGTTCTCCTTGATCTGCTCGGTCAGGATCAAGGTATTGCGCATGAGGATGCCGGCAAGCCCGATCAGTCCCAGAATGGCGTTGAAGCCGAAGGGCTGGTTGAAGAGGACCAGCGCTGGAACGGCACCGACGAGACCTAGCGGCGCCGTCAGCATGACCATGCTCATTGTGGAGAAGGATCGCACCTGTAGCATGATGACGATCAGCATGGCGGCGATCATAGCGGGAAAGACCGTCGCCAACGCGTCATTGGCCTTTGTCGCTTCCTCGATCGATCCACCCGTCTCGATACGGTAACCGGCCGGCAGCGATGCGATCAGCGGCTGAAGGGCCGTCATGATCTCCTTGGAGACCTCCGGAGGCTGGGTCGCCTCGTTGATGTCCGAACGGATCGTGATGACGGGTGTGCGATCGCGCCGCTTCAGGATCGACTCTTCCAGACGAACTTCCGAATGCCCGATCTGGTCGAGCGGAATACGACCGCCGTCGCGGCTGAAGAGCGAAAAATCCGCCAATCTGGCCGGATCCAGGCGGTTGTCGCCGGCGCTGCGCGCCACGACGGGCACGTTGCGGATATTCTCGCGAACCTGCGTGACCGAAATGCCAGTGAGCAAGAACTGCAGCTGCTGGGCCGCCTCCGTCGTGGAAAGGCCAATGAGGCTCAGCCGATCCTGATCCGGAACGAAGCGCAACACGGGCGTTCTATTGCCCCAGTCGCGGTTCGCCTGCCTGACGTCCGGGACGTTCCGCATGATCTCGAGAGCTTTCTCCGAGATCTCGTACAATTTTGCGGGATCGGGTCCCATGACCCGGAACTCGACCGGGAACGGCGTGTAAGGGCCAAAAACCAGCTGCGTGACGCGCACATAGGCTTCGGGTGTGAGCCCTTCGGATAACGCATTCCGGAGCCGGTTCTTCAAGCTCTCGCGAGCCTCCGCATCGGGTGTCAGCACCACGATCTTGGCGAAGGCCGGATCGGGCAGCTCCGGCGCCATGGCGAAGAAAAATCGCGGAGCGCCCTGTCCGATGTAGCTGGTGACGATCTTTGCATCCGGCTGGTCCTTGAGCCAGCGTTCGAGCTTCCCGACCGTGGCCGTCGTCGTCTCGATGCTGGTCCCTTCCGGCAGGCGGACCTCGACCAGAACTTCGGGACGGTCGGAGGTGGGGAAGAATTGCTGCTTCACCGTGCCCATGCCGACGACGGAGAGCGCGAAGGCAATGCCGACAACTGAGCATGTCAGGAACTTGTGGCGCACGGCGAAACTGATGATGCCGCGCAGGCGCCGGTAGTTCGGCGTATCGTAAATCGCATGATGGCCGCCCTCGACCGGTTTGATCGCCGGCAGCATCTTAACGCCAAGGTAGGGTGTGAAGATCACCGCGACGACCCAGGAGACGGTGAGGGCAAAGCCCACGATCCAGAAGATGTTGCCGGCGTATTCTCCGGCCGACGAACTCGCGAAACCGACGGGCAAAAACCCGACAATCGTCACGATGGTTCCGGACAGCATCGGCGCCGCAGTGTGACTCCACGCATAGGCTGCCGCCTTGATGCGGTCCATGCCCTCTTCCATCTTCACGACCATCACCTCGATGGCGATGATGGCGTCGTCGACGAGAAGGCCAAGCGCGAGGATGAGAGCGCCGAGCGTGATGCGGTCGAAGAACCGGTCGGTTTCCAGCATGATGAGGAACACGACGGCAAGCGTCAGAGGGACGGCAGCCGCCACGACGATACCAACGCGCCAGCCGAGGCTGAGCAGGCTCACCAACAGCACCACGCCGAGCGCCATCGCGAACTTCATCATGAATTCGTCGACGGCATGCGTGATGTTGACGGCCTGATCGGTCACCTTGGCGAGCGTCATCCCGAGCGGCAGGGTCTCGGCGATCGCCGCGGATCTCTCTTCCAGAGCCTTGCCGAGTTCCAGCCCGTTCCAGCCTTTCTGCATCACCACAGCGAGCATGATGGCTGGCTCACCCTCATGGCGGATAATGTATGTTGCGGGGTCCTCGTAACCGCGACGGACATCGGCAACGTCAGAGACCTTCAGTGTGCGTCCGGCGGCCACAATTGGAGTGTCGGCGATGGCCTCGACGCTGTCATAGGCGCCATCGAGCCGGATGAAGACCTGGGGGCCCCGCGTATCAATCGAGCCTGCGGGCGTGAGGGTGTTTTGCCGTTGCGCGGCAGCAGCAATGTCCTGCGGCGACAGCCCGAGGGTTGCCAGTTTGGCATGGGAAAACTCGACGTAGATCCGTTCGGGACGCTCGCCAAGGATGTTGATCTTCTTGACGCCGGGCACGTGCAGAAGATCCTGGCGGATGACTTCGGCCTGCCGGACCAGTTCGCGCATCGGCATGCCCTTTGCCTTCAGCGCGTAAAGGGCAAAGCTCACATCGGAGTATTCGTCGTTGACGAAAGGCCCCAAGACGCCAGGGGGTAAAATCCGAGCCTCATCGCCGAGCTTTTTGCGGGCCTGGTAAAACTCCTCCTCCACCTGGGATGGCGGCGTGCTGTCTTTGAGCGTGACCGTGAGGAAGGCATACCCTGGGCGCGTTATCGTCTCCACGCGGTCGTACCAGGTCAGCTCCTGGGTTCTTTTTTCAAGCGGTTCGGCGACCAGATCCTGCATTTCGCGCGCGGTTGCGCCGGGCCATACGGCCGTGACAGTCAGGGTCTTGATGGTGAAGGAGGGATCTTCCGCCCGCCCGAGCTTGACGAAAGCGTAGACGCCTGCGGCCGCCAACAGCATGATGAAGAACAGGGTGACGGCTCGCTCGCGGACCGCGAGTGCGGAAAGGTTGAGGCTCATCAGTTCGACCCCTCTGCCTTGGAGCTGGTCCTGACGGTCGCTCCCTCCGTCAGGAGATGCGCACCGAGCGCGACGATCGGTTGCCCGACCTCGATGCCGGAGACCACCGCGGTTTCGTCGCCGAGCCGTTTAATCTTGACGGGAGCGAAGCGCACAGTTGTGGCGTCCTGATTCAGGATCCAAACACCTGTGCGATTGCCGTCATCGAGCACCGCGCCGATCGGCACTTCCACATCGGAATGTTGTCCGTTGACCCTAAGTCTGATCGTTACCGTGGCCCCGAGGGGTGAGGAGGCGGCTTCGCCGTCAAGCACGTAACGCGCTTCATACGTACGGGTCTGGGGATCTGCGGAATTCGCCATCTGGCGAAGGCGCGCTGTCCCACGCTGCCCGTTGCTGCCATAGACGCTGGCTTCTGCCTCCGAGCCGATCGCTGGCCGGATGGTTTCAGGAAGCGCAACGAGCGCCTCGCGCGGTCCGGCGTGCGCCAACTGAACCACGGTTTGCCCCGCCGCGACGACCTGTCCTGGTTCCCCGAGCGTCGCGACAACGGTTCCGTCGGCATCGGCCACGAGAGTGGAGTAGGTCGCTTGGTTCTCAGCGACTTTCGCTTCCGCTTCTGCCGCCGCGAGTTGCGCCTCAGCCGTGTCCAGCGCGGCCTTAGTTTGCTCATAGCGCTGCTCGCTCGCGGCAAGCCCGCCCTTAACGAGCGTGGCATAGCGCTTCTCGTCCGCGCGCGCCTGAACGAAGACCGCGCGTGCCGCGATGACCGCGTTACGCTTGGCGGTCAAGGCAAGGCGCAAATCGGTGTCGTCGATGCGCATGAGAGGCTGACCGGCCTTGACCTCCTGGCCGTCATCCACGAGCCGTTCCACGATCTTGCCGGGGACGCGAAACCCCAGATTGCTCTGCACCCGTGCTGCGATCGTTCCGGTGAAGGAACGCTCAACGCCGGCAACGTTGGTGGCGTTGATGACCTTCACCAGAAGCGGGTTGGTGCGGGGATCGGCGCCAGCTGATGTCGTCGGTTCCGGTGCATTCAAAAAGAACGCGGCGGCCGCGATGCCGGCGGCCGTCAGCGCGAGCGCGCCGAGGAAAAAAAACAATCTGCGCCACATACCGCGAACCTCCAAAATTGGTTGTCGTTCGCATTCTATATCTCACTTAGATGTCGTTCGCAATCTAAAAATTAGATCAAATGGCCGCACGATTCGTTTGTCGCGCCCTTCTATAGCTTGCAAACGACCGCTATTTAGGATAAAGAAGTCAGGCACAATCTAAGAATAGGATGGCCCAAGATGCGTGTAAGCCGCGCTCAGGCTGAGGAAAACCGTCAAAACGTGATCGATGTCGCAAGCCGCCTGTTCAGGCAGCACGGCTTTGACGGCATCGGACTGAAGGACCTGATGGAAGCCGCCGGGATGACCCAGGGCGCCTTCTACAAACAGTTCGCGTCCAAAGGTGACCTGATTGCCGAGGCCTCGGCGCGGGCCTTGGAGAGTGCCACAAACCGATGGTCGAACGCAGTTGTCGCAAATTCCAATGACCCGCTCGGCGCGGTGATCGCGTTCTACCTGTCCAACGGACACCGCAAGGAAAAAATGGAGGGCTGCCCGCTCGTGGCCCTCGGCGCGGATGCCGCAAGGCAAAGCGCTGAAGTCAAAGCTTCGTTCGAAGCCGGGATCAGAGAGCATCTTCGCGTCCTCACCCGCCTGTTGTCGGAAGCCGACAACGATGAGAAGCACGACAAGGCCATGGCCATCCTCTCGACGATGGTTGGGGCCGTCACGTTGTCGCGGGTCGTCAACGATCCTCGCCTCGCGCAATCGTTCCTGGATGCGGCAGCCGAAAGCGTTCGCGAAGCCGCCTCTTCGTAGGTGTACAGGCGCTTAAGAGCGCCGTTACGGCTGACCCGAGGGTCCGCCTGCTGCGAGCGAGGGCTTGCAAACGGTGAAGCTATGCCCTGCGCCGGCAATGCGCAGAACCGATGGAGAAAACATGTCACGGAGCAGCTTCACTGGAAAACGGGCGCTGATCACTGGAGCGTCGAGTGGGATCGGCGTAGAGTTCGCCCACGCTCTACTACGGTGATGAGCTCGGTCTCGAAGACGTCGCGATCCAGGCAGAAGAGCTGCAAGATCCGTTTGGCGTGATCAGTCGCGGCAGCGAACTGGGAAGAGATCCCGAGCGCACGCCCATGCCATGGGACCAATCCCCTAATGCTGGCTTCACGATCGGCCATCCGTGGCTGCCTCTTGGCAACGAACATCCGGGGATAAGCGTGGAGGTACAAAAGCGGGAGCCTGGGTCGATGCTTTCTCTGACCCGCGCGCTGCTTGCGTTACGCAGACGGGAACCGACATTGTCGCTGGGCGACTGGGCACCGCTGCAAACAACAAACGGTGTTCTTAGCTACACCCGCGCATGCGCCGATCGACTATTCGTAATTGCGCTCAATTTGGACTCGATACCCAAAGCCATCCGGTTTGAACCTTGCCTTCATGGGACGATCGAGCTTTCAACCAATGCGAAGCGCACTGGAGAACCGGTATATGAACGTCTTGACTTGAGCGCAGACGAGGCTGTCATCGTCAGCGCGATCCAGGTCTCGCCGGTGGTCCTGACTTACTGACATTCCTAGTAGGGGTAAGGCTACAAAGCAGGTTCACGGCTCAGCGTGCGGGAAACCGCGTCTCGCCACCTCGCGATCCGGCTCCGTCGCTCTTCTACCGCCATGCTTGGCGCGAAGGGGCGGTCCAGCGCCCAGGTTTCTGCAACCCGATCGGGCTCGGCATAGAGGCCTGCCTGCAGTCCCGCCAGATAGGCCGCGCCGAGTGCTGTTGTCTCGAGCACAGTCGGCCGGTCCACTGCTGCACCGAGCAAATCGGCCAGCCGCTGCATTGTCCAATCTGAAGCGACCATACCGCCATCGACACGCATCACCGTTTCGCCGACGGTTCCCCAATCGCGGTGCATGGCGTCGACAAGGTCGGCAGTCTGAAAGCAAACGGCCTCGAGCGCGGCCCGCGCCAGCTCGTTAGGCCCTGCTCCGCGAGTCAGCCCGAATATGGCGCCACGTGCTTCCGCGTCCCAATACGGAGCACCCAACCCGACGAACGCTGGCACGAGGATCACGTCCTGCTCGGGATCGGCCTGCGCGGCCATCGACCCGGCCTCGGCCGCCGATTGCAAAAGGTGCAACTCATCGCGTAGCCACTGAACGGCGGCGCCAGCTATGAAGATCGAACCCTCAAGCGCGTACGTCGTTACACCGTCGAGCCGGTAGCCGATGGTGGTCAGGAGCCGGTTCTTTGAGGCAATAGCCTTGTGTCCGGTGTTGAGGACGGCGAAGCATCCCGTGCCGTAGGTCGATTTCATCATACCGGGTTGGAAACAGCCCTGGCCAATCAGCGCGGCCTGCTGATCACCCGCCATGCCAAGAATCGGGATGTCGCCACCGAGGTGCTCCGGCGCCGTGTGTCCGAAGGAGGCGGCGCAGTCGCGTACTTCAGGAAGGAGGCTCATGGGCACATTCAGAAGCTCACAAAGCCCCGCATCCCATTCGTTGCGGTGAATGTTGAACAACAGCGTGCGGGCGGCGTTGGTGACGTCGCTCGCATGCACTCGACCGCCGGTAAGCCGCCAAAGTAGGAAGCTATCGATCGTGCCAAAGGCCAGTTCTCCCCGATCGGCCTGCTCGCGCGCGCCGGGCACGCGGTCTAGGAGCCAACCGATCTTGGTGCCCGAGAAATAGGGGTCGACCAGTAGCCCGGTAGCGGCGGAGATGCGCGGTTCGTGGCCGTCGTCTTTCAATTGCTGGCAAACGTCGGCCGTACGTCGATCCTGCCAAACGATGGCGCGGTGAATTGGCTGGCCAGTCGCACGCTCCCATATCAAGATTGTCTCGCGCTGGTTGGTGATGCCTATGCCGGCAATCTCGCGCGCAGTGAGCCCTGCCCCAGCGAGCGCGGATCGAGCTGTTGAGAGTACGGTGCGCCAGATGTCCTCCGCATCGTGCTCGACCCAGCCTGGTGCCGGATAATGCTGTGGCAACTCCTCCTGAGCGATGGCCACGATCGTCATGTTGGCGCAAAATACGATGGCTCGCGAGGACGTAGTGCCCTGATCGATGGCGAGGACGTAGCTCGTCATGTCTCGCTATCCCCGTGTCGGGAGAAGATTGGCAAACGGGACTGTACCCGATCCTGTTTACACCCGGAAGTCGGTCCAGCGCCCACAGGTTGGCGTCAAAGACCGCATCGCCGCAACTCTGCGAAGTGCACTGCACTGCCACGGTTCGCATGGGAGGCGTCGCCTCGCATGTTCATTCTGCCGATTTCGGAGCGGCAGTTGACGGGTATGGATTAGCGCCGAGTGCAATTCTACCGCTCGCCGGCCCGATTGAGGCGTCAGGCATCTCGCGAAGCCTGCGAGGTTGGCTTCGTCAGCATAAAAAAAGGGCGTCCTTGTTGTCCCAAGGCACACTTTCGAAGCCGAGCTTCCGCAGGACATGATGCGAGACCACATTTTCTGGATATGCGGTCGCCCTAAGCTCCGAACAGTTCAGTTTCTCGAAAGCGAAGCGGACGAGGCCTGCGACAATCTCGGTACCGTAGCCATTTCCCCATGCGCACTTCTCGAAACCGTAGATGATCTCCTCGGGCGCGTCTTCCGGACGCGCAAAGCCCGCCCAGCCAATAAAGCGGCCGCTCGATCTCTCGATCAAGGCGCCGGTTCCGTATCCGAACTTTTCCACGTTTTGGCGGGAGCGCACAATCCAGAGCTCTGTGAGGTCTCGACCTAGAGGCTTTCCATCGTCGGTAAATCGTACGACGTCGGGTCGGATGAAATGCGCGCGAGATCATCGAGATCGTCCGTTGCAAAGGGACGAACGGTCAGACGGCTGTGCGGAAGAACTCTTCGACCATCGAGCAAGCTTACACGATTTTGCAGCCAAGCGTCACTCTCGCGCCGCACTGCTGGTCGCCCCCGGCTGTGGAAAGTCAAGCACCTCACTCGTAAGCTCTCGACTGCTTGGCTGAAGGACGTCCCATCCTTCAGCGTCCCGTTGCTCCAGGAGGAAGCGAGGGATGTCGAGCGTGCCCGAGCTGGCCTCCGGCAGAGCGGCTCCCATATCCCAACCCTGCGGCAACGGCGACCAGAAGATGTGCCGGTACGCTCTGGGACAGACCGCCAACCGGCTTCTGCCGATCCTGCACTGCCGCGATGCCCCAAAACCCGCCACTTGGCTGTTGGCTCGCAGGGCCAAAAGCCTACATCAGTCGGCCTTCCGCGTCCGCGAAGCAGCATCCATCGCGCCGCAAGCTCACTCCTTCCCTTCCACTCCTGCGCTCGTTCCAACCGCAGCGCTTCCGCTCCGCGTCACGGCCGGCGGAGACCATTTTCCGGTGAGCGCGTCGGACTTGGGTCCATAAAGACGCATGGTGAGATTGAATAGTCCAGTCGGCGCCGGCAGCCAGTTGGCTTCCTTGTCGGCGCCCGGGCTCTGGTTCTGGAAGTAGAGATCGAGAGAGCCGTCAGCGTTCAACTTAAACGGCATCCAGCTCGAGACCGCGAAGCGGTTGAGCGGGTTCGCGACCTGGAAGCCCTCTGTGTCGTAGAGCGTTACCGACCAGAAGGCTGATACGGGAGGCATGTCTCCCTTGGCGAAATGAAGGACATAGTTGTTGGTGCCGTCGAGTGGCTTGCCGGTCGAGTCACCGAGGTTCAGCGGGTAGATCGCATCTTCGGGAAGGTTGGCGCCGAGACCAATTTGCGCAACGAGCGCGCGCTTCAGATAGTAGTTGCCGTAAACACCCATCGTGTCAGTGTTCATCGACCAGCCATTCGCGACGCGGGCCAGGGTCGGAACCTTCCGCGCCATGAGTTTCTGCGCTTCGGCCGGCGCATCTTCTAACGCTTGCTGAACGGCGGGGTCGAGGCTGGCGATATCAAGGCTCTTTCCGGGCTCGATTCCTATCCGCTTCATCTGAGCTATGATCGGTTGATCGGTGATCTGCGGCGGATGCATCTTGAGTAGCTCGGCGGCGTACTTGAAGTAGGTGTTAGCCGCCATCGTATCGACCTGACGCTTCGGCGGCGTCTTCATGTCGATGCTGGGATCGATCTTGGCTTCGATCGGCTTTGGCTTTTTGCCCCACTGCGAAAGCGGCGTGATCTTGTAGCCCGCCTGGATTTTGTGGACGGCGTCATAATCAGGCAGCCCGTCCGTCTTGGTACGGCCGATGATCCAGACGTAAGGAGTGGGTGCGTCGATCCGAGTGATGCCCGCCGGAACCGCTCCGGTCCAGCCGGGTGGTGTCACGATGAAGTCACCCGCCTGCGTTCCGGTGGTTCGTGACCCGGGCGAAGCAAACACGTTGGTCCACATGTCGAGCATGGGGAGCAGATAGTAGCGACCGTTCGTATCGGGCGCGGACACGACGACCGGCTCATTGGTGAGATCGAGCCATGCGCTTGAATAGAGCGTATCGAAGTTGGGCCGTACGACGGCCCTCATATCGGCGGTCGGAAACGCCGGGACGTTGTTGAACAAGTTCATCGGTCCGCCGATTTCCGATTTTCCGGCTTCGATGTTCGTAAGTTGCTTCCGCGTGACATCCATTGTGATCAGCGGATAAAAATAGATGTACGCGTCGCGTGCGATGCTCTGCGCATCCTCGGGAGTGACGGTATCGGCGCGCGGTGCCGTGTTCATGAACGGCGCGAGACTTAAAGTGACCAGTAGAACACTGCCGCGCAGCATCCCGGCTTTGAGAACGGACATATCGGACATAACGTCCTCCCTTGGGTTTTAAGGAGGGAACACGGCGCTCCCACCTCAGCGTGATCAGTGGCAGTCACGTGCAGCGTAGGATGGTATTGGGGCCAAGTGCCCTCCCGCTCGCGACGACGCTTCAGGTCGTGCGCGTGCCACATGATCCGGCCGCCACGAGGGTCTCGCAGTGACGCGCAGGAACCTGGAATGGAAAGTTCGGAGACTAAGCTGGAGGGATGCTTGCGGTTGCCGCGGGGCGCACTGAGTTTGAACGCTTAAAAATCGCATCCTAGCCTCCAGCCAGGTGCGGCAACTCCCCATGGGCCGGCACCATACCAGACCGTCACAAAATAAAAACCCTCTGTGGTCTTTAGTCGGATAATTGGCTAACAGCACACTTCTACATTGCAGTCAAAAGGGACCCCGCAGCCTGGTCCCGGGGGGTTATAGATAGAACCACTGATCATTGAGAGCACCCGGTCCATACATTTGGGTCAAAATTCCCGTACGGCTCACGTCCGCCAAGTCGGCTCCACGGCCAAATCCCCCAATTGGGGGACTTCATAAAAGGTTGAAGGGAATTTTTAGTTTCGTCCCGGCGGTCCAATCAGTGCACGTCGCGCTTGGCGCGGCTGAAGGCGGAACCTAGGAGAAGGGAACACCATGATGGGTTGGTCGGTCACGTTGGTCCGCCTTTTCGGAACAGAAGTGCGGATCCACCTAACGTTTTTTCTGCTGCCAGCATGGTTTGCGGTCATGCCGTCCGTATGGTCGGCCATGTAGGAGCAGCTCTTGCAGCCCTCGTTCCAGCCCGGTGCCAGCATGAAATGCTGCACCAGAAGCTGGCTGCGGCCGGCGAACAGATCGGCCAGCGATATTTTTCCATCTGGCCCG
This sequence comes from Hyphomicrobium sp. CS1GBMeth3, assembly GCF_900117455.1. Classification (NCBI taxonomy): domain Bacteria; kingdom Pseudomonadati; phylum Pseudomonadota; class Alphaproteobacteria; order Hyphomicrobiales; family Hyphomicrobiaceae; genus Hyphomicrobium; species Hyphomicrobium sp. CS1GBMeth3. The sequence goes on from NZ_FPHO01000002.1 coordinate 1,509,726, forward strand.
TCGAATACGTAGGATTTCTCGACACGCACCCAGGGCAGCTTTCTCCGCAGATCAGCCACTTGGTCGCTACGGTGCGTCAGGTCCTTTTCCACGGCAAGCAGGTCACGCCGCGCTTCCAACCACTTGTCCCGTGATACGATCGCATGCGTCGTCATGATGGGTCTCCGTTTGTTGACCGGGATTCACTGCCGCATTGGCCGTGATGTCCCTGGCGTTGATCGTGAGGTAGATATATTGGCCATCACGGACCCACTGGGAGTGACAAGTGTGTCGGGATTTGAATGGACTCGCTGATCACAGCAGGCGCCCGCGCGCTCGCATCGGGTGATGCGCTTGGCGCCCTGAACTACATCGCCCTGCGCGATGATCCGCCGGCGCTCGCACTGCGCGGCATTGCCATGGCCCAGCTTGGCGATCTTGCCAGAGCAAGGATGCTCCTGCGGCAGGCTGCCCGTGCCTTCGGCCCGAGAGAAGCCCTCGCCCGCGCACGGTGCGTCACTGCCGAAGCCGAGATTGCCCTCGTCTGCCGCGATCTCGGCTCACCCCTGAAACCGCTCGACAATGCCTTTCAGGTACTTCGTCGCCATGAAGATCACGCCAACGCCGCGCATGCACGTTATTTGAAAGCCCGCTATCTGCTTCTAGTCGGACGACTGGATGAGGCTGAGCGCCTGCTCGCAGCATTTAATCCTGCGCCGCTGTCACCTGCATCACGAGCGTCTTTCGAACTCGTCAATGCCGGCATCGCCATGCGGCGGCTGCGCATCAAGGCGGCCCGTGCCGCCCTGGAGCGGGCGAGCGCGATTGCGCGTCAAACCGGCATCGCATCGCTCGCTGCCGAGGTCAAAAGCGCAGCCGAGAGTCTCGAAATTCCTGCTGCGCGGATGATCGCCCGCGGCAAGCAGAACACGGTCCGGCTCGAAGATGTCGAAACGCTGCTGGCATCAAAGGCGCTCGTCATCGATGCTTGCCGCCATGTCATTGCTCAAGCTGGACAAGTGATCCCACTCGAGACCCGGCCTGTGCTCTTTGCTCTGGCGCGCAGCCTTGCCGAGGCTTCCCCCGGCGGCGCATCACGGGCAACGCTTCTCTCCCGCGCATTCGGCGCGAAGCACGTGGATGAATCGCACCGCGTGCGGCTGCGCGTCGAGATCGGCAGGCTCCGGAAATTGCTCAGCACTATCGCCAGCATTGAAGCGACTAGCGACGGCTTTTCGCTATGCCCGCGTGGTGCGCGTGATCCCGTGGTGCTAGCCCCTCTGACGGGCGAAGCCAACGCACATGTACTCGCACTTCTCGGAGATGGCGAGAGCTGGTCGAGCTCGGCGCTTGCATTGGCGCTCGGAGCAAGCCAGCGGACCGTGCAGCGCGCGCTGGATGAGCTTCTTGCAGCGGGAAAGGTGCAGGCGGTCGGCAAGGCGCGGGCGAGGCGCTGGATGGCGCCGCCCGTGCCCGGATTCCCGACAAGCTTGTTACTCCCGACCGCGATGCCCAGCAGCTAGGTTGTGAGCACGATGGATCTTGCGAAGGCAGGTGAACCATGAAGCGCTCAACAGCGGAAATCGTGCGCGAATACGGCCCGTTTCCCGATGTCGATCAGGTGGGTGGAGTGAGCTATGACGGCACCAATATCTGGATCGCAGCCGGAGACACGTTGAAGGCAGTCGATCCGGAGCGCGGCACGACAGTGAGGTCGCTCAATGTCCCGGCGCATGCCGGAACCGCATTTGATGGCAAATACCTGTTCCAGATTTCGGGCAACCGTATCCAGAAGGTCGATCCGGAGAGCGGCCGCGTCGTGTCATGCATCCCGACGCCCGACGGCGGCGCCTCGGGCATGGCCTGGGCCGAGGGTTCGCTCTGGGTCGGGCAGCATCGCAACCGCAAGATCCATCAGGTCGATCCGGAGAGCGGGAAGATCCTCCGCACCATCGATTCGAACCGCTTCGTGACCGGCGTTACCTGGATTGACAAGGAGCTTTGGCACGGCACCTGGGAAGAAGAGAAAAGCGATCTTCGCCGGGTCGATCCGCAATCGGGCGAAGTGCTGGAGCTGATCGAGATGCCGCAAGGTGTTGGCGTATCGGGCCTTGAATCCAATGGCGGCGATCTCTTCTTCTGCGGCGGTGGCACCGGCGGAATGGTGAGAGCTGTGCGCAAACCCAAGCGTTAGTCCTAGGCCGTTCCGGCCGAATGAGCCATGCGGCACGAGGCATTCGCTGCAGCTCTGTACGGTTGACCTGAACCGGCTCCAGGACACATGTCCGAAGCTAGAGGACTTGCGGTCGTGTTCCGAGACATTCCTTTAGCTGATTGTTCATTAAGATCCGCAGCCGTCTGCCAGTTCTGGGATTGGTTCAGCAGTCGGCGGGATCGGATCGCTTCGCGCTTCCGGTCCATTTCAGCGCGACAACGCTCTTCTTGCCTAGCTCGTGCCTCGGCTTCGTGAACACAGATAAGGCGAAGTTCCTCGAATATTCCGGCGAGTCCCGCGACCGCTTCATCAAGCCTCTTCTCAAGCGGCGAATCCAGCGTCTCCCGCCACTCCTTCATCATGTGGTATCTGTCAGGGTTCTTGAACGTCAGGACCAATTCGCCGGTCGGTACTTTTTCCTGGGTCCATCTCTCACTCGTGGAGAGATGGACCCGGTCCGTTTTCTCTTTCTCGGTAAGTTTGCGTCGAACCTGTTGAATGCGCTCGGTCAGCTGCAGGTCGACCTTCTCATCGCCAAGCACGATCTGCACACCACGGCGATTGTATTGGTCAACGACGAGCTTGTATCCGCGCACCTCCAGTCAGAATGCGTATCCGGCGTTTGTCGAGATCGGTTGCATCAATCGCCTTGTACAGATTGCGGCGCCAGGGATCGTAGCGACTCTCTCGTCGCTTCTCCCGGTCGTCCTGCAGCCAGGTCGCGACAATCCGGTGCGGACTTGATAGCGTTGCCGGAACGATGATGGGCTTGCCTGTCGTCAGCTCGTTTTCGATCGCTTCGCGCACACTGGTTGGGACAGGTGGCGGCTCCGGTGACGGAGGCCGCTTGCTCGGGGGATGTATGATGACGCGCGCTGGCGTACCCGCCTTCAATGGTGGCAGGGGCTTCTTGGACACATCCTGCCAGCCTGTTGCTTTGCCCAATAGCCGCGTTCGGGAACCGGTCTGGGGTGCCTGAGACACGGGATGTGTAAGTCTCTGAGATAAATGGTCGGAGCGGGAGGATTTGAACCTCCGTCCCCCAGTCCCCCCGGGAAAGTTTCGCCGCTGTAACGCGTTAGATGTTTGGCTCGCACCCTTACCGCGCGTGCGTTTGCAAACCGGGCCAGTCGCGCCTCCCTGCCGAAGCGCGGAGGCGTGGCAACAATGAAATGTTGCCTGCTCTTTGCTCTTCGCGCGAAGCAAACCATGCTTTGAAAGGTGCTTACGCGACCTGAGCGTATTGCCGCCGCGACACGTGTGGCAGCCACCTCCCCATGCTAAGTCCGCAGGGCGGCGCCTAAGTCATTGATATCCCCAGCCCGGACATTCTTCCCATCTCTGGCATGGTGGCTGCACCCAAGCTGCTGCCGACCTCACGGCGATCCGCTCGGATCGCCCAAAAATAGCATAGCAGTTAGGGAGCGACACTTAAATGAAGGGCTGGAGAAATAGCCTCAAGGGCGCATTGCTGGCAAACGCAGCAATAAGCATTTGCACGTCACCTGCGGTTTCACTCGGCGTCTCGACGCTCGATGGCAAACACGTCGAGTACTACGTCACCGAGGACATGCTGTTGAATGCGGACAAGGATCCGAACAACTGGCTTATGTATGGCCGCGACTACGAGAGCACGCGCTATTCGCCTCTCTCGCAGATCAACGCGGAGAATGTCGGCGATCTCGTCGCCAAATGGAACCTTTCGTTCGGCGTTCTCGGCGCGCAAGATTCCCAGATTACAGCTGTGAACGGCCGCCTTTACGTATCATCGAGCCAGAACCGCGTCTTCGCCATCGACGGCGTCTCCGGCAAGGTTCTCTGGCGCTATGATCGCAAGCTCCCTCCCGATCTTGGTCCGAAGCTCTGCTGCGGCGACGTAAACCGCGGCGTGATCGCCTATGAGGATAAAGTAATTCTCGCGACGCTCGACACACACGTCGTTGCGCTCGACAACCACACCGGTGAGGTCGTTTGGGAAACGAAGCTCGGCGATTACAGGACCGGCGAGATCTTCACCTCCATGCCGGTCGTCGTCGACAACAAGATCCTGATTGGAAACTCGGGTGGCGATGTCGGCGCCAACCCGGGCACGATTTACGCTCTAAATGGCGACGACGGAGAGGAAGCCTGGAAGACACACACCGTTCCCGTGACGGGAAAGGAGGAGATTGCAAATACGTGGGGCGGCGACTCCTGGAAGACGGCGGGTGGAACGCCGTGGCTCCCGGGGTCCTATGACAAAGAAACGGGTCTCTTGCTTTGGGGCGTGGGCAATCCGGTCCCGGACTTCGACGGCAGCGTTCGCCCCGGCGACAACCTGTATACGGGATCGACAATCGCAGTCGATGTGAAGTCCGGTGCGATCAAAGGCCACTTCCAATACACCCCTCACGATGTGTGGGACTATGACGGAACCAACGAGGTCATCCTCATCACCGACAAGCAGAACCGCAAGGTGTGGCTCCACGCCGATCGGAACGGGCATCTCTACTCGATCGATCGGGAGACCTACAATTGCAACTGGGTCGCGGCAATGCAGCGGGTCAATTGGGTGAAGAGCTGGGGTGATAACTGCCGGCCGGAGGCCGATCCCAACAAGATCCCGACCTACGGCAAGGAGACCAAAGACATCGCGCCCGTTCTCGACGGTGGCAAGGAATGGGTGCCTGCCGCCTACAGCAAGAGAACCGGGTACATCTATGTTCCCGGTCGCGACATGTCCATGGACCTCGCCGCGAAGAAGCAGGAGTTCAAACCAGGTCAGTGGTTCTTGGGAACGGACGTTTTGCGCCTCAATCCTGGCGGCGGATATGTGAAGGCATTCGACGGCACGACGGGTGAGCTGGTGTGGTCCCGCCGTCAGAATACACCCGCAACGGGCGGAATGCTGGCGACTGCCGGCGGCCTCGTCTTCAACGGCGATGCCGAAGGTGTCTTCCGCGCCATCAAGGACGATACGGGTGAGACGCTGTGGGAGTTCAATGTGGGAACGGGCATCCACTCCAACCCCACGACCTTCATGGTGGGTGACACCCAGTACGTCGCCATCCTGGCGGGACCGGGCGGCGGCAGCATCTGGCCGCTAGTCTATGGCGAATGGCTCAAGACACGCCAGCTCGGCGGCAGCCTGTTCGTATTTGCAATCCACAAGGGCAAATAGCCTCAAGCGGCACGTTGGCCTATGCCGACGTGCCACTTCTCTCAGATCCAGGAGCCGCCGGAAGATGAAACAATGGACGGCTGTGCTGTCGATGACGACGGCACTGCTACTTGCTGCAGGCGCAGCGCACACATTTGCTGACGACGCTGCGGAGAAGAAGAACCCGCTCGAAGGTCAAGCCGCGGCGATCGAGGCCGGCAAGACTCTCTATAGTAACACCTGTCTCTTCTGCCATGGCCCCAACGGCCTCGGCGCCCGCGCACCCAACCTCATCGAGGGCCTGTTCCGCCCCAACGGTGGAGCCGACGACACAATCGTGTTCGACATCATCCTCAACGGGCGGCCTGGCACCCTCATGGGCGGGTTCGAGGGGACCTATTCGGAAACGGAAATCTGGCAGGTCATCTCCTATCTTCGACAGGAGGGGATCGCGCGCGCCAAGCCGAAATCGAAATAGCTTCCTGCTGTACGCGCTCAAGCTGTGTGCGGAGTAAAAGTCGCAGCTGCTGTGAAATTCGACACAGACTCGACTTTGGAGGAATTGACCGACCACGGTGAGAATTGCTCCCGTGTGATGGCTGAGTCGGTGCGCGTCTTTCGACGGGTGAACAGTGAACAAGCCCTGCAACCTCACGATCGAAAAGCCGGTCATCGATAGCTCCAAAGGCACGGCGCCGGAAAGCTCGATTTCGACAGGCGGAATCATCCGGCGCTTCGCCTCGGAAGCGAGTGGAGTGGGTCACGGCATCGTGGACGTCGCCTGCAGCGTGGGCGAGCTTGCTGACCGGATGCAGAGGCAGGCCGGGCAGCTCTCGGAGATCCGAACCGAGATGCACGAGCTTGGCGCCGACAACGCGCGGATCGCCGACGGTGCCGCCTCCAGTCTCAGGATCGTCGAGGACGCGCGGACAGAGGTTGCGCAGTCTCTTGCAAAGCTCCGGGACTCCATCGACGGAGTGGACGCGCTCGTCGGTACCGTCTCGCAGCAACGCAACCTTCTCAGCGGCGTGCAGGAGGCCCTGGGCAAGGTGGGCAAGGTCGCGAACGGGATCAATGCAATCGCGAGTCAGACGAACCTGCTGGCGCTGAATGCCACTATTGAGGCCGCGCGCGCCGGAACAGCGGGAAAGGGTTTTGCGGTCGTTGCATCGGAGGTCAAGGCGCTCGCCGGACAAACCGCAGCGGCTACGCGCGAAATCGCGCTGACGATGAACGATCTGGCCCTCGAGGTGCAACAACTGATCGAACAAAGCCAGTGCAGCGCCGAGATCGCCGCTGCCGTGAGCACCAGCAACGCCCACCTTGCCGCTACGTTCGACGGTATAGAAGCAACTGTCGTTGGCATTGCGGAGGAAACCTCGGGCATCACGACGCGCGTCGCTGCCATCGAAGAGCGCGGGCGAATGCTCGTGGACGGGATCGACCGTCTCGCGAACGGGTTCGGAGAGTCGGCGCTCAACATCGCCCATATCGACAAGCGCCTCACGGTGCTGGAGCGTTCGGGCGAGAAGCTTCTAGCGATTACCGTCGACTCCGGCATGCAGTCCACCGATACACCCTTTGTTCAGGAGGTGATGCGGCGCGCAGCCCTCGTATCCAAAAAGCTCGACGAGGCCGTCGCTAACGGCGCACTGACCTTGGACGATGTCTTCGATACGGACTACGTGCGTGTGCCCGGCACCAACCCGGAGCAATTCAATACCCGCTACGTCGATGCCTTCGATCGCATCCTCCGCGACCTGCTTGAGGATGCCCAGTCCTTCAGCGATCGAGTCGTCTTCTGCGTCCCCATAGACAGGAACGGGTACATCCCGACGCACAACAGCAAGTTCTCTCAACCCCAAGGCTCGGACCCGGTCTGGAACGCAGCCAACTGCCGCAATCGGCGGATCTTCAATGACCGAGTCGGCAAGGCGGCCGGAAGCAATCGCGATCCGTTCCTGGTTCAGACTTATCAGCGCGACATGGGGCAAGGTCGCAAAGTCCCGATGATGGACGTGTCGTCCCCCGTGCTCGTCGCTGGCCGTCATTGGGGCGGCCTAAGGCTTGCCTATGCCGCTGAGGGGCGCTCCTAGGACGCCTTATTCAAGAAGCTCGCGGCTTGCCCTATACACGGGGCAGCGCGACATTGTCACTTGCGCGCAGCGCGAAGGCGATCGAAATCTTCATCGGCATGATGCGACGAGCGGGTCAGCGGTGACGACGAGACTAGAAGGAACCCTTTCGCCAGTCCGACCCGGCGGTAGGCGTCGAACTCCTCGGGAGTCACATAGCGGACGAGCGGCGCGTGCTTGAGCGTCGGCTGGAGGTATTGGCCGATCGTCAGGAAATCGACGCCGGTGGACCTCAGGTCATCCATGACCTGATGAACCTCGTCTCGCTCTTCGCCGAGCCCCACCATGATGCCCGATTTCGTGAAAACGTCGGGGTTTAATTCCTTTGCGATTTGCAGCAATCTAAGGGAATGGAAGTAGCGTGCGCCTGGACGGATCTTGAGGTAGAGCGATGGAACAGTCTCAAGGTTGTGATTGAATACGTCGGGCTGGGCAGACATCACCGCCTCGATCGCACCACTCTTGCGCAGAAAATCCGGCGTCAGCACCTCGATCGTAGCGCCCGGTGCGCGAGCGCGTACAGCCTCGATCGTTTTTGCAAAATGTTCCGCGCCTCCATCCGCGAGATCGTCGCGATCCACGGATGTGATGACGACGTGCCTGAGACCCAGCTTGGCGACAGCCGACGCGACCTCCTCCGGCTCATGATCGTTCAATGGCCGCGGAATTCCCGTCCTGACGTTGCAGAAGGCGCACGCGCGCGTGCACGTATCGCCCATGATCATCAGCGTAGCGTGCCGCTTCGACCAGCACTCGCCGAGATTGGGACATGCGGCTTCCTCACAGACCGTCTTGAGCCTGTGTTCGCGCACGATGGAGAGCGTCTGGTTCAGCTCAAGGACGGATGAGAGCGTGACGCGAATCCAGTCCGGACGCGGCGGAGGGGGCGAATCCGGCCGCTTCACTTTCTCGGGATGTCGAGGCCGATTCTTGAGCGTATCTATGAGGGTGACCATAGGAACCTGGAAGGGTCTAAGTTGAATTGGCTGCGATGATCGACGCCCGAACTCCCATCATTGACCTGCCAGAAGCGGCCTACCCACGATCGGGCTCGATGGGTGGGCCATGTCACGTGGCTCGAGCGCGCCGGAGAGAAAGGCAAGTCGCCCTGCCTCGACTGCCTTCGAGAAGGCCAGCGCCATCTGCGGTGGATCGACCGCTTTGGCCACGGCGGTATTCAGCAGAATGCCATCGCATCCGAGTTCCATGGCCTGCGAGGCATGGCTGGGAACACCGAGCCCGGCGTCCACGATGATCGGGATGTCCGGAAAGTGCGCGCGAAGGGTCCGCAATCCGTAGGCGTTGTTGAGGCCCCGCGCGGAGCCGATCGGCGCACCCCAGGGCATGAGAACCCGGCAGCCCGCGCTGAGCAACCTCTCCGCAACCACCAGATCTTCGGTCGTGTAGGGAAAGACCTGAAACCCTTCCTCGTTGAGGATGCGCGCGGCTTCTACGAGGCCGAAGACATCTGGCTGCAGCGTGTCCTGCTCGCCGATGACCTCGAGCTTGATCCAGATGGTGTTGAAGATCTCGCGCGCCATGTGGGCGGTCGTGACAGCTTCCTTCACCGTCTGGCAGCCGGCCGTGTTCGGCAAAATAGGCAGCCGCAGCTCCAGCAATTGGTCCCAGAAGCGGCGCGACGTCTGAGCCTTACCAACGGACTCGCGCCGGATCGACGCTGTCACGGCGCCCGCCTTCCCGACTCGGATCGACTGAGCCATGACCGAGGGAGACGGATAGAGAGCAGTACCGAGCAACAGGCGGGACGCGAGTTCTTGTCCGTAAACAATCACCAGTCTACCCTCCTGGCCGGGCTGCGACGATCTCGACAAGGTCGTCATCCGCGAGGCCAACCACATCACGCCGCGCCGCTGCCACGAATTCGCCATTGACCGCCGTCGCCACGGCAGTGCCCGCATAGCCGAGAGCTGCGACAAGCTCAGACAACGTGGAAACGTCGGCCATCAGATCGGAGCCGTTCACGACCAAGTGCATCGGGTCATCCTGTCAACGCGCTGGCAGCGCGGGCTGACAGCAATCGGAAACGGAAAAAACGTGAGGCGGCTCGCCTCGTCGATTGGGAGAAGGGTGTAAGGCGAGCCGCCTCCCCCCTGGAAAACCTCGCAGCCTTCCCAAGGGCCACGAAACGAGCATCGAATTCGCAATCAGCTGCGTGAACCCTGACCGTGCCGTGCTCGTCTCGAAGAACGTTGCATCTTCAGTATATTGAAGTATTTCAGGCTCCCAACAACGACAATATGAGGCGAGACAGCAAACGCCCCAGCGCTCTTCGCCAGCAAGTGGCGTGCCAAGCGAACGCCGCTCATTGAACCCGAGTGCGAGCCCTGTGCATTCGACGGAAATAACGTGCTGCCCCTGCCTTCATTGCTTCCTCTGGGCGCCCCGGTGGAGGAACGACGGACGAAATCAAACGTCCAGCGCGCGGTCCTTATGAAACGCGAATGCGACAGTCCGCTGCAACACGTGACGCAAGCGGGTGAGCTGCGCAGGAAATTCCTGCAAAAAAGGCCGGTTGTCCTTGGCACGCGCTTTGCGCTCCGACTAACACGCTTGTCGACGCGATAGTCGGCGGAACATATAGGAGCGCACGTTCGATGAACAAGCCGACACGCACGGCCGACATGACGCCCGTTAAGGTCACCACGGGCGCGCTCCCGAGTTCGCGCAAGCTTTACGTCGCACCGGAAGCCGCACCCGACCTCGCCGTACCGCTTCGCGAGATCACGCTGACACCGGAGAGCGGCGAAGCCCCGGTAAGGGTCTACGACGCCTCAGGCCCCTACACGG